>JAISBT010000059.1 GCA_031266055.1 Deltaproteobacteria bacterium
GCCGAGAATTTACAGCTAAAACTAGTCCGCTGTACCAATTAAAAGTTCGTATAGAACAGCGTACTGACGCCGGGCGAACAATCCCGGCGCGCCGCCTTAAGGCGGCGGAGCAAACCAAAAACCACGTTTTTTGCTTTGCGATCTTCACACTTCAAACGGAGCGAAGCGAAGTTTTAAGTGTGACATGGTACTAGACGTTATATGCCCAATTCGGCATGGGAGCCTAACCGGACAAGGCGTAATGCGTCATTGTCCGGCTTCTGGTAGAGCAGCACAAGGTCAGGCTTGACGTGGCAATCCCGGCAATCCTTCCATGTGCCCGTCATGGGGTGATCCGCGTATTTGTCGGGTATGGGGTTGTCATTTACAAGGCCTGTCAAGATAGGATCAAGAATGTTTTCAAGCTGGCGATCCATCTTCTTTTCCCGTTTGAAGTCCCTCTTGAAAGCGGATGTCCAGTCAATTTTCCGCTCAATCGTCCGCATTCAATTCCTCAAACAGTTCTTTTATGGAATTGGCGCGCGGGAGATTCCCCGCCCTGGCTTCTTCTATGGCCGCTATGGTTTCCGCGTTCGGAATGAGCGGGTTGAAAGGCATGGCTTTGTCATGGGCTATGCGCATAAGCAGGAGGCGCACCGCATCGGATACAGTAAGCCCGATGGTGGCCAGCACGGCGGCGGCTTCTTCTTTTACGGCGTTGTCAATGCGCGCCTGCACGATTCCGTTTGACATGTTGTTCTCCCTTGGCGGTTTTTCCCCGCCTGAAGTACATTGTAGTTCAGGCAGGGAAGTTGTCAAGGTTTGGCCGGGCGAATAATCCGTAAAAATTTCTGCGTTTTTGCGATAGTAAGGGTTTCCCGCCCAGGCTTCGACAACACGCTCAGCAGAAAATGCTATGGTGGCGGGTACCGCCGCCCGCCCCGCGGGCGTGGGCGAAACTTGCTTCAGCCGTTGCGACGAAGGAAGCTACGGATGAAGACAGCAGCGATGTTTCGCCGTAAAGCGCCGGAGGGAGCGTTTCAAAGTTAAATTGCCTTAGCCGTAGCGAAACTCCACGCCGAAAGAAGCTCTGGGGTGCTTCCATTCCAGGGCGCCGGGAAGGCGCGCCGTAACCACGCGGCAGGTGCCGCATTCCAGGCAGCCGGCCACCTCAAAGGCCATGGAGCCTTTTTCGTCCATGGTATACAGACCGGCGGGGCAGACCACGGTAAGAGCCTTACGGGCAGCCTCGTCAAGTTTGTCCAGGTGCAGGACTATATGCGGGTTCCCTTCGTCCACTGCAAATTTGTCTATGGAAAGTTTTTGTTCAACATTCATCACAATGCCCTCGTTCCGTTAAAGCCGTCTTTAAGCAAATTGAATATACCCGCCTTGCGCGCCAGGGGAAGCATCTTCTTCAGGAGCAGTCTGGAAGGCGTCCCGTCCACCTTGAACAAAGCGGTCAGAGCGTCCGCCGTCAATTCCGGGTATTCTTTGTACATGCGGTGCGTATGTTCCATGAAGTCGGGCGCGTTCTTGTGCGTATGCAGATCCTTGAGCACAAAACTCTGTTCCAGTCTGGTCTTGTAGGAGGAAAGAACCGCATTGCTGTAGTCGCCTTTTTCCTTGGCTTCAATGACGATCCGGGCGGCCATCTCCCCGGAGGCAACGGCAAGATCCATGCCGCGCACCGTGTAGCCCAGGTTCATACATAGTCCGGCGGCATCGCCGAGCAAAAGAACATTGTTGTCGCTCAAGGAAGGCAGCATGTGCAAACCGCCTTCCGGCACCAGATGCGCGGAATATTCAACCAGCTTGCCGCCGGCAAGCAGCGGCTTTAACGGCGCGCTTTCACGGAATTTTTCCATCAGGTCGGGCAGACGCACGGAAGACCCGGCCATATCGGCCACCGACACGACCAGCCCCACACACAGGCTTTCTTTGTTGGTGTAAAGAAAACCACCGCCCATCATGCCGTTGGAGGGGGAACCGGCAAAAAGCTGGGCCATGCCTTCCCCGTCGTTCAAACCAAAACGGTCATTGATGACATTTTTGGGGAGTTCCACCACTTCTTTGCAGCCTACAGCCACAAAATTGGCGGCCAGTTCTTTTTTCAAGCCGATCTTCTGCCCCAGAAGGCTGTTAACCCCATCGGCCAGCAACACGACTTCGGAGGTCAGTTCGTCTTCCCCTGCCCGCACACCGGTAATTTTACCGTTGTCACGCAACAGATCCTCAACTACCGCCGGGCAAACCACATCGCAACCCGCTTCCTCGGCCTTGCCGGAAAGCCAGGCGTCAAATTCCGCCCTCAATACCGTATACGAGGCGCAGGACGGGTCATTAAAGCGCGCGGAATGGAAATCCGCAGTGAAACAACTGTCTTCGGTCATCATGGAAACGCGTTCACGCACCACTTTCCGCTCGACAGGCGCTTCCTGCGCGAAGCCCGGCAGGATTTTTTCCAGGCTGTGTCCATAAAGACGCCCGCCGGTGACATTTTTTGTCCCCGGCGTGTTTCCGCGCTCCAGAACAAGCACGCTCAGACCAGCCTTGGCCATACAGTACGCGGCTGTGCTGCCCGCAAGCCCCGCGCCGACCACTATGGCGTCATAATCAGCCATGATTTCTCCTGTTTGTTATGTTTTACAACATGTTAACATTGAGGCTGAAATGCCCCGGCAACAGGCGCCGCGCCAGAGCATTTCAACCTTTCCAATGTTAAAAAATGCTTCAGGCGTTCTGTACGGCCTTAAGCAATTCCGGCACAACCTCTTTCCAGTCCGCCACAATAAAATAATCCGCATTTTTGTTCATGAGGCTTTCTTTGTCTTTATTGATGCTCACGATGGTTTTGGCGTCGCGGATGCCGAAATAATGCTGGGCCTGCCCGGAAATACCCACAGCCACATACAACTGCGGTTTGATCTGCTGGCCGGAAATGCCTATGTAGCATTCCTCCGGCATCCACTTGAAGAATTCGGCAATGGGGCGCGAGCAGCCCACTTCCGCGCCCAGAGCTTTGGCCAGTTCCCGGATGGCCGCGAGGTCTCCCTGTTCGGAAACGCCCCGGCCCACGCCTACGACTTTGGCCGCGCCGGCCAGATCGACGGTCTGGGCTTCTCTGGGTTTGCGTCCGGTAACGGTAACTCTGCCCGCGGCGAGCGGCAGGGCGCTCACCGCGCCGGAACGGGAGGCATCCGCCGGAAGAGGTTCAAAATCTTTGGCCCCAACGGTAACAAGCACGGTTTCAGCATGCGCGGTAGAATTTTTTACCGCCATTCCTCCGTAAACCATAGTATCCACCGTGACTTTTCCCTCGGTCAGGACAATATTTTTGCCTTCGGAAAAACAGGGAAGATCAAGCAGGGCGGCCAGTTGGGCGGCCACGTCACGGCAACGGCGGCTGGCGCTCAGCAGAATGAGCGCGGGTTTTTCAGCTTTGGCTTTTTCCGCCAGTGTGGGGGTATACGCCTCCCATGGGGCGTCGGAGGGCAGGGGAAGGTAAAAAGCTTCCGTAGCGCCGCAGGCAATGGCTTCCTTTGCCGCGTCTTCTTCCCCGTTGACAAAAGCTATAATCTTCGCGCCCTGTCCGATGGAGGAGGCGCCGGCCACCAAGGTGCGCGCCCAGGGAAGATTTTCCGCTACTATCCAAATATCACGCATTGTTATCTCCTTAATATATAGAGACTGTTGTACAGTTTATTTTCATTAGAGCATTTTAACATTGAAATCTTGAAATGCTCTGGCGGCGGGCACCGCCGCCCGCCCCGCAGGCGAAACTTGTTTCGCCGTCAAGCGCCGAAGGGAGCGTCTCAAAATTAAATTGCTCCAGGAAGCCGGGCGGTTTCAGGAGTGCCCCGACTTTGTAGCATTTTGCGCTTGAGATTGTCGCTACTGCAAAAGTCCGTCGGCGGCAAGCTGTTTGACCAGCTTGGCCACGGCTTCGGGTACGCTTTCGCCGCCCGCGGCCATATTCACGGCCTTACGGTTGCCAAGCGGCGCCTTGACGCTGTTTACCGTGGTCAACGGCTTCACGGCATCGGCGGAAAGCCCGACTCCTTCGAGGGTCAGCGCGTGCGCGGGTTTTTTCTTGGCGCCGAGAATTTGTTTGACGCTGGGAATAGGCGCTTCGCAGACGTCCGGAGAAACGGAGATCACCACCGGGGCGGCAACCGTCACTGTTTCTGTGCCTTGTTCCAGTTTGCGGTTCAGGGTCAGAACATCGCCGTCCAGAGAAACCGCGGAAACATAGCTGACGGAAGGATAGCCCAGAAGCGCGGCCAGACGGGGCCCGTTCTGCTGGGCATAAAGATCGCTGGAGCCTTCGGAGCAGATAACCACATCCGCCTCGCCCAAAAAACGGATCATGCCGGCAAGCGTCTTGGCGGTAGTTGTGCTGTCGGCATCCGCCAGGCTCGCGTCATTCAGAAGATACACCGCATCCGGGCCGCGTGACAGGGCGTCTTTGGCGGAATTTTCCACATCAGCGCCGCAGGTGATGCCCACAAATTCGGCTCCGCCGGAGGCTTCTTTCAATTTGGCGCCTGTTTCCAGAGCATTGCGGTCATATTCGTTGATCTGGCCCTTGCTTTTTTCAAAATCCAGATCCCTGGATTTTTCATTTACCCGAATATCCGCGTCATTAAGCACCCATTTGTAACAAACTACTATTTTTTTCATCAAAACTTCCTTGTTTCATGTACAGTTATAGCGTACCGGCTTACCGCTTGCCGGAAAATAAATCCGCTTGAGACTGCCGCCGGGCGGCGAAGTAAAACCGCCAGGCGACAATCTCGCGGCAAGCGTTTGCCGGCAACTCCCGGAGCGGTTTGTGCATTTTCAAGGTCAAACCGCTCCGGCGTAAAATGCCGGTCAAGCCAGAATATTGCCGGCAATAACCATGCGTTGCACTTCGCTGGTGCCTTCGTAGATTTCCGTAATCTTGGCGTCGCGCATGAAGCGTTCCACCGGGTATGACTTGGTGTAACCGATGCCGCCATGTACCTGCACCGCTTTGGTGGTTACCCACATAGCGGCTTCAGCCGCGAACAGTTTGGCCTGGGCCGCTTCCAGACCGTAACGGGGCTGAGTGTCTTTGGCCAGGGCCGCATGGCGGGTTAGCTGCCGAGCCGCCTCCGTCCGCGTGGCCATGTCGGCCAAAATCCACTGCATGCCCTGGTTGGCGGAAATAGGCTTGCCGAACTGCGTACGCTGCTTGGCGTAGGTGATGGCCGCTTCCAGAGCGCCCTGGGCTATGCCCACGGCCTGGGAGGCAATGCCTATACGCCCGCCGTCCAGAGTCTGCATGGCGATTTTGAAGCCTTCGCCTTCCTTGCCCAGCAGGTTTTCCTTGGGCACCGCGCAGTCTTTCAGGATGATTTCCGTGGTGGAGGAAGCGCAGATGCCCAATTTTTCTTCACGCTGGCCTACCTGCACCCCGAAGCCCTTTTCCAGAATAAAGGCAGAAATGCCTTTGAGGCCTTTGGATTTGTCGGTCATGGCGAAATAGATGAAGGTATCGGCAAAGCCGCCGTTGGTGATGAATACTTTGGAACCGTTAAGGATATATTGGTCGCCCTTGAGCACGGCTTCGGACTGCTGGGAGGCGGCGTCCGTACCGGCGCCGGCCTCGGTCAGGCAGAAAGCGCCGAGCTTGCGTCCGGTGGCCAGATCCGGCAGATATTTTTTCTTCTGCTCCTCTGTTCCGAACTTCAGAATCGGGCCTTCAGCCAGGGAAACCTGCGCCGAAAGGATGACGCCGTGCGAAGCGCATACGCGGGATATTTCTTCCACCGCCACGCTGTAGCTGACATAATCGCCGCCCGCGCCTTCATATTCATCCGGAACGGACAGTCCGAGCAGGCCGAGTTCGCCCATTCTTTTAGCCGTTTCAGCGGGAAACCGGTGAGTCTTGTCTATTTCCGCGGCAATGGGCGCAACTTCCTTTTCCGCGAATTCACGCGCCATGTTCTGGATCAATTTCTGGTCTTCGTTCAAAAAACTCATCTTCTTTCTCCTTAACTGTGATCGGTTAAAAAGTTAGAGCAGTCCAGCTTTGAAAAGTTGTACTGCCCGGCAGGGATTTGTTTGCAAATCCTTGCCGCGAAATGCTTGCAGGCGGGCGAAAGCCCGCCGTCAAGCAAGCATTTCAAGCGTAAAAATGTTCTAGACGTCGAACATGGTCAAAGCCTCGCCTTCGACCACGGCTTCGCCTTTTTGGTTCTCTACCCAGGTTTTCAGGACAATGCGCTTCTTGGCGTCGATTTTTTCCTGCACTTCAGCCCAGGCGGTGAGCGTATCACCCAGAAATACGGGGCGGCGGAACTTCAGGGATTGAGTCATATATACCGTCCCCATGCCGGGGAGGTGCGCCCCCAGCACAGCGCTGATCAGGCCGGCGCTGATCATTCCGTGAGCAATGCGCCGTCCGAAAGGAGTAGTTTTAGCGAATTCTTCATCAAGATGCAAGGGGTTGAAATCTTCGCTGACCTGCGCGAACAACCGCACCACTTCATCGGTAATCAATTTGCTGACGCTGTCCTTGTCGCCGACTTTAAGTTTGTCATAAGTCCAAGCCATAGCATTTTTCCTTATAATTTGGTTTCAGGGTTGCAGTGATCGTCTATTGCCTGATTGCAAAAATAACGGATAAGAATTTTTATGGTTATTTTTGCAAATAAGCGCTATCAAGCCAAGCCCATGACTCCTTCCTTGAAAATACGGGCATCCATGAGTTTGGGCGCGGCCGCGATAATCGGCTTGAATTCCATATGCGCCAGGATGTCTTTGTCGATATCGATGCCCGGAGCCACTTCCACCAGATGCACTCCGTCCTTTTTCAATTGAAAAACGGCGCGTTCCGTCAGGTAATAGACCGGCTGCCCTATTTCGGCGGCATACTCGCCGCTGAAAGTAACATGGCCGACTTGCTTGAGGAATTTATTGATTGCGCCTTCCTGCTCAATAACCAGTTTACCGTTCTCTGCCTTAATTTTCAGACCTTTGGCGGTGAAGGTGCCGCAAAAGAACACCTTGCGGGCATTCTGCGTAATGTTGATGAAACCTCCGCAGCCGGTTACGCGCGGCCCCATTTTACTGACGTTGATATTGCCTTTTTCGTCGCATTCCGCAAGGCCCAGGTAGGCCAGATCCAACCCGCCGCCATCGTAAAAGTCGAACAGATAAGGCTGATCCATGATGCAGTCCGCATTCACGGACAGGCCGAAAAGCTTGCCGCCCTGGGGAATGCCGCCGACCGGGCCGGCTTCCACCGTCAGGGTCATATACTCGCCTATGCCTTCTTCGTTGGCGACCGAGGCAATGGCTTCCGGCAGACCTATGCCCAGGTTGACCACGGAGTTGGGCACAAGATCCATGGCGCCGCGGCGGCCGATGATTTTGCGTTCGTCAAAGGGGAGGGGGGCCATGGAACTGACGGGAATTTTGCGTTTGCCGGAACACACGTCAATCAGGGCGGCCGGCGTTTCCGCCTGGTGCAGCTCATGCGGAACCACGGCTATGGCGTCAACAAGGATATGCGGCAGCTTCACCAGTTTCGGATCAAGGGTTCCCGCCTTGACCACCTGGCGCACCTGCACAATGACCGTGCCGTGATTGCGCTTGACCGCCTGGGCTATGGAAACCAAGCCCAGAGTGACGCCTTCGTCCTCCATGCTGACATTGCCCTTTTCATCGGCAACAGTGGCGCGCAGGATGCAGGCCGTAGGCTTGCAGGCTTTATACAAAAGCTGCTCGCGCCCGCCCAGGGTGACCACTTCCACCAGGTCTTCCGTGGTGACGGAATTGAGCTTGCCGCCGCCCAGGCGCGGATCCACAAAGGTTTTCAGCCCCACATGTGTGACCGTGCCCACTTTCCCGGCCGCCATGTCGCGGTAAAGATGGGCTATGGTGCCCTGGGGCAGGTTATAGGCTTCAATTTTATTTTCCACAGCCAGTTTTCCCAGGCTGGGGCTCAGGTTCCAATGCCCGGCGACCACCCTCTTCAGGAGCTTCTCATGCCCCAGGTGATCCAGCCCGGTTCCCGCTCCCGTGCCCTGGCCGGCCGCGTAGAGCAGGGTCAGGCCGTTGGGCGAGCCGGTTTTCAGAAAACGCTCTTCCACCGCCTTGACCACCTGTTCGGCAAAGGCGTTAAGCAAAAAACCCTCGGTAATCAGGGTGTCCCCATCCTTTATAAGTTCCGCGGCCTCTTGGGGAGACATAAATTTAGCCATAGCGTCACTACTCCTTAAAAGCATTTTAATTTTGAGACGTCCCTCAAGGCGTTTGACGGCGAAACAAATTTCGCTTACGCCTGCGGGGGCGGCGGGGCAGAACCCGCGCGTTGATGACTTGCGGCCCCGGTGTCCGGGGCCTGTCAGCGGCGGCGGCGCGTAAAACGCGCCGCCTTTGGAGAATCAAATCAATCAGGCGGCCGGGATCGGAATATGGCCCAGGCCGAGCACGGTCCAGACCAGAATAAGCACGAGCGTGGTCACGAAAGGAACAACCAGCGTAGTCATGCCGATGTCGGGGTAGGATTTCTTGTGGGTCATGCCGCAGATGGCCAGGAGCGTGATGACGGCGCCGTTGTGCGGCATGGTGTCAAAGCCGCCTGAAGACATTGCGGCGACGCGGTGCAGCAGTTCAGGATCCAGGCCCACGCGCATGCCCCATTCAAGATAGCGGGTGCCCATGGCTTCCAGGGCTATGCTCATGCCGCCGGAGGCCGAACCGGAGACGCCGGCCAGCACGTTCACGGTCAGGGCTTCGGAGAGCAGCGGAGTTCCCGGGTCAATGGACAGCAAAAAGTCACGCACTGCGGCAAAACCGGGGAGCGAACTGATCACGTTGCCGTAGCCGGCTTCCGAGGCCGTGTTCATAATGGCCAGGAGGGAGCCGATGGCCCCGGCGTTCAGGGCGGTCTGCAGGTTGCCCCGGGCTTTGAACTGCTTGCCCGCGAAAATAATGGCCAGCACAATGCCCACGATCAGGGCGACAATCAGCGCCCAGTTGGCCACCGGAATCACCTTGGCGGCCAGGGGCAGGCCCGCGGTGCCTTCCATCATGCTTTGCTCCCAGCCTTTCATGACCTGGGTGAGGATGTAGTTGACCACCAGCACGACCAGCAGCGGCAGAATGGCCAGCATAGGCGGCAGTTCCGGAACGCCGTCGTCGAAGTTGGTGGAAACGCGGGTGTCAAGTTCGCCGTAAGTTTCACCCTTGCTCAGCATTTTCCTTTTGCGGTATTCAAGCCAGAGCACGCCGAGCACGGCGATCATCAGGCCGCCGATGAGGCCGAAAACCGGGGCGGCATAGGCATCCGTATGGAAATAGACGGTCGGGATGATGTTCTGGATTTGCGGGGTGCCCGGAATGGCGGTCATGGTAAAGCCGAAAGCGCCCAGGGCGATGGCTCCGGGGAGCAGGCGGCGGGGCAGATTGGCTTCGAGGAACAGCGCCGAACCGAAAGGATACACGGCAAAGGCCACCACAAAGAGGCTGATCCCGCCGTAGGTCAGCACGGCCGCCGTCAGCACCACCGCCAGCACCGCGCGTTCAGGCCCGAGCTTGTTGGAAATGTAACGGGACACGGAACGGGCCGCGCCGCTTTCTTCCATAACCTTGCCGAACACCGCGCCCAGCAGGAAGACAGGAAAGAAGTTTTTTACATAAGTGACCGCTTTGACCATGAACAGTTCGGTATAGCCGGGCAGCAGCGGAACGTCCGCCGTAAAAGCCGCCAGCAGCGCGCACACCGGAGCGAACAAAATAACCGAGTAGCCTTTGTAGGCAATGTAAGTCAATAGCGCCAATGAAATGATAATTCCAATAACCATGTGTCCTCCCACATCTTTCGTCTTTTAATGAGGAATATTGAGTGGCGTGAAAAAACCTCTGACACTGACAACCGTGTAATCTGCTACTTCTACGAAGGGCGTCGGGTGAAGAAAAAACTCCACCGCCGGCAGCCGGATGACCTCCCGCATCGGTTACATGTTGATTGCGGAAAAACCTTTGACTCCATGCAATGTCGAATTACCGTCCGTAAATGAATTACGGCCAGCCTGTTCTCCATGCAAAATGCTTGCCTGCCGCTGAAACAAGGCTTTCTATTGACCCGTATATCGAAAAAATACGTTTATTTACCGTGAGTTATCTGAAAAACGCCTCTGCCGCTTCCGGGAAATTTCCACGGGTTGGCCGGAAGCCTGGAGCGGGAAGATCCCCGTCTATCTCTGAAGTGAGACGAATATAGCCGAATGATGCAAAAGTTGCACGGAAAAAAATAAAATATTTCTGTCTCTATATGGAGATAAAGTCTTCAAATAGAGACAATTTCCGTTCTGCATTTCAAGCGTAAAATGCTCCAGTACGCTGTAACACTTAAAAGCTCGTATAGAACAGCGTACTGACGCCGGGCGAACAAGCCCGGCGCGCCGCCTTAAGGCGGCGGAGCAAAGCAAAAACCACGTTTTTTGCGTTGCGGTCTTATCGCTTAAAACGAAGCGCATGCGTAGTTTTAAGCGATACATGGAACTAGAGCGACGGCAGACAGTGCCGCTTGATTTTTTTATACAAAGTGGAGCGTCCTATGCCCAAGCTTTTCGCGGCCTTGCACACATCTCCGCCGGTCTTGCCCAGGGTTTTGCGCAAGAGCGCGGCTTCGAATTGATCCATGGCTCCGGTGTAACCGGAAGTGCGCGCCGCAAGCTGGAACTCCGCGTAGTTGTCATCCCGCGCCTCTTTGGCGTAGATCAGCAGAGGCCGCAGGTCAGCCGGGCCCAGGGTGGGAGTTTCGGCGAACATGGCCGCGCGCTCCAGGACATTGCGCAGTTCCCGGACATTTCCCGGCCAGGGATGCCCGGCAAGCAGATCCAGCGCGTCTTCATTTATGCTTTGGCAGATGATTTTGGTTTCGTGGGCGATAAGCGAAAGGATGCTTTTGGCCAGAACCGGCAGGCAGGCTTTTCTTTCCCGCAAGGGAGGCATGTGCAGAGGAACGACATTCAGGCGGTAATAGAGGTCGGCCCGGAAAAGATTTTTTTGAACCATTCCGTCCAGGTCGGCGGAGGTGGCGGCAATCAGCCGGACATTGGTCCACCTGATTTTGTTGGAGCCGACGGCTTCATATTCCTTTTCCTGAAGCACCCGCAAAAGCTTGCCTTGCAGGGCATAGGGCAAGTTCGCCATTTCATCCAGAAAAAGAGTGCCTCCTTCAGCCAGTTCCAGTTTCCCCGGCCGTCCGCTTTTAAGGGCGCCGGTATACGCGCCGGGCGCCACGCCAAAAAATTCCGTTTCCATAAGCGTTTCCGGAATGGCGCCCATATTCACGCTGATCAGGGGGCAGTTCGCTCTGGACGAAGCCCCGTGAATGGCGTGAGCCAAAAGTTCCTTGCCGGTGCCGGTTTCTCCGGTCAACAGGATCGGGCATTCAAAAGCTGCCGCGCGTCTGGCCCTTTCTTTCAACTCCACGATAATGGGGCTTATGCCGATGATATTGTCAAAAGAATATTTGGCCCTGCGCTCGCTGGCCAGCACTTTTCTGGCGCTGGCCAGCTCCGATTTCATGCGGGAAAAGGCGGAATACAGGGGAGAAATGGTCGCCAAATCGTCATAGAGGGCAAAACCTATGGCGCCCAGGACGCGTCCGTCGTCGCCCTTTATGGGCAGGCGCATCACCACCAGCGGGCCTCCGGTAGTCGGCATGATGTCCAGGAGTATGGGCTTTCCGCTGCGCACGACCTGCCGCATCTTGCTGTGGGTAATTACCTTCTCCACTTCCAGCCCTTCCGCGTTGGAACCGGTAAACCCGAAGCGCGCCGCATAGCGTTCGTTCATCCAGACCACGCGCGCCTCGGCATCCACAATGACCGTGCCTTCACTGTTGCGTTCAATGGTGTTGAACAGCGAAGCCAGCCCCAATTTTCTCCATACCGCGTAATTGTTGAGCTTTTCGGGAAGAACCGCTTGTTGCGCGTCACTCGTCATACATGCCCTTCCGGGTAAAAATTGTTTCTGCAATTTTTACCCGGAATTCGAATAAAAAGAAAGTGGCGAATTTCTCCATTTATGGTAAAGTTTGAGGCACGGCGGCGGCAAGACGAAACTTGGGGCCGCGGCCGGCAAATCAGCCGCATGGGCGCGGTTTTGCTTTGCGAATCGAATGAATTGAATAAGGAAAGAACCATGAAAAAACGCGGCGCCAGTATAAACCGAACCACCGGTGAAACCAAAATTTCCCTTACGCTCACCCTGGACGGCGAGGGGCGGGTTGAAATAAACACCGGTTATGGCATGGCGGATCACATGCTCACGCTCCTCACCTTTTGGGCCGGGTTTGATCTGGAAGCGCAATGCGCCGGCGACCTGTATGTTGACGCCCACCACACGGTGGAGGATTTTTGCCTCTGTTTCGGGCAGGCGCTGCTGAAGGCTCTGGGCGACGGCAAAGGGATTGCCCGCGCGGGGTTTGCCAAAGTCCCCATGGATGAGGCTCTGGCCGACGTCTGCGTGGATCTTTCAAGACGCAGCTATTTGGTTTTTCAAGGAGAAGAGCTTTTGCCGCCGGTCATTGCGGGAGAAGAAAAGGGTCTCTGGCGTGAATTTTTTAAATCCCTTGCCGCCGGGGCGCAGATGAATCTGCACGTTTCCCTGCTCTATGGAAAAAACGGACATCACTTGCTGGAAGCCGCCTGCAAGGCTCTCGGCCTTGCTTTGCGCCAGGCTGTAACGATCAACCGCTCCATGATTTTGAGTACAAAAGGGAGTTTGAATTGAAAAATAAACTTGATATTTGCAAGTCCGTGTTGCTCGCGCTTGTCCTTTTACCGCTTTGCGCGTCTTGCGCCAAAAAAGCGCCCGTTTTTTCTCTTCCGCAGGATCAGCGTGTCGGGGTGGTCGGCTTTTACCAACCCGTCGCCACCGTTGAACTTTTGGCGGGTTATCTGCCGGATGTCGTCCAGCCTGTGGACGCCGGCATCCTGGCGCGCCTGGATGATGACTTTGAGCGCGTATTGCGCGACACGACCGGCCGGGACTATGTGGGTACGGAAGAATCCTACCAATGCGTCAAAACCGTACGTGAAAACGGAGCACCCTCGGCCTTTGAGTTCTGGCTGGCCGTGGGCCGGTGCTTGAACGTCGAGGTCGTGCTTGTGCCGCAGTTGCACGCCTGGCAGGAACGTCTGGGCGGCGAACTGGGGGCGGAACAACCGGCCGCGGTGGTCATGGACTTTTTTTTGCTGGACGTAAACAATAAACTTCTGCTGGCCCGTTCCCGCTTTGATGAAACGCAAAAAGCCCTCAGCGCGAATCTTTTGGACATCGGCAAATGGATGAGCCGCGGCGGAAAATGGGTAAGCGCCGAGGATCTGGCGCTGGAAGGCATGGCCAGGGCCGCCGGGGAGCTGGGTTTGTGATCATTTTTCCGGCCATTGACATCAAAGACAAACAATGTGTACGCCTCAGGCAGGGCAAAGCTTCCCTGTCCACGGTATTTTCCTCCAACCCTCTGGAGATGGCCATGCGCTGGCGGGATGAAGGCGCCTCCTGGCTGCATGTGATAGATCTGGACGGAGCTTTCGGCGGAAAACCGGTCAATCTGCCCATCATTGAAGAAATATGCGCCAAGCTCCCCCTGTCCCTGCAGGTGGGCGGCGGCATACGCGATATGCAAAGCGCCGGGCTGTATCTGGAAGCAGGCGTCAAGCGCGTGATTATCGGAACGCTGGCTCTGGAACAGCCGGAACTCTATACTGAAATATGCCGGAGCTTTCCCGGCAGAGTGGGCGTTTCGCTGGATGCCGAGGGGGGCAAGCTGAAAATCCGGGGCTGGGTCAAAGACTCCGGTCTGACCGTGCAAGATGCGCTGCCGGGGATTTTGCAAAGCGGGACGGCTTTTATCATTTATACGGATATTGATCGCGACGGAATGCAAAGCGGCCTGAACATTGAACCCATGGCCCGGCTGGCGGACGACTCTGCCGTTCCGGTCATTGCCGCCGGCGGCGTTACCGCGCTGGAAGACATCCGCGCGCTTTACCCCTTAAGTCTGCGCTCGCGTCTGGAAGGCGTGGTTACAGGCCGGGCTCTTTATGAAGGCACGCTGAAACTGCGTGAAGCCATTGCCTGGGTCGAGGCCCAGCGCAGGATGGGCAGCGGGACGTAACCAGTACCATGTCACACTTAAAACTTCGCTTCGCTACGTTTGAAGTGTGAAGACCGCAAAGCAAAAAACGTGGTTTTTGCTTTGTTCCGCCGCCTTAAGTCGGCGCCGGGCTTGTCCGCGCGGCGGCCAGTACAGCGTACTTAGTCGATGCTGAAAAAGTCGGGAAATGGGTTATAATGGGCATAGCGGAACAGGAAGCGCAGATTCAGCAAATTGACGCGTTGCACGAACAGCTTGCGGCCTATCGCCCCTATGAAGGCGATACGCTGGTGCAACTCCGCAAATATTACCGGCTCGGCCTGACCTGGACGAGCAATGCCATAGAAGGCTCTTCCTATACGGAATCCGAAACCAAAATTCTTCTGGAAGACGGCGTCACCGTTGCCGGTAAAACCTTGCGCGAAACCATGGCCGCCCTGGGGCATGCCAAAGCTTACGATTACATGTTCACGCTGATGGGCAAGAGAGGCATAGCCGAACAGGATATTTTGGCGATGCACGGGATGCTTGACGGCGGCATGGAGATCGGCACAGCCGGGGAGTACAGAACCACCGCGGTTTTCGTCACCGGCACCGCGTTTAAGTTTCCTTCTGCTGGAGAAGTTCCCGCATTGATGCAGATTCTATTTGAGCAAACCATCCCGAGCCTGGCTTCACTTCATCCCGCGGTGCAGTCCGCCAAAATTCACAAGGAAATTGTCGCCATCCACCCATTCAGTGACGGCAACGGCCGGGTGGCCCGTCTTGCCATGAATACAATTCTTGTTCAGCACGGCTATATGCCGGTGCAGATTTATCCCGTTATCCGGCGGGAGTATATTGATTCATTGCGCCATGCGCAAACGCAGGGCGATGATTCGGACTTTATCGAACTCGTTTTACAGCAGGAAATCGAGTCGCAGAAAGAGGTTTTGCGTATTATCAAGGAATAAAAACGCGCCGCCTTCTTTGGCAGTCAATCTGCGTCTCAAAATTACAGATTTCCGCTTCCGGATCAAAAATAACGGCATTTTTGATCCGGAAACGTAATTACAAAGTATCGGCGTACAGCTCCATTACATGCCGTACCTTTATTTTGTCGTTGTTGCGCGAGAGCGCGTCCATCATCTGCATCATGCAGGCCGGGCAGCCCGCGGCCACGATATTCGCCTTGACGGAGACAATGTTGTCGCGCTTGCGCTGTCCGATGTCCGTGGACAGGTCGTAATGCCGCAAGGTAAAACTCCCTCCGCTTCCGCAGCACCGGTCGGCTTCAGGCATTTCCGCAAAGCTGAATCCGGGCAGGGATTTCAGAATGCTGCGCGGTTGGGCGGCCACGCCCAGGGATTTTTTCAGGTGGCAGGAATCATGGTAAGTGACCACCGGGCCGCCGTTGGAAGCCGCCGGAAGCTCCACCTTGAGCACGTCAATGACGAAGGCGCTGATGTCCATACATTTTTCATGCAATTCCCTGATTTGCTCCTTTTCGGCCGGGGAGTAATCATCCGCGAGCATGGGCCAGAATTCGCGAATGGTGGCCGTACAGGTTCCGCAGGGTGTGAGCAGATACTGAAAGGAAGCGCCGCGCAAACATTTAAGGTTATTGCGCAGCATACGGTCGTAATCCGGCCGGTCACCCGAAGCCAGGGCCGGAATGCCGCAGCAACTCAGCCCGGAGGGCATGAAAACGCCAACGCCGTGCTTTTGCAGCACTTTCAGCGAGGCTTCGGCAACAGCGGGGAAGATATTGTCGGATACGCAGCCCGGAAAAAAAGCCACGCCGGGTTTGCCCGCCTCGGCCGGTATATTCAGGGAAGGGGCGCGGGAGTGGAAAGGCTTTTTGGCCAGAGGGGGAAAATGCCGGTTCCCGATAAAGGATTGGAGCAGCGGAGCGCAATAGGTCTCCATTCCTCCGGTTTTTTTTATAAACAGTCCCTGCAGGGCGGAGGAAAGGCCGAGCAGAGAGTTGAACAGTTTCGGACGCGCCAGTACACCCCGGAAGAGGAGCTTTTTCAGAGGAGAAAGTCCAAGATAGCCGGTTACAATGGCGCGGGCGCGCAGGAAGATATCCATAATTTTCACGCCGGAAGGACAGATGGCCTGACATGAACCGCAGAGCAGACAGCGGTTCAGTTTGTCGTTCACGCTTTGCGCGTCGCTGATCATGTGTTTGGCCAGGTTTTCCAGCAGAGCGATTTTTCCGCGGGTGACGTCGCCTTCCCGCATGGTGGCGCCGTACACCGGGCAGGTGGAAAGGCAAAAACCGCAACGCATGCAGGCGATCAACAAATCGTCCAGTTCCAGCAGCATGCTCGCGAGACGTTTTACATTCCGCGTTCCGGATTCGGTTGCAGTGTCGGGCATGGTATGCTCCTACAAGAACTTTTTGCCGGCATTGAACAGCATCTTGGGGTCAAGAGCGCGGCGCAGATTTTTGGAAAATTCAATGGTGGCCCGGTTGGTTTCTTTTTCCATCCACTTGGCTTTGGCCATGCCTATGCCATGCTCGCCCGAAAGCGTGCCCTGGAGGCCCAGGGCCACATCAAAGATTTCATCCACCGCGGCTTCCACCCGCCGGAATTCCTCCTTGTCCCTGCGGTCGCAAAGGAAGGTGGGGTGCAGGTTGCCGTCTCCGGCATGTCCGAAAGTTCCCACTTCCAGACGGTATTTTCGGGCAATCCGGTTCACGGCGGCTACCATTTCCGGAATCCTGGAGCGGGGCACGGTGGCGTCTTCCAGCACCGTGGTCGGTCTGGCCCTGGCCAGAGCGGGCAGCGCGTTGCGGCGCGCCTCCCAGATTTTCAGTTTTTCTTCCGCGTTTTTGGCCATGCGCACATCAGTGCAGCCGCATTTTTTACATACCTCAACCACTTTGGCCGCGTCCTCCTCCACCATCCGCTCATGTCCGCCGTCCACTTCAATGAGCAAAACGGCGGCTGCCTGCACGGGCAGCCCGGCTTTGGTATCCGCCTCCACATACTTGATGGTGTTGTTGTCCAGAAATTCCAGAGTGCAGGGGACAATATGCGCGGCAATAATTCCGGCCACGGTTTCCGAAGCCTTGTTTATGTCGTCGTATTCGGCCAGCATGGCTCTGGAAGCCTTGGGCGGCGGCACCAGTTTGAGGATAAGCCTGGAGAAAACGCCCAACGTTCCCTCGGAACAGGACATAAGCGCGGCCATATTGTAGCCGGTTACGCACTTCACCGTGCGCGAGCCGGTTTTGACCAGTTCGCCGCGATAGTCGAAAATTTCCATTCCCATGACATAGTCTTTGGTCACGCCGTATTTGAGGCCGCGCAACCCTCCGGCGTTCAGGGCGACATTGCCGCCCAGAGTGGATACGGACTGCGAACCCGGATCCGGCGGGTAAAACAAGCCGCGCGCGGCCACGGCGGCGGCGAACCGGGCTGTAACCACGCCCGGCTCCACCACCGCGTAAAGGTCTTGTTCGTTAATTTCCAGAATTTTGTCGAGCCGGTTGGTCAGGATGACCACACCGTCTCCCGGTTCCGGTATGCTCGCCCCGGAAAGGTTGGTGCCGGAACCGCGCACGGTGATGGGCAAACCGCTGTCATAGGCCAGTTTGACGGTTTTGCCCAGAGCTTCCTGAGTGACTGGTACAAGCACCAGAGCCGGAACCACCGGAGTAAGCACGGCAGCGTCGTAAGCATAGGTCTGCCGGTCGGCTTCTTCGGTTAAAACATTCTCCTTGCCGACTATATTGCGAAATTCCGTAATCAGTGCCGGGGTGACGGCCATGTGAGCCTCCTTATTTCAGAAACTGGAGTAGCCGCCGTTCAGGAGCATGAAGGCTATAATGCCCACCACAATGCCATAGAGCAGGAACGGCCAGAAAGTTTTTTTCAGGATGTCGCCTTCACGGTTCAGCAGGCCCACGACGGTGCAGACAGCCACGATATTGTGGATGCAGATCATGTTGCCCATGGCTCCGCCGGCCGCCTGGGCGGCAACGATGACCGTGCGGGAAAGGTTAAGCTGGCCGGCAATATCCCATTGGAACATGCCGAAGAGCATGTCGGAAACCGTGTTGGAACCGGTGATGAAAGCGCCGAGTCCACCCGTGTAGGAAGCGAAGAACGGCCAGGTGGAGCCGAGCATGCCGGCCAGGGCCGTAGCCATGGCCAGAGGCATGGAGGGCAGGAATTGGGCTGTGCCCGCGGCAACGGCCGCGGCAGTGTCCGGGTTGAAGCCGGAACCCTGGAATATTTTGACCAGAGCCACCGAGGCTATGAGGGAAATGGTGGCGGCCTTCATCTTTACGGTGGTCTCCTTCCAGGCCTGAGCCGCTTTGCCTATGGGCATTCCGTGCAGGAATACGGTCACAATGGCGATGAGCATGAAAGGCAGCGTACCCGGCAGGTTCAGCAGTTTCAGGCTTTCGCTTACGTTGGAAAAGCCGAGAATGCCGTCGAAGGAAAGTACGGCGTTGTTGTTGATCCAGGCCTTGAAGGGCAGAAAGTTCACGCGGGTGAGCACGAGAATAAGGCCGATGAGCACATAGGGCAGCCAGGCCATGAACTGGCTCATGCGGGGTTTGAAGTCCGCCTTGCCGGAAAAGGCGATGTCGCCGGTCCAGCTTTTTTCCCACTTGGAAGTTTCGCCGAAGGTCCATACGGTCTTGGGCACGCAGAAACCTTTTTGGGCGCCCGTAATGACAACGGCAAGCCCGATAAGTCCGCCCAGCAGGGAGGGGGTTTCCGGCCCTACGGCCCAGGCCAGGGCAACGTATGGAACAGTGAAGGCAAAGCCGGCGAAGATGCAGAACTTCCAGGCTGCGAACCCGTCACTCCATTTGCGGTTGGGCCCGAAAAAGCGGGTGACGAAACCCAGCGTGAAAATGGGCAGAATGAAAGCCATGGGCCCGTGCATAAGCGTTACGGTTTCGCCGATGATTTTAAAGAATTGCTCCACCGACTCCACGTTTCCCGCGGCCACGGCGGCTTCAACCGCGCCTCTGATGGAAGTGCCGAAGCCGATGAGAATGGGTGTGCCCACAGCTCCGAAGGTTACCGGAAAAGAGTTGAAGGTAAGGCACAGCACGGCGGCCGCCATGGGAGGAAAGCCCAGGGAGAGCAGCAGGGGCGCGGCCAGGGCGGCGGGAGTGCCGAAGCCGGCCGCTCCCTCGATAAAAGACGCGAACATATAGCCGATGATGATGGCCTGGACGCGCATGTCCTTGCTGACATTCTGCATGCCGTACTGGATGGTTTCCATGCCGCCGGAATATTGCAGGGTGTGCAGGATCAGCAGCGCGCCGAATACGATGATCAGCACGCCCACAGCGCTGATGGCGCCCTGGATGCTGAGAGCGATCACATATCCGAAGGGGAGATCCCAAATCAGCAGCGCTCCGGCCACGCAAGCCAGCCAGGCTATGGGCATGGCTTTCATGGCTCCCATGCGCAGGCCCACCATGAGTACCAGGGCGACCAGGATTGGAATAAGGGCAACAACTGCAAGGAAACTTGTAGACATAATGAATATTCCTCTCTTTTGGTCTGTACAGACCGGCTGCGGTTGTCATTTGCGCGGCGCTCGAAAACGCTGACGGCCAACATTTCGCAAGCGGCAGCCACTTGATACCTGACACTTGTACCTGGAAAACGCATGATTCGTATGCCGCTGCATAATACGGCCGGCGGCATAAAAAATATTTATAAATCCCTGTAATACCCATATGCTATATTTTTTCAATTTATGCCACAAAAAAATATTGTTTTTGATTTTGCGCATACAGGTTCGTGAAAGACGATGCGCTGACGATTCAGGACAAATTGCCCCGCTGACGATTTGACTTGCATATGCGCTTGATGTATGCCGGGATAAGCACGTGGAATAGGGTCTTGTTTTTCACTCCGACCCGGAAAACGGGTGGACTTGACAAAAAAGGAGTGGCGTTATGACGGAAGCAGAGGAACAAATTCTTGAGCTGTTCAAAAAGAAGGCCGCGGTGGTTTCCGCCAAAGTGGTGGAGGTGAAGGATTTAGAGGAGGCTATGTCCTATGCCCTGGATGTATGTGAAAAGAAGGACTTTTGCGAACTTGTGTACGTGGGTGAAGGGGAAAAAGGAGGCCGTTACGGGCAGGCCACGCAAAAAATGTTTGCCGCCCCCGGTCTGAGCGACCGGCAATTCGGCGGCCTGGAGAAAGCCGGTAGGGAAAAAGGTTTTACGGTAATCCGCGAAGGCATGCGCGGCTACGTTTCCGGCATTGACGTCGGCTTCAGCATAGCCGACCTGGGCATAGCGGACACCGGCTGCTGCGTTCTTGTGTCTGGCGGCGAAGATGCGCGCCTTGCGGGCATGGTTTGCGAGATTCATGTGGTGGCGCTGGCCAAGTCGAAAATCGTGAACAGTCTGGACGACGCCGAGAATTTCATGAACGGGATTATGGATAAAGGCGCCATGTTCATCTCGTTTATTTCCGGCCCCAGCCGGACCGCCGACATAGAACGGGTGCTGACCATCGGCGTGCATGGCCCCCTTGAACTGCATGTAGCCTTGATGGAGTCGTAATATGCAAACAGCCAAAACGATGAAACATTATCACAAAGAGCTTAGTGAAGCCATTGAGAATAAATTTTTGCGCCAGACCCTGGACAAATTCGCGGTGGCCTACCGGGCCAACCGCCAGCTTATTTTCGCCGATGTCAACGCCAAGGAACTGATTGCGGATATAGCCGCCGCCAAGGCGGCCACCATAGGCCGCTATGACGAGCTGTATGATCAGTTCAAGGCCGAGGCGGAGAAACGCGGGGTGATCGTACACCGCGCTGCGGACGGAGAGGAGGCCAACCGGATCATCTGTTCCATCGCCGGGGCGAACAAGGTAAAGAAAATCATCAAATCCAAATCCATGACCGGAGAGGAAATTCATATCAATCGGGCGCTGGAAGCCATAGGCTGCGAGGTGACGGAAACCGATCTGGGCGAATGGATTATCCAGCTGCGGAATGAAGGGCCTTCGCACATGGTCATGCCCGCCATTCATCTTTCGCGTCACCAGGTGGCGGATACTTTTACCGGCGCCGTCGGTGAAAAACAGGACAGCGACATCGCCAAGCTGGTCAAGGTGGCGCGGCGGGAACTGCGTTCCAGGTTTGCCGCCGCCGACATGGGTATTTCCGGCGCCAACTTCGCCATAGCCTCCAGCGGAACGGTGGCTATATGCACCAACGAAGGCAACGGCCGCCTGACCACCACCCTGCCCAGGGTGCATGTGGCCATCTGCGGTATTGACAAACTCGTCCCTTCGCTGCACGACGCCATGCGCGTCCTCAAGGTGCTGCCGCGCAACGCCACCAGCCAGATACTCACCTCCTACGTCTCCTGGATGACCGGCGCGACTGAATGTACTCTGAATCCGGACAAGAAAAAGATTATGCATGTGGTCTTTCTGGATAACGGACGCAGCGCTCTGGCCAAGGATCCCGTTTGCGGCCCGGCCCTCAACTGCGTGCGCTGCGGCGCCTGCGCAAATGTCTGCCCGGTTTTCCGGCTGGTGGGCGGGCATAAGATGGGGCATATTTACATCGGCGCGATTGGACTCATTTTGACTTATTTCTTCCACGGGCACGACAAGGCCGGAAACCTGGTGCAGAACTGTATAAACTGTGAAGCCTGCAAAGACGTGTGCGCGGCGGGCATAGACCTGCCGGCCATTATTCGCGAAATCCGGGCGCGGCTGAACGAGGAGGAAGGTTCGCCCATGGCTTCCTCCCTGCTCGCGAAGGTGCTGGCCAACCGGAAACTGTTCCATACCCTGCTGCGTTTCGGCAAATGGGCGCAGCGGCCGGTGACCGGAGGCACCGCCTTTATCCGCCATCTGCCGGAGATCTTCATGCCGGGCGGAAATTTCCGCGCCCTGCCGGCCATAGCCCCAAAAGCCTTCCGGGATCAATGGCCGGGGATCAAGCGCAAGCTGTCCGCCGGAAGCAAATGCCGCGTGGGTATTTTCGCCGGATGCGCCCAGGATTTCGTTTATCCCGAACAGATCAGGGCGGCCGTGGAAATTTTCAGCGCCAAAGGCTGCACGGTGGAATTCCCTCTGGAACAAAGCTGCTGCGGCCTGCCTGTTCTGAGCATGGGAGAGCGCATGGCCGCGCAAAGCGTGGCCGCGCAGAACGTCAAAGCCTTCGCGGCCGGCGGCTATGACTACATTGTCACCCTGTGCGCTTCCTGCGCCTCGCACATCAAAAACAACTATACGCGGATCCTTTCCGGGCAGCCGGAACTGGCCGCCGACACAGCCCGTTTTGTGGAGCGGATCAGGGATTTCAGCTCCTTTACGCGCGATGTGCTGCAATTGGGAGCGCCGGATTTGGTGAAAAGCGGAGAAACGGTTACCTATCACGCCCCCTGCCATTTGTGCAGAGGTTTGGGCGTACAGGAGCAGCCCAGAGCGCTGCTGGCGGATGCGGCTGAATATAAACCGAGCGCGGAAGAAGAAGTGTGCTGCGGATTCGGCGGCGCTTATTCCGTAAAATTCCCGGAAGTTTCGGTTCAATTGCTGGATATGAAGCTGAACAACGCCGAGGCTTCCGGAGCTTCCACCCTGGTGACGGACTGCCCCGGCTGCGTCATGCAGCTGCGCGGCGGGGAGGAAAAGCGCGGTAAAAAGCTGAAAGTGGAGCATATGGCCGAATTTTTGTCCGGCAAATTGAAAAAATAGGCAGCTTGGGGGGATACTATCCCCCAAGCCTCAAGCATAATGTATGTGAAATGACTTCTTTGGTTACTTGGCGGCGATAATTCCGGCCATGCGCAGCGGTTCCTGCGTATCGTTTTCAATGCCGTGGCTTTCGCCGCTGTAACAGATGGTCAGGTCGCCCGTTTTTACCCGGACGCTTTTGCCGTCCTTGCCGCTGTAAATGCCGCTCCCGCTTATGATAAGGTATATTTCAGCCTCTCCTTCATGGATGTGCGGGCCGATGGAAGCGCCCGGAGGGATGACGTTCACCGAGGTCATTTTAAAAGGGCTGCCCGGGGGAAGAGCGTCGGCTGTGAGCATCCTGCAGATGGCGACCTCGCCCTTGCCGCCGCGCATCTGTCCATGTTCAACCGGGAGAGTGTCATACAGAAAAACGTGCTGTTCGCTCATTAGACTTCCTTTATGGTTTGTTGCGGATTCAGGCGGTTTTTGCTTTGCTCGCGCCGTCTGGCGGCGGCGCGCCGGGCTTGCGCCCGGCGGAAGTCAGCCGCAATTTCAAGCGTTGCATCAAGCGGGTATGCAATAGCTTCTATTCTTTATTTCCAACTTTGAGCAGGGATTTAAGCACGTCGGTCACAAGCTGGATCAACATGGCCGAAATATACAGAATAAGAGGAGTCAGAGCGAAAGTAACGGCCGAAGCCAGCAGGCACCAGACCTGCAGGGCGCTGGTCCAGGCGGCCGTGCCGCGCGCCAGCAGTATGACCAGAGGCGGGATGGCCAGCGCGCCCATAACGGCGGTACCCACAGAATAGATGCAGGGAGCGAGTTTGACCAAAGCTTTGTTCAGCAGAGCCAAAAGCCCGAGCAATTGTTCCGTCAGAGAGATTTTTTCGTCATATTGCACATTCAGCAGTTTGTCCGCATGGGTAAACAGGCCGGCGGACAGGAACAGGATGATGAGCACAAGAATTCCATAGGCGATTTTAATGAAAAGGAACCCCTGCGCAATACCGCTGACGATCATGAAAGCCCCGTAAAGAGCGCCGAGAAGATGCAAAACCGCCAGAATTTCCGGTAAAGCCGGGCCGGAAATTTTGGACGGGTGGTTTTCAATTATACCCTCCAGAAGAACAAAGCTTTTTACCGCCACATATTGCGCTGCCAGCAGAAGCAAAGCCGCGGCGAGTCCATAGCCCAAAAAACAGGCGGATCCGGCGCGGATGCCGAGTACAATGCCCATGACCAGACTGATCAGGGCCAGCAGCAGCAAAGCCGCGTGTCCCGCGCACAACACCCGGGGGATATTGGAATACGCGCAATCGCAAGCGGATAAGGAAGCAAGTTTTTTTACCAGTTTATCCAGGCATCCGGTGATGAAAGCGGGGTTTTTGCTGCCGGAGGCGAAAGCTTTTTTGAATTTGGCTTTGACTGCTCCAGCGGTCTGGCAGGCGCTTTCCCTGGCCGCTTTGGCCGCGGCTTTGGCCGCGTTCAATTTGCTGTCTCCGGGGGTTTCTCCCTCGCCTGGTTGTCCGGTCTCCGTTTCCGCATTTTGCGCGTCTCCGGGAGTTGCCTCCGGGGTTTTGTCTTCCTGCGCGGGAGCATCGCCGGGGGTTTCTCCCCCGCCTGATTGTCCGGCCTCCGTTTCCGCATTTTGCGCGTCTTCGGGAGTTGCCTCAGGGGTTTTGTCTTCCTGCGCGGGGGCATCACCGGGGGTTTTCCCGGAATCTGGTTGTCCGGCCTCTGTTTCCGCATTTTGCGCGCCTTCGGGGGTGGCTTCAGGGGCTTTGTTTTCCTGCGCGGGATCATCACGGGTAGTTTTTTTGGTTCTCATGGTGTCCTCTTATTAGTTGATGCTGAAAAAGTCTGTCCCGGCGGCCACCCTCAAGCGGATTGCCTGCCCGGAAGGAAGGCATTAGCGGCAGGATATTCCCGGCAATGCCGGGAGTCAAGCGCAAAAATTACGACCACTTGCGGCGGCCATTTGAGACGTACCCGGCAAGGGTTTGCCGCGCAATTGTCGCAAGGCGAACTTGCTTCGCCGTCAAGCGACAATTTCAAGCGCAAAATGCTATAAAAACCCCACGGCGAAACATTCCCGCTGTCTTCATCTGCCACTCAGCCTTGGCGTATAGGCGATGACCACGCTTTCTTTCATCCGTTTGTTGGTAAACAGGTCATAGGCGCATTGGTAGGAAGCCACTGTTCTGGCAACAAGCTCCGCGTCATTGCGGCTGGAGGCGGCATCATGCGGGCCGTCCGGCGCATGCGGCGCAATCCGCGTGACATTGGCGCTACCGTCAGGCTCCAACACAACAAGCCGCTCATTCGTCCTGAAACCAAGAAGCTGATAAGTGGATATCCAGGCGCGTCCGGCTTCTGCCGGCAATTTTCGCGCATTTGTCCCGAAAAATTGCGAACGGTATTCCCAACCGAGGCTTGCCAGGAGCGTCGGGGCGACGTCTATCTGGCTGCACAGGGTATTCACCGTTTCCGGGCGGAAGTATTTGGGGCCGTACATGACGCAGACTATTCCGTAGGCATCGGCAGGCACTTCAGTTTTTCCGGCAATCGAGGAGGGGTGATCGCCCACAAAAACAAAGACCGTATTGTCAAACCAGGGCCTTCCCCGTGCCTCCCGCATGAACCGGCCTATTGCGTAATCCGCATAATTGACGGCCGAACGGCGGGAACCCTGCTTCCTGTCCACCGTGCCTTCGGGAAAAGTAAACGGCCGGTGGTTGGAAGTAGTCAGGAGTACCTGGTGAAACGGCGTGCCGGCTTGAAAACTCCTGTCCGCAAGGCGCAGGCTTTCGGAATACAAATCCTCGTCGCATTGCCCCCAGGCGTTGGAGAAAGTTTTGCTCTGCTCCGCAAAGTCCAATTTGTCGGTGACCGTATAGCCGTTGCCCGTAAAAAAGGCGTTCATGTTATCAAAGTAGCCGATACCGCCGTAGATGAAATCACGGTCATAGCTGCGCTCCCGGAACATGGTGCCGAGATTGAAAAGCCTTTCATTATCCGGCCTGCGGACAATTGAATTGCCGGGAGTGGGCGGCACGCTGAGCATCAGCGCCTCAATGCCGCGAACCGTCCGTGTCCCTGTAGACATCATATTGGAAAAGGAAAGCCCGCTCCCGGCAAGGGCGTTAAGGTTGGGGGTATATTCTCCAAGCCAGTTGCTGCCCATACTTTCCATAAGGACAATAATAACATTGGGCTGTTTTTCCGGGCCTTGCGCCACAGCCATGCGCAGAAGATTTTCCCCCTTTGCCGGGCCGAATATCGGGTTGGCGTCCCTAATTTCGCGTTGCGCAAGAACAAAAGCTTCTTGTGCTTCTATCGTTTTGTAAAAAGCGCGGTAATCAAGCTGGTTGTTCCGGTATGCCGAAAAGAGTTCATACACGCCGTTTTTAGCGTATTCATTCCAAAATCTATTCTGCTCCACGGCAAAAGGGGTAAATGTGAAGAACAGTAAAGCCGCCGTTGCGTATAATCCGCCGAGAAAGCCAAGCCTGCCGCCGAAACTGCCGTTGCGCGGGAAATAGTCCGCCGGATGCTTTTTCACCCCGGGCAGAAAGGCGTGCAGATTTTTCCACAACAGAGCCGTGACTCCCGCCGCGCAAAGAAACACTGCCGACAAAAGCCGGAACAATGGATAAGACTCCACCATGTTCCGCATGAGTTCGGTGGTGTAGATAAGGTAATCAACAGCAATGAAATTGAATCGGGAACCGAACTCGTCCCAAAAGAAGTATTCGGCAAAGGCGGCGAAAATAAAGAGTGCCGAAAAAAGAAAAATGATGAGCGCTGTATATATACTTCCGGCCAAGCTTCGTTGCAGAAATTTGTCGGAAGGCAACAAGACAAGGGTGGCCGGAAGCAGCAATACAAAAACCAGGGCTGCGCAATCGTTCAAGGTTCCTTTCAGCAGAGCGGGGAACATTCCATACGTAAACGGCAATGTGTCGGAAAAGCCTGTTTGCAGCGCCAAGCGTACGGTTATATTGATGAGAAGAAATAATACAGCCAGATATGCTACATAGCGAAACCTGTATTCTCCGGCTATCTTGGAAAAAACCGCCATCATATCCCTCCGCATGGTCATGTTGCAGACGCAACGGCGTCCCCACGCATGAAGGGATATAATGACTTAAGTAACAGGAGGATGAGGGCGTGTAAAAAATTGTAACGAGTACGCTGTAATGCTTAAAAATGTACATGATACAGCGTACTGGCCGCCGGGCGGACAAGCCCGGCGCGCCGCCGCAGGCGGCGGAGCAAAGCAAAAACCACGTTTTTTGCTTTGCGATCCTATCGCTTAAAACGAAGCGGATGCGTAGTTTTAAGCGATACATGGTACGAGAAAGAGAGAAAGATTTTGCGGACTTATTTTCTCTTTGTGAAGAACTTGAGCAGTTGACCGGAATCGGCAATGCAACGGTCAAGCAGAGTCATTATGCCCAGGGAAAGAAACATGGTCGTCAAGGTATGAGATAAAAAATGTTCCCCCCGCGCCATTTGGTAGAAACCCATGCTCCACCCGGCAAGGATTCCGAAAACGAATAAACGCCGTTTCCACGGCCTGCGCAGGGGCAAGCGGCATAAAGCCATGAGCGCAAACCCGCCGCTGGCGTGTCCGGCGGGAAAACTGCGCCCTCCGGATGTCGCTCCATACACCCATAGTTGCTCCAGCAGGCCGGTGTGCGGGCGCGTGCCGCCATAAGGCAACATATCAACCGGACTGTATACGCCGCTGAAAGTTTTCAGGATCGCTACCGTCAGCGGTACGAAGATGATGCTGCACGCTATGAGCAGCGACGGTTTACGCCAGACTTGCAGCCGGAGTCGGCATCTGTCTGAAAATGATGCCAGGAAAAGAAGAAGAAAGGCTCCGCCGACAATGCCTATAAAGACTTTCGGGGCGGTGTACGCCGCCCATCTGTACTCGGCGTGAACCGCTTTCTGGAGCAGCCATTGACCATGCCGAAAAAATGGTTCCTGGGCCAGTTGGTCAAAAGACCGGACGCTTTCAAGAAACGTACAGATAAGGGCAGCCAAAAAATAGGGTAACGGCGGGCCAAGCCCAAGTTCTCCCCTGCTGTCGTTGTGACAAAGCACGGCAAGACTACTCCTCGTCATTACTGATATCCGCATTGAAAAGTAAACTTTTCCCTGCGGAGATCAGTGAAGTATAGCCGGGAAGCGTAATCATTACCCGCAAGCCTGGGTGGGCGTTACGGGCGACAATATTGCCGCCGGACAGAATGGCCGCTTCCCTGGCAAGGGCAAGCCCCAGACCTGCGCCGCCGCTTGTGCGGGCACGGGAACCATCCACCCGGTAAAATGCCCGGAAAATGTCTTCAAGCTGGTCTTCCGGCACTCCCGGCCCGAAATCTCTGATAACAACACTGACGGTATCTCCATTTCGCTTTGCCTCCAACTCGATTATATTATCCGGAGGGCTGTAAAAAATGGCATTGGACAGGATATTACCGAACATGCGCTCCAGCATCAGCGCATTTCCGCATACCACAAGCCCGGCCGTGATGGTGGCTTTCATTCGTATGCGCCGCATTTCCCCTTGAAAAGAAAAATCGTCAGCTAATTCCGTGAGAATTTTTTCCAGATTCAGAGCCTTTTTTATATCGGAATACAGCAGCTTGTCCCTCGCCTGCCCCATGAGCAGAGAAATGAGCTCATTCATTTGCCGTATTTCTTTTTCGAGGCGTAAAGTTATTTCCACGCTCTCTTCATCTTTATGCTTTAAGTTCAGCAAGTCCGCCGCAACCGTCATTCGGGTGAGCGGGGAGCGTAATTCGTGTGATATATCCGCAAGCAGCCTGCGGTCATTGTACTGCTGCGTCTTGATAGCATCGGCCATTTCGTTGAAGCTGTTGGCCAAAACGTCAAAGGCGTCTCTGGCGTTGCCGTTTTCCGGCAAACGCACTTCCAGGTTGCCTCTGGCCAGGGCCTTTGACGCTTTCGCCATTTTGCCAAGTTTATCGGAAAGGATTTTTGAAAGAATACAGCCGCAGGCAAGAGAGGGGATCAGTATGCTCACAGCCCAAATCACGGCTTCGTGCCAAGGCTGGAATCCGCCGTAAATGCCTTCCAGGGCATCCTCGGCCAAAGGCTCAAAGATGCACTCTGCCAGACCCACGACAAAAATAAGCAGCGTAACAATAAAAATATAAGCTTTCCAGAACAAAGGCATGGCGTTTACGCGCGTTTTGGCCTGTCGCAGGATCATATTGTTTCGCCGGCAAGAAGGTATATGTATCCTTCACCCCGGACAGCCCTGATACGCTCTCTGCCATCCTTGCGCGGGCCGAGTTTTTTCCGTAAACGGCTGACCAGCATATCCAGGCTGCGATCCATGGGATACGCCGGGTGCCCGAAGATGGATTTATAGAGAGTATCCCGGCTTGCAATTTCGCCGATATTTTGCGTAAGAAACGTCAGGAGGCGCAGTTCGGAAACCGTTAAATCCTGCTGCCGGCCATTTATATTGATGCAAAGCGACGCGCGGTTGATGCAGAGGTCGTCCACATGCTGCAAAGGCAAATTGGCCTTGCTTGAAGAAGTCCTGCGCAAAAGAGCGCGCAGGCGCGCCACCAGTTCGCGGGAACTGAACGGCTTCGCAAGATAGTCGTCCGCTCCCATTTCAAGACCTATAACCCTGTCTATCTCTTCACCGCGAGCCGTGAGCATGAGAACCGGTATGAGGGCTGTGGTTTCTTCCGCCCGCAGGCGGCGCAAAACCTCAAACCCGTTCATTCCCGGCAGCATAACATCCAGAATCAGGGCGTCATGCCCGCCTTTGGCAGCTTCCCTCAACCCCTTTTCCGCATCAGCGGCGTGGACAGCGGTAAATCCTTCCGCTTTAAAATACGCGCCAAGGAGGCTGAAAAGCTCCGCGTCATCGTCAATGATCAGGATAGTCGCCATAGTTGCCCGCTAAACGCTTTTGTCGTGCAAATAAGAGCTTTATCCTAAGAAGCTGTCACGATAAACAGTAAAATTGCGAAGGTGACACTTTGTTACAGATTTCTTATTTGCGGGCCTCAACACCGCCGCCCGCCCCGCAGGCGAAATTTGCTTCAGCCGTTGCGACGAAGGAAGCTACGGATGAAGACAGCAAATAGTTGCTGGACATTCCATCTTGGACAATCGCTGTCGCTATCCGTGCTTTAGCCGTTGCCGCGCAAGCGGCTTACGGATAAAGACAGCAATTGGTTACACAGAGCGCGAAGCGGAGAACCGCTGTCGCTATCCGTAAGCCGGAAAGACCGGCTAACGGCTACCGCAAAGCGGCAAGCCGCTTAACGG
>JAISBT010000060.1 GCA_031266055.1 Deltaproteobacteria bacterium
GGAGGCAGTTATGTACTGATATCCGAGCTTCGCGGCGACATCAGCCGGACGGCTGATGTTCAGATTTCCATGCGGAAATCTGTAATTACGTTACAGCAGCCCCAGACCTCTGGGAATCACCAAGCTGAGTTCCGGGAAGACGCACAGCACGATCATGGCCAAAATAGCCGCGATGATCAACGGAATAGCGGGTTTGGCTATCTGTTCCATGGTCAGGCCGCTGAGGCGCGCGCCCACAAACAGGTTGACGGCCACCGGCGGCGTCACCTGTCCTATGGCCAGGTTCACGGTCATGATGATGCCGAACCAGATGGGGTGCCAGCCCAGAGCGGCGATAATGGGCATCAGGATGGGCAGGAAAATATACATGATGGAGTTGGCGTCCAGCAGCATGCCCGCAATGAGCAGAATCACGTTGATCATGAGCATGATGACCACCGGGCTTTCAGAAACGCTGAGCAGAGCCCCGGCGATGGTGTCAATAAGCCCCACCGTGGCGGCGAGCCAGGAGTAAAGCCCGGCGCAGGCCACAACCAGCATGACCACCGCCGTGGAAACCACGGTTTCCACCATAATTGCGTAAAGAATTTTAAAGGTCAGCGTGCGGTAAATGAACACCCCGACGAACAGGCCGTAAAAGGCGGCCACAGCCGCGGCTTCCGTGGGGGTGAAAATACCTCCGTAAATGCCGCCCAGAATGATCACCGGGGTCATTACCCCCCAGAAAGACTCCCTGACGGTCTTCAACACCACGGGGAGGCTGCCCCGGGGTTCGCCCTTGTAGCCGCGCCGGACGGAAATTATATACACCACCACGCAGAGGAAAAAAGCCACAACTATACCGGGCAGAATTCCGGCGGCGAACATGGCCCCGACGGATTGCTGCATAATATCGCTGTACACAATGAAGGCTATGCTGGGCGGTATAATGATGGCCAGACCTGAAGATACGGATACCGTGGCCGTGGCGAAGGCCTTGTCATAGCCCGCCGCGTACATGCTGGGAATTAAAATCAGCCCGAGAGCCGCGACCGTGGCCGGGCCGGAACCGCTGACCGCGCCCCAGAAAGCCGCCACGCAGACGGTGGCCACAGCCAGCCCGCCGCGCATGTCTCCCACTATTTGCTTGATTAAAGCCACTATGCGTTCGGCTATGCCCACTTTTTCCATAACGATGCCGGCCAGAATGAAAAAGGGAATGGCCAGCAGCGGGGTTTTGGCTATACCGCCGTACAGGCTGTAAGAAAGCATATTGTAGCCCATATCCCAGTTCCAGACCACGGTGATGGTGGCAAAGCCAAGGGCGACGGCAATGGGAACGCGGATGATCAGGGGAACCAGAAACAGAAAGAGGGTCCAGAAAACCGGGTTTTGCAGGAATGACATAAAAATCCCCCTTTATCAGTAATTACCGGAGCGGAGCTGCCCGACGGCCGATTGGATGATGCGCACTATGACCAGGAGGGAAAAGAGCGGCACCGCTCCTGTATACAGCCAGGTGGGGATGGCCAGGGCCTGACTGGTCACGTTCAGTTCCATTTCGTCCAGCACCTGATGGGAGCCCAGATACACCAGCAGGGAAAAAAAGGCTATACACATGGCATTGGTGATTAGAAGGCAAATCTTGCGCGCATTCTGAGGCAGGTTGTCATAAACGAAAGTAACCGAGAGGTGCGCGTTTTGCCGGAAGGCAATGGAAGCGCCCAGCAAGGTGACCCAGACAAACATGCTGATGGTGATTTCTTCCGTAAAGGCCATGGGGTAGGTGATGACATAGCGGGTAACCACATTGGCAAAGGCCAGGGTGACCATTACCGTCATGATTATAGCCCCGAGCCATTCCTCAAGGTGACTGAAGAGATATCGAAGCACGGCCAACTCCTTAGCTTTAAACAGTTTAATTTTGAGACGCTCCCTCCGGCGCTTTACGGCGAAACAAGTTTCGCCTACGCCTGCGGAGCGGGCGGCGTTGCCCGCCGCCAGAGCATTTCAACATTTTTAATGTTAAAATGCTCTGATATTATAAGGTTTCGTCTTTCGCCGCGACAGCTGGTCGCGGATTCCGCTTCCAAATCAAACATAAGAGCAGGTTTGATTTGGAAACGGAATAAGGTGCCGTCAAGCGGTAATCTTAAGCGGATAAAAAGGCGCGGGAGGAAAGCCTCCCGCGCCGGCAAAGCGGGTTATTTCTTGGCAGCTGCAGCCATGTCATCTCTGGCCGCCTGCATGAGATCCGCGCCGATTTGCGGTTCCCACTTGGCGTAGACAGACTTGGTGGCATCCACAAAAGCCTGGGTTTCAGCCGGGGTGAGGTCAACAAAGGAAATGCCTTCACCCTTGAGTTTGGCCGGCCAGTCCGTGACTTCCGGAACCATGTTGATGCTTTGCAGATACTTGAGATTGGCTCCGCCGTCATTTTCGTCAATACCACAGCGGGCCAGAGCTTTCATGTATGTTCCGGCGTCTTTCGCGGCCTGGCGGATAATTTCCTGGTCAGCGGCGCTGAAGCCCTTCCAGGCATTGGGGTTCACCACGAACAGCGTGGGGTCGGCTATATAGTGCCAGTTGGTGATATACTTGTGATATTCGGTAACGCGCAGAGGGTAGAAAGTGTTGATCGGGTTTTCCTGTCCGTCAATAACGCCCTGCTGGATGGCGGACATGGTGTCCGACCAGGCCATGGCCGTGGGGTTGGCGCCGAGCGCCGAAAAGATGTCCAGGAACAGCGGGCTGCCCACCACCCGGAACTTCATGCCTTTCATATCGTCAGGTTTGCGGATATCGCGCGAATTGTTGGTGAGCTCACGGAAGCCGTTTTCGCCGTAAGCCAGAAATACCGCGCCTCTTTCTTCAACAATCTTGCCGACCATCGCTCCGGCTTTACCCTCGGTAATAGCATCCAGAGCCTTGTACCTGTCCGGCTGATTGGCGATGAAGAAGGGCAGCGCGAAAAGATTGAGTTGGACGATCTGCGGGGAGTAGTTGATGGTGGACTGCACGGCGAAATCAATGGTGCCGTTGCGCAGGAGCATGAAAGCGTTGGTCTGCTGGCCGGTGGTCAGCTGGGAGTTGGGATACACCTTGATGTTGACTCTGCCGTCCGTTCTTTGCTTCACCAAATCGGCAAAATAGCTGGCGCCCATACCCCAGGCGGTGGTGAGGCTGGGTACTATGTCCAGTTTGTATTCGGCCTTGTAAGCCGAATAGCCCGGAGCGCTCATTACGCTCAACATGACAAACGCAAGAGCCGCGATAAATAACTTCTTCACTCTAAAACCTCCTTGAGTTTTCCGGAACAAATTAATTCTGCAACGCTCCACTAAGGCAATTTAACTTTTGAAATGCTTGCTTGACGGCGAGCTTTCGCTCGCCTGCAAGTATTTCATTGAAATTACATCAACATATACCAGGGGTTCTCAATAATTTCCCGGAGGCGCGCCATAAAGCGGGCGCCTTCAGCTCCATCCACCAGACGGTGGTCAGCCGTGAGGCTGAGGTTCATGAGCGGGCGCATTACAATTTGCCCTTCCGCCTCCACCGCGGTTTTCACAATGGCATTGACGCCCAGAATGGCGCTTTCCGGCTGGTTGATTATGGGAGTGAAGCTTTCTATGCCGAACATGCCGAGGTTGCTTATGGTAAAGGTGCCGCCGCTGAATTCTTCCGTGACCAGTTTGCCCTGCAGGGCTTTTTCGGCCAGTTCCCGGAGCTCGTCGGAAACCTCGCCGATGCCTTTGCCCTCCACGCCTTTGATGACCGGAACAATAAGACCGGCCGGCAAGGCCACGGCCACGCCCATGTTGACATAGTCATGCAGGACGATTTCATTGCCGTCAATGCCGGCATTGACTAAAGGATGCTCCTTGAGGGCATGGGAAACCGCCTTGATCAGAATATCCGTGTAGCTGATTTTTTTGCCGCCCAGGCAGAGATTTTTCTTCAATTCCCCAAGGGCGGTGACATCCGCGCGCAAGTCATAGTGAACCATGGGCGAGACGGCCCAGCTTGCGCTCATATTGCGGGCAATGGCCTGACGCATGGCGCTCATGGGCATGCGGCGGACTTTGGCCTGTACCTCCGCCGGCCCGTGCAGCGCGGGAACCTGCGCCGATTCATGCGCGGCAAGCACGTCCGCTTTGAAAATGCGCCCGTCTTTACTGACGGAAGCCAGATCCACGCCCAGACCGTCCGCCACTTTTGCGGCCAGAGGGGTAGTTTTAATCCGGGGGGCCTTGTCCAGATCCTTTACCGCGATCATACCGTCCGGGCCGGTGCCGGTCAGTCCGGAAAGATCAATGCCCCTTTCCGCCGCAAGTTTTTTGGCTTTGGGCGTGGCCCGCACTTTGCCGGCTCCGCCCGCGCCGCGTCCGGCAGGCTGGTTCGCGGCAACGGGAGCGGCGGGCGGGGTTTTTTCTCCGGCAGGCGCGCCGTCAAAAGAAACCGCTTCGCCCGGCGCGGCAATGGCGCCAACCACCTGCGCCACCGGAACCACAGAACCTTCAGGAAATTTTATATGCAGAACGCCGTCAATTTCCGCCGTAATGTCGTTAGTCAATTTATCCGTTTCAACCTGATAAAGGATGTCCCCGGCCTTCACCGCATCGCCGTGTTTAAATTTCCAGTGGGCAATGACGCCGGTTTCCATCGTCAGCCCGAGTTTGGGCATGAGTACATTAACAGCCATTTTATAATATCTCCTTATTAAGGATTCCAGGCGGAAAGCGTTTCCCGCGCTTTCCGCCTGTCATTTTTATCCGCCGCCTTATAATCGCTTCGCTCCATGTCTTACTTCGGCGGGGATGAACCCCGCCTCGCGCCGGCGGCATAAGCCGCCGCGCCGCCTTCGGCGGCGGAGCAAGCCGGGCTTCACGTCCGGAGCAGCGATATGATTCAAAATACGGCGTGCGCCCCCTTGCGGGGTTGCGGCTCGCGAAACACTTCGTACTCAGAAAAGTTTTTTCGCGGCGGCGACTATATGCTCCGGGCGTACCCTGTAGGCTTCTTCCAAAGTCGGTGAAAAGGGCACCGGGGTGAAGGGCGAAGCCACGCGCGCGATGGGGGCATCCAGGGCGTCCAGGGCCTCCTCGGCGATAATGGCCGCTACTTCCGCCCCCACGCCGCCCTGCTTGACCGCTTCATGGGCAATGACCACACGCGAGGTCTTGCGCACGGAAGCCAGAATGGCCTCCGTATCCAGGGGCGACAAGGTGCGCAAATCCAGCACTTCCGCGCTTATGCCCTCTTTGGCCAGGGTTTCCGCGGCGGTCAGGCATTTAAGAAGCATGGCGCTGTAGGAAATAAGCGTAACGTCTTTACCCTCGCGGGTTATGCAGGCCTTGCCTATGGGCGTCAGATGTTCGCCTTCCGGCACGTCGCCTTTTATAGGAAAGAGCGTTTTATTTTCAAAATAGACCACCGGGTTGTCGCTGCGAATGGCGCTCTTGAGCAGGCCTTTGGCATCCGCCGCGTTGGAGGGGACTACCACCTGAATGCCGGGTATATGGACGAACCAGGCCTCCACGCTTTGCGAATGCTGGGCCGCCGCGCCTTTGCCCATGCCGTCCGGGGCGCGCACCACTACCGGCACCTTGGTCTGGCCGCCGAACATATAGCGTATTTTAGCCATCTGGTTAAATACCTCATCCATGCAAACGCCGAAAAAATCGGCAAAGTGCATATCCGCCACCGGGCGCATGCCCGCCAGGGCGGCGCCCACAGCCGCGCCCACAATGGCGGTCTCGGAAATGGGCGTATCAATAACCCGTTCAGCGCCCACCAAAGAACCCAAATCTTTAAACTGTCCGAAAATTCCGCCCTGGCGGGCTATGTCCTCACCCATGACAAAAACCTTGGGGTCTCTTTGCATTTCTTCTTGCATGGCTTCCAAGGTCGCCTGGGAAAAAGTAATATTTTTCATCGCAATACCCCTTTTATCCGTAAAATTTATCGATATGTGAGCGGCTAACTATACAAATCCGTATACAGTTCGGACGGATCGGGACTGGCGCTCTTTTTGGCAAAATCCAGGGCCTCTTCCACTTCTTTGGCCGAGTTGGCGCGAATGGCCTCAAGTTCCGCCTTGGTCATCCATTTTTCATTGGTTACGCGGGTTTCGAAATTTTTGAGCGGGTCTGAAGCGGCAAAACGCTTCTGCACTTCTTCTTTGGTTCTGTATTTTTCCGGATCGCCCACAAAATGGCCTTTAATGCGATAGGTCTTGCATTCCAGCAGAGCCGGGCCCTTACCGGCTCTGGCGTCCGTAACCATTTTTTTGGCGGCGTCATAGACCGCGAAGACATCGTTGCCGTCCACGGTAACGCCGGGCATAGCATAGCCTGCCGCCCTTTTGGCAATGTCCGTCACCGCCGTGGTGGTGGCTGTGGGGGTGGTGGAGGCCCATTCGTTGTTCTCGCACACAAAAATGACCGGCAGTTTCCATGCGCCGGCCATATTGGCCGCTTCGTGGAAAGTTCCGCGGTTGGAAGCCCCGTCGCCGAAAAACACCGCGGCCACCTGATCGCTCTCGGTGAGCTTCGCGGCCAGGGCCGCGCCCGTGGCCAGGGTATAGCCTCCGCCCACCACGCCGTTGGCGCCCAGCATACCTACGCTGAAATCGGCAATGTGCATGGAACCGCCCTTGCCTTTGCAGTAACCGGTGACCTTGCCGAAAATTTCGGCCATCATCCGGTGAAGCTCGGCGCCTTTGGCAATGCAGTGTCCATGCCCGCGGTGCGTGCTTTCAATAAAATCGTTGTTGGCGAGATTCTGGCAGACGCCTGTGGCAACGGCCTCCTCGCCTATATACAGATGCGTGAAGCCGGGGATTTCGCCAGCAAGAAAATGCTTTTCGATGGTCTCTTCAAAATATCTGATTCTGGTCATGGATATGAACATGTTCCGCAACAGTTCTTTTGAGTACATCACCCTTCCTCCCTAGTATTATGCCACGTCTCGCCTGTCGTCTCGGCGTGGGGGCAGCTTCGCCGTTTTATAATCGCTTCGTTCCATGTCTTGCTTCGGCGGGAATGAATCCCGCGCCGACGGCGTAAACCGCCGCGCCGCCAGATGGCGGCGGAGCAAGCCGGGCTTCATGTCCGGCGCAGCGATATATGGTTCAAAATACGGCGCGCGCTCCCTTGCGGGGTTGCGACTATTGTCGCTTGGCGTGACACTGGATTTTTATAGCGCGGCGTCCTGCCGCTGATTCCAGTTCCCGCCCGGACTGTGCCTGATCCGGAATTGGAATCACCTGTACAAACCATTTGACATTTTTATTGTTAATTTGTTTCAGCTGATTTATGCATAGTTCAACTTTCCGGCAGACCCCGGAGGGAGAGGTTCGCAAAAATGATTTTCCCCGGAAAAGCTTACCCGCCGGGGGTATTCATGCGGCAGGCCGTCGCCGGAACCGGAAGTCCGGCCTTGCCAGCAATTTTGTTATGCATAGCACAAGTTAATGTCAAGAACAAAAAAAAATAACTTCAATTTTTAAAACCCAAACGGAGTGCTTGTTCAAATGACGCAAAAAATAACTCTTGGCGTGATCGGCGGAGGGCCAGGCGGGTATGTGGCCGCTCTTCGGGCGGCGCAACTCGGAGCTGAAGTGACCCTGATCGAACAGGGAAAACTGGGCGGTGTCTGCCTCAATGTGGGCTGCATCCCCACCAAGGCTCTGCTGCATGCCGCGGAAGTGTTCGTGGAGGCCGGAGAAGGGAGGCACTGCGGCGTTTTGGCCGAACCTGAGCTGGATTTTACCAAAGTCCAAAGCTACAAGGAGGGCGTGGTAAAGCGTCTGGTAAACGGCGTTGGTTCGCTTTTAAAGGCCGCCGGGGTCACGGTTGTTTACGGCACGGCTTCTTTTAAAAACGCGCGCGCGCTGCTGGTCGAAAGCAACGAGGGCGCCCGCGAGCTGACCTTTGACAAAATCATCATTGCCACCGGTTCCATCCCCGCGTTTCCCCCCATTCCCGGAATAAACTCCCCCCGGTGCATTGACAGCACCGGCGCTCTGGCGCTGGAATCCGTGCCGGCCTCGCTGGTGATTATCGGCGGAGGGGTCATCGGCATGGAAATGGCCACTGTGTATAACTCCTTCGGCAGCAAGGTGCAGGTAGTGGAAATGCTGGATGAAATCCTGCCCATGCTGGATCGGGACATTACCAAAGCCGTGCGCGCGGATATATCCGGCAAGGGCGTGGAAATATTCACCGGAGCCAAAGTTCTGGAAATTAAAGATCAGGGCGGTGAAGCCGTGGTGGTTGCGGAAAGCGGGGGCAGGCGGGAATTTAAAGCGGAAAAAGTGCTGGTGGCCATCGGGCGCAAAACCAACACCGCGGCTCTGAATCTGGATGCTGTGGGCATAGGCCATGACCGCGGCCGCATTACCGTAAACGATAAAATGGAAACCAGCCTCCCCGGCGTATACGCCATCGGCGATTGCAACGGGCGCATCATGCTGGCCCATGTGGCTTCGGATCAGGGAGAAATCGCCGCTGAAAACGCCCTGTGCGGGGGAAACGCGGTATTCCGGGCGGACACCAACCCCTCCTGCGTTTACACCAGTCCGGAATGCGCCGGGGTCGGGCTTACCGAAGAACAGGCCAAAGCGCAGGGGCTGGAATACGTAACCGGCAAATTCCCCTTGCTGGCCAACGGTAAAGCGCTGATTATGAACGGCGGCAAAGGCTTGATCAAAATCATCGCCGGCGCCAGGTACAAGGAACTGCTGGGCGTGCACATTTTCGGCCCCCGCGCCACGGATCTGATTGCCGAAGCGGCTTTGGGCCTGCGGCTGGAAGCCACTATGGATGAAATCATCAGTACCATCCACGCCCACCCCACCTTGGCGGAAGCTTTCCGGGAGGCGGCTCTGGCGGTGGAAAAACGCGCCATCCACATTCCCAACCGGTAACGCAGGGATTTGCAGGCAAATCCTTGCAGAGCGCTTTATACATTTTCAATGTTAAAACGCTCTAAATTATTTGCCTTTGACGCAAGTTGAGCGTAAAAGTTGCCTGTGCTTGTGTAATATGCTTTTTTCATCGCTAACTTGGGAGGTTTAACCGCTATGCTTAAAAAAATAATTGCCGGTTTTTTTGCCCTGCTTATGCTGTGCGGCAGCGCGTTTGCCGCCGAGAACATCAAAATAGGCGTGTATCTGCCTCTGACCGGGCAAAACGCTTTCGGCGGACAGCTTGAGCTGGAAGGTATCCAGCTTGCGCACAAAGAAGCGCCTTCCGTGCTTGGACGCACTGTTGAACTTATTATTGTCGATAACAAATCGGACAAGGTGGAAGCGGCCAACGCCGTTACCCGCCTGACGGCCAGAGAAAATGTTGTCGGCATTATCGGCACGTACGGTTCATCTTTGGCCATGGCGGGCGGAGAGGTCGCGGAAGCGGCAAAAACCCCGGTGATCGGCACTTCCTGTACCAACCCTCTGGTCACTTTGGGCAAAAAATATTATTTCCGCGCCTGTTTTATTGATCCTTATCAGGGCGCCGGCGCGGCCACGTATGCCATGCAAAAATTGAAAGCCACCAACGCCGCCATTTTACAGGATGTCGCCAACGATTATGCTGTCGGCTTGGCCAAGTTTTTTGAAAATTCTTTTGTGCAACAGGGCGGCACCATTGTGGCCAACTTGCGCTACAGTTCCGGAGATCAGGATTTTACCGCCCAGCTTACCCAGATTATCAGCAAAAAGCCTGATGTGGTATTCGTTCCCGCCTACTTTGCCGAAGGCGGCATCATTATGAAGCAGGCCAAAGAACTGGGCGCCGCTTTCCGCATCATGGGCGGCGACGCCATGGATAACCCGGACACGGTGAAAATTGCCGGAGGCGCCGCCGAAGGCTTCCTGCATACTACCTTCCCCTATGACCCGACCATGGCAACCATGAACCCTGTGGCGCAAAAGTTTACCGATCTGTGGAAAAAAGCGTATCCCGACAAAGACCCCAACGTGAACGCGGCCTTGGGCTATACCTGTTACATGATGTTCATCGACGCGATTAATCGCGCCGGCAGCGACGACCGTGAAGCCATCACCAAGGCCATTGCGGAAACCAAAGGGCTGCCCGCGGTAACCGGAACGCTTACCATCAACGATACGCATGACGCGGAAATGCCTATCGGCATCATAGAAATTAAAGACGGCAAGCGCATATATTTGGGCGAAATAACTCCGGCCAATTAAAAACCCGAGCTTGCCCGGGCGCCGGCGAAACTTGCTTCAGCATTGATGTTTCGCCGTTTGGCGCTGCCGGGAGCGTCTCAAAATTAAACTGCTCCGGGAGCGGTTCAACCTTGAAATTTGTACCGCTCGGCAGGGATTTGTTCGCAAGCCCTTGCCATGAAATGCTTGCAGGCGAACGAAAGCTTGCCGTTAAGCCAAGCATTTCAAGCGTAAAATGCTCCGGCGCAGGTGGTTTGCTCCGGGGGCGTAAGCCCCCGGATAAGGGTAATCCTGTATGTTGGAATGGTTTCAGGGGCTTTATCAGTCTTCGGCCATAGCCGATATGACCTTGCCGCAGATGATCCAGCACCTGTTCAATGCCGTGGCTCTGGGGTCGCTTTATGGGCTTATTGCCATAGGGTACACCATGGTTTACGGTATTTTACGCCTGATTAACTTCGCCCACGGCGATATGTTCATGCTGGGGGCCTATTTTGTATTTTTCACCACGGTGGCTTTTATGCCCGCCGGGGTAGCCTGTTTTTTTATTGCCGTGGCCATCTATGTTATCTACGGCATTTTGCGGGGTTTCCGCCGCCGCCCGTCCCTGCTTCCTCTCTCCGGGGTTATAGGATTTGTCCTGTCCGGACTGTATTTTACGGCGGTCAAGCCGGTTTCTTTTCAGCTCCCCTGGCCCGCGGCGCTGGTGCTGGCCATTGCCGCCACCAGCTTTTGCGGAGTGGTGGTGGATAGAATAGCCTACCGGCCCTTGCGCGACGCTCCCAGAATTTCCGCTTTAATCAGCGCCATCGGCATTTCGTTTTTTATTGAAAGTTTAAGCGTAGTGCTCTTTACCGGGCTTCCCCGTCCGGTTTTGCAGCCTGAATGGCTGATGACCCCCATTACTTTTTCTCTGGGCGCGGAAAAAACCGCGGACTCCCTGGTGCGCATCCTGCCCTTGAGTCTCCTGGTGCCGTGCATCACCGCGGGTTTGGTTCTCGGCCTGCTCTTCATCATTCACCGTACCAAGCCAGGTCTGGCCATGCGGGCCATTTCGCGGGATATTGAAACCACCCGGCTCATGGGCGTATCCGTGGATAAAATCATTGCGCTCACTTTTGCCCTTGGTTCAGCCCTGGCTGCTGCTTCCGGAATCATGTGGGCTTTACGCTACCCGCAAATTCAGCCCTATATGGGCATAACGCCCGGGCTTAAAGCCTTTATCGCGGCGGTTTTCGGCGGCATCGGCTCCATACCCGGCGCTATGGTCGGCGGCATCCTCCTGGGCGGCATGGAAATTTTACTGATTGCGGTTTTTCCGCAACTGTCCGGGTATCGCGACGCTTTTGCTTTCACGTTGCTCATAGCTATTTTACTGGTCAAGCCCACCGGGCTTTTCGGCGCGAAACTGGAAGACAAAATATAATCGACATAAACGGATGACCGCCACGCGAAAATTCATGCCTCCGCCTCAGCCCGCCCTGTTCAGCCGCAACAATTGCTGTACTCTGCTTGCGGTTCTGCTCTTGCCGTTCGGCCTCTGGTACGCGGAAAACAACTTCAATTCCTACACGCTCCAGATTCTCAATCTTATTGCCATCAACATTATTCTGGCGCTGTCCCTCAATCTCATTTATGGATTTACGGGCATGTTCTCGTTGGGCCATGCCGGGTTTATGGCTGTGGGGGCTTATGTCTGTTCTCTGCTGGTGCTTTCTCCCCCGCAAAAAGAACTCATGTGGATTCTGGAACCGATCATCTGGCCTTTTTCCGTGATGGAGCTGCCCTTTTTTGCCGCTGTGTTCGCCGCCGGCCTTGCGGCCGCCCTGGTGGGGCTTTTAATTTCCGTGCCGGTGCTGCGCCTGG
>JAISBT010000090.1 GCA_031266055.1 Deltaproteobacteria bacterium
ACCTTTTTTTATTTTTATTAAAAATTTACCCGCAGCCGCATAAGGAGCATCTCAAGCGCAAAATGCCGCAGCACCGGGTTTACGCTCCATCCATACCCGCGAACCGCTCTATCCTTTCAATAACCCCGGCAAGCTGGCGCCCGGCATGCGTTTCGCGGCTTATTTCCCGTTCACAGGCGGTAATCCCTTTAAGCACAGTGGAATGGGTACGGTTAAAAGGCCTGCCGATTTCCTGCAATGAAAGCCCGGTGTGCTGCCGCGCAAGATAAAAAGCGGTATTTCGCGCCTGCACATATTCCTGTTTGCGGCTTTTGGAGTTGAGCGTATTCGCTGAGATGCCGAAAGCTTCACAAACCAGGCGGATAATTTCCGGAAAAGTCAGCGCGAAAAGCGCTCCCAGACAGTTGACCACAACTTCCCTGGCCATATCCAGGCTAATGGCTTTTTTTAGCAATCCGGCCTTGAAAATAAGCGTTTTCAAACAACTTTCAATTTGCCGCACGTCAGAATTGATATTGTCCGTGAGAAAATCCGTGACGTCCGCGGAAAGCTTCACATTGGCGGCAGCGGCTTTATAAGTGATAATCCGCCGGGCGGTCAGCTTGTCCAGGGGTTCAATGGGGGCAACCAGACCAGACCATAAACGCGAAAAAAGCTGAGAGTCCATTTTGCGCTTGCGCAATTCCGGCAGGGAGAAAGAACTGGAAAACACCACGCGGCTGCGGTTTGCCAGCAGGGCGATAAGCGTGGCAAGAAGTTCTTCCTGCGTCTTGACCTTATCCAGCAAAAAATGCACATTTTCCATAAGCAGAACGTCAACTTCCCGGAAACGCTCCTTAAAACGGCTCATTTCACGGTTGTTCAAAGCCTGGAACATCTGGTTGGTAAATTCTTCGGCGGTCAGGTATTCCACCTTCGGAGTTCTCAGGTTGCTGTTCCTGACCAAATCCGCGCCCACAGACTGCATGAGGTGGGTTTTGCCAAGGCCGGGAGAAGAACATAAAAACAGCAAATCCACTGTTTCCTGGCCGCCATTTCCGCATTGGCAGGTTCTCCGGGCAGCGGCGTGCGCAAATTCGTTACAGGGGCCGACAATAAAATTATCAAAGCTGAAACGCCCGCTTTGCAGCGATTTTCCTGAAGGCAGAGAGAATGCGTATTCCCGGCGCAGGGGCAGTTCGGCCTGCTTTTCAGGCGCCGGCCCGCGTGCCGGTTCATCAAAAGTCTTTTCAGAATCCGGAGTAGGAGCAACAGTGTAAAATCCTTCGGGAATTGCTCCGCCGTATGTGGAAACGGACTCAATACGCACAGTGGCGGCGCGTCCGAGTACGGAACTTGCGGCCGCCGCAATATTGTTCTGAAAATGTGCGCGTAAAAATTTCGCCACAAAATCGCTGGGAGCTATAATAGTCAGCACTTCATCCGCAAATTTTCCTTTTTGAGGATGAATCCAGACCGCATAGTCAGAAGGTTGCATTGTTTTTGCCAGAACCAGGCAAATATTTTCCCATGTATTTTCCATAAATATAAAATATGCAGGGATGCGATTTAAAACAAGTTTGAATTACGCTTGGGAAAATGGCGTAAAAAGATTTTTTCAACAAAACAAACTTGCCTGTATTATACTTGAATATTTAATATTTATTATAAGCAAATAAATACAGGCCACTTCAGAAAAGCATATGGGGCAAGGCGGATGGATGGTCTAGATTTTTTCCAAACCATTTGGTAAAAAAATTTTCAACAACAGAGAATGCTCTTTCCTTCAAATATCTCAAAAATAATTCATTTTCCGATATAATTGCCCTAACAAGTCCAGATAAAACTGTAAAAAAATAACTTCCGGCATATACTTTTCAGGGCCGACTATTTATAAATTCTTTTCCAGAGCCAGGGGGGCATGGCAAAAGGATCCTGCCAGAGTCCGCGTCCTTTTCTGGCTTCCCGTTCCAGGCCGGCCCAGGCGGCGCATTCCTCCGTACGGCAGTACCGGTCATACACCCAGGCTAAACCGGCCCGCAAAAGCTCTTCCTGTACAACCGCCCCTTTTTCGGTCTTAACAATGGCTACTGTTCGGTTATAAACATCGCGCCTTCCCACCGGAACAATCTCGACCAGAGAACCTTTGCGGAGCAGCGACGCTGTGAACCGCCTGGATTCCTCACCCCAGGCCTGTTTATATTCCGGGCAATCTATGCCGTACAGGCGTATTCTTTCCCGTTGCCCGTTTTTTTTCTTTACGATAAAAGTATCGCCGTCCTGAACATAAACGACTCTGGCTGTCCGACAAAAGGCCGGATCCGGGCACAGCCAGAAAACAATGCAGAGAATGAGAATATTCCGGAGAAACCGCGTCCGCGCGGTTTTCAGCGCAAAGCGGCATACTACGGCAAGACAGGCGTAAATTGCGTTTCTCCCGATGGATGCGGTGTTTGATCTGAAATTTGAATCAGGCCGGATTCAGCCCGGCCTTGGCCATGTTGCTGCCGATATTGGCTATGGATCTGTCCAGAGCGGTTTTTTCCGCTTCGTCCAGTTCCAGTTCAATGATCTCTTCCACGCCTTGCGCGTTCAGACGCGCCGGGACGCACATGAAAATACCCCTGGCGCCGTACCGGTTTTCAAGATAGACCGAACAGGGCAGAATGTTTCCGCTGTCGTTCAACAGCGCTTCCACCATGGTGGCCAGCGCCATTCCGGGCGCATAGTAAGCGGAATATCCCAAAAGAGACACAATGCCCGCCCCGCCCGAAACCGTGCTTTTACGCACGTCTTCCAGTTGTCCGGCGGTCAGCAGCACCGGAGCAGGAATCCCGTTGATGGAGGCCAGACGCGGCAGAGGCACCATGAATTCGCCGTGTTCGCCGATAACCATACCTTGCACCGCCTCCAACGGCACACCGGCATAGCCGGCGATGAACGCCCGCATACGGGCGGCGTCCAGCACGCCGGAAAGCCCGACGATGCGCCTGCAGGGCACATGTCCGGCCTGGAGGGCGGCGCCGCACATGACATCCACCGGATTGCTGGCAATAATGAACAGCGCCTCCGGCGAATGTTCCGCAGCCTGCGCCGTCACGCGCGTAACAATGTCCAGGTTGGTTTTCAGCAGGTCATCGCGGCTCATGCCCGGTTTACGGGAAACCCCGGCGGTTATGATCACTATATCCGACCCGGCAGTATCCGCATAGTCGGCCGTTCCCCTGACGCGCGCGGCATGGCCTTCCAAAACGGCCGCCTGGGCGAGGTCAAGGGCCTTGCCCTCGGGGATGTTTCCGGTGACATCCACCAGAACAATTTCTCCAAGCTCACGGCGCAGGCAGCAGTGCGCGGCGGTAGCGCCCACATTGCCGGCTCCGATAACGGTAATTTTTTTACGCATAATCGCTTTCCTCAAATCCACAGGTAAAAAATTCAGCCTTGCGGTACGACGCTGATTATGCCGCCACCGCAAAAGGGGTGTCATAAGTCAACCACTGCCATTTTCACAGATTTCCGTATGGAAATCTGAACATCAGCCGGACGGCTGATGTCGCCGCGAAGCGGCGAGAGTCAACCGAAAACCACGTTTTTCGGTTGACGATCCTCCGCATTGAAAAGTTTACTTTTCAATGCGGATATCAGTAAAATTTGAACCGCTCTACGCGAACTTTTCGGATGCCAGTTGTTTTCTGAGCAACGGTTTAATGCCGCCTGCGCGCAGAATATTCAGCAGATAGTCGGAAACAGGCTCCAGCAGTCCCAGGGTTTCTCCTCCGGCGTTCAGCACGCGCCCTGTATCCATGCGCACGCTGATGATGTCTCCCTTGTTCACCCTGTCGCGCAGACCTTTGCACACCAGCACGGGCAGCCCGATGTTCACGGCGTTGCGGTAAAAAATACGCCCGAAGGAATCGGCGATGACCGCGCCCGCACCCACGCTTTTCAAGGTTATGGCGGCATGTTCCCGGCTGGAACCGCAACCGAAGTTGCTTGCCGCGACAATGATATCGCCGTGGCTGAACAGGCGCGCGAATTCCGGATCCGCTCCTTCCATGGCGTGCCTGGCCACATCGGCCGTATCGGTCAATTCCACAAAGCGGCCGGGGTAAATCTGGTCGGTATCAATATTTTTTCCAAAAGGAAACACCTTTCCCCGGATAATTTGTTCCAGCATGTTGCGCTCCTTATTTGATCCGAAAACAAGACTATAGATACGCACGGGGGTCAACAATTTTGCCTTCCAGAGCGGCAGCCGCCACCGAAGCCGGCGAAGCCAGAAATATATCCGCTTCAGTGCTGCCCATGCGTCCTGGAAAGTTGCGATTGGTGGCGGAAATACAGGTTTCTCCGGCCGCCAGCAGCCCCTGGTGCGTACCCAGGCAAGCGGCGCAACTGGGAGTGACGAAAGTGGCGCCCGCCTCCACCAGCGTTTGCAGAATGCCAGTATTCGCAGCATCCAGAAGCACCTTTTTGGAAGACGGCACCACAAGAAAACGGGTGTGCGGAGCAATCCGTCTGCCTTTGAGGATGGACGCCGCCACCGCGAGATCCTCCAGCCTCCCGCCTGTACATGAACCCAAATAGGCCTGATCCACCGGGCGGTTCAAATACTCTTGCAGAGGCGCCACCGTATCCACGCTGGAAGGCACGGCCAACCGCGGCGTCAGCTCGCTCACGTCAAAGCGCAGTTCTTCGGCGTACTTGAAATCGCTGTCCGTGGTCATAATCGCGTAGCCGGAACTGGCGTGTCCTTCCAAAAAAGCCAGCGTAACCGCATCGGGCTGAATATAGGCGGTTTTCGCCCCCATTTCCGTACTCATGTTGCACAGCGCCATCCTTTCGGAAATCGAAAACCCCTCCACCACCGGGCCGGCGAATTCTATGCCCATATAGACGCCGTAATCCGCTCCCAAAGAACCGATGATATGCAGTACAACATCCTTGGCATATACCCCCTTGGGCAGATTTCCCTCGACAGTGATCCGGATTATATCCGGCACCCGGAGCCAGAGCTTGCCGGTTGCGAGAATGGTGGCCATGTCCGTGGCCCCGACGCCCGTGCCGAAAGCCCCGAAAGCTCCGTGGGTGGTGGTGTGGGAATCCGTGATCACCACCAGTTCTCCGGGCAGGCTCAGGCCTTTATCCGCCATTACCTGGTGACAGACCCCTTCATTGACGTCCATCAGCCACCCGGTATGCTGCTTCCGGCAAAACTCGCGGAACTGCTTCTGGTTATCCGCCTGTATGCTGGTAGAGGCCGGAGCGTAATGATCCATAAACATGATCACTCTCTCCGGAAGCGCCACCCTGGTCGCGTTGATCTCATAAAATGAACGCACCGTCTGCAAATACAAATCGTTGATGCCGGCTTTATCCACCGTACAGTTGACGATTTCTCCCGTTGTGACGGAAGACTTTCCGGCTTTTTCAGCCAAAATTTTTTCCAAAGCGTGCATATTGCCCTCGTTGCGGTATTGTGAGTTCCAGGCGTTATTTGCCCAGCCCATACTCTTCCAGCTTGTTATACAAGGTTGTCCTGGGCACGTTCAACAGGGCCGCGGCTCTGGATTTATTATAATCGCACTTGTTCAGCGCCTTCCGGATATATTCCAGTTCCAGCTCCCGCACGGCCGCGCCAAGATCGAAGGTGTCCTTTTTTTCCGCGCCCTCTCTTGCATCCACGTCATTATTGATCAAATTCACAATGTATTCCTGAACATTGTCTTCTTCTATCACCGTACCCGGATTCGTGACAACCAGATTTTCCAGCACATTCATAAGTTCACGCACATTCCCCGGCCAACTGTACCGGCAGAGCATCTTCATGACTTTGGGCTGCAGGAACATCACCCCGCGGTTGTTTTTCACGGTAAACTCGCGGATAAAATGGTCTATGAGCAGAGGAACATCCTGCGGGCGTTCGCGCAAAGCCGGTAAAGCTATTTCCACGACATTCAGGCGATAATACAGATCTTCACGGAATTTTTCCTGGCTCATCATTTCTTTAAGATTTTTATTGGTAGCGGAAATCACCCGCACATCCAGCCTGATGCTCTTTTCGCCGCCTACCCGTACAATTTCCCGTTCCTGCAAGGCGCGCAAAAGCTTGGCTTGGGCTGAAAAAGGCATTTCCCCGACTTCATCAAGAAAAATTGTGCCGCTGTTGGCGAGCTCAAAAAAACCGGCTTTACCCCTGCGGCTGGCGCCTGTGAACGCGCCGGGCGCATAACCGAAAAACTCCGATTCAAAAAGTTCCGAGGGAATAGCGCTGCAATTTATCGGCACAAAAAAACCTTTCCGCCCGCTTAGTTCGTGGATGCCCCGGGCAAAAACCTCTTTGCCGGTGCCGCTTTCGCCGGTAATCATCACATTGGTGTTGGCGGGCGCAATTTGCGTGGCTGTATTGATTTTTTTTATGAAATTACTGTCCGTGCCAATCATGTTGCCCAATATGCCAACGCTTTTCTTCATTTCCGTTTCCAAAAAACTGAGCTTGGCCTTGGCATGTTCAAGATCGGCATAAAGATGCGTAACCTCGGCATAATCGCGGTCAGTGGAAACAACGCCCCTGAATTTGCCGTCCATATAAAAAGGACTGGCGCTGATCAAAATATGCGCATCGTCTTTGGGCACATGCGAAACATTTTCTTTGGGCATACGGGTCTTGCGCACCTCCTCCAGCAAAGCCTTGGGAAACTGCTCGGTTATATGCCGCCCGATAATGTCTTCACTTTTTACTTTATACAACTTCTCCGCGCCACGGTTCCAAATCAGCACAAGCCCGCGTTCATCCACCATGCAGACCCCTTCCAGTATGCAATCCGCCAAACTGCGCATGTCCGCCAGACAGGCCCCGCCCAAAACCCGCCGCTCATCCCTGCCGATACAAAAATCATCCGCCATAATAATCTTCTCCCGCATTTATGCCGCGGAGCATATTTTTAGAGCATTTTAACATTGAAAATGTTGAAATACTCTGGCGGCGGGCACCGCCGCCCGCCCCGCAGGCGTAGGCGAAACTTGTTTCGCCGTAAAGCGCCGGAGGGAGCGTCTCAAAATTAAATTGCTCTTGGTTAAAAAATGTAAAATTTCTGGACAATTTGTACAATATCAGACGCAGTTCTTCAAGTTTAAAAATTTAAATCCCCACCGTTTCATCCGTAATTTTAAAAATCAATTGCGCTAATCGTGGAATATAACAAGAGAATATTATATTTTAGCTTCATATAGATAAAAACTATACACTATAGCACAATTATTGCAGTATTAGCTATGCTTGATTCTGGAACGGTTCACAGTAAAGAATGTATAAAATGAAAACACTCAATCCAAATGGAGGATGCGATTTTGGGCAAACTTTATAAATTAATGCTCAAACAGAGCATCGGCGCTGCTGCGCTTCCGCTTGTGAAAAAAAACGCCATTGTAAAAAAAGGGACACTGCTTGCTCAACCGGATTCCAAGAGCCTCGGTGTTCCGTTACATGCCAGCGTCAGCGGAAAAGTACAGGAAATTACCGATTCTTATATTCTTATTGAGGCTGACGCGGCGCAGAGCGATGCCTTTGAACCCATACCGCAGTCGGACAGCATAGCCGACATGGTCAAAGCCGCCGGGCTTTGCGGCATGGGCGGAGCCGGTTTCCCCACCTACGTAAAATTGGGCGCCGACCTGAAAGGCGGCACGGTTATTATAAATGGCGCGGAATGCGAACCTTTGCTGCGGCACAACATCGAACAGATCATCCGCGAACCGGAAAAAATCTATCGCGGTCTATTGCTCGCCATGCAGGCAACCCATGCCGGGCAAGGCATAATCGGCATCAAGGCCAAAAATGCCGAAGCTGTCGCCGCCATGCGCAAGGTAATCAAAAGTTCTGACCATGTAACCATTCATGAGCTGGCGGATTTGTACCCCATGGGCGAAGAGCGCGCCCTTATCCGCGAAGCTCTGGGCAAACTTCTGGGGGTGGATCAGCTCCCCTCGGCCGCCGACGCGGTGATTATCAACGCGGAAACCGCGGCCCGCATTGCAGAAGCCGTGGATCAGAGGCGCCCGGTTATATCCAAGAATCTGACCGTGGTGGGCAAGCTCAAAAGCGGACGCGACTCCAAAGTCTTTATGGATGTCCCCCTGGGAACCCCGGTGGAAGAGGTGATCAACCTGGCCGGCGGCATAGACGGCGCCTACGGCGAAATCATCATGGGCGGCCCTTTCACCGGAAAAAGCTGTCAGCTTGACGATGTACTGGTAAAAACCAGCGGCGGGCTTATTGTCACCATGGAATTTCTCACGGAAAAACGCCCTCTTGGTCTCCTGGTCTGCGCCTGTGGAGCCAGCGGCCTGAGAATGCGCGAATTGGCGGACAAGTTCCACGCCACCGTGGTGGGAGTGCAAAAATGCAAGCAGGCGCAGGAAGTTAAAGGCACGCTTAAATGTGAAAACCCCGGCAACTGTCCGGGGCAGGCTGAAAAAATTCTGGAGCTGAAAAAAGCCGGCGCCCAGGCCATTTTATGCGGCAATTGCAGCGATTGCACCAATACGGTCATGTGCGCGGCCCCAAAACTTAAATTGGCCGTGCATCACACCACTGATCATGTGATGCGCACGGTGGGGCATGCTCTGGTCAGAAGGCTGCCCATAGAAGCGTAGTCTGTAATAAATGTAACATATATATAAGGAGATGACTTATGTCCATGACCAAAGAGCACGCGGAGCAGCTCAAGGATAAACCGGCAATTGTCTGTTGCCGCGCCACCAAAGGCACGGTTATCACCGCCGCCGAGCTTGAAGACCCCGCTATTTTCGCGGATCTTGAAGAATCCGGCCTGATTGCGATCACCCCTGAAACACTGACGGTAGGCGAAGTTCTCGGCGCCACCCTGAAAAAAGACGTTGACGGGCTGACCAGCCTGACCGCCGAACTCCTGGACGGCGTGAAAAAAACCGCGCCCGCCGCTGCGGCTCCCCTGGCGATTCCCGCGGAGGCGGATTGCTGCGTGAGCGCCGGCGTACTGCACATCAAGGCCGATCAGGTCAGCGGCCTGGATCTGACCATACCACTGGGCGCTTTTACCGGAACGGCGCCGATCCTGAATACGGGTCAGGCGGCCGCACCCGCCGAAGAAATTCGCGATGAAGTGATAAGCACGCTGGAAACAAGACATTACGCGGTCAAGGAAGTTAAACTGGGCGATAAAACCTCCTTTGAAAACGGTGTACTGACCGTACGTAAAAATATCGTCAAAGACGCCGCCAAAACGCTGCCTTTGGTTAAAAAACTGGAAATTGACGTCATAAAACCCGACAAACGCCATATCCACACGGAAACCATCATGGACGTCATTCCCATTGCCGCCAAAGTGGAAGGCGAAATAGGCGCGGGCGTAACCAATTATCTGAACGGCGTGGTGGTCGTACTGACCGGGGTTGACGAAGAAGGCACGCAGGTGCATGAATTCGGCTCCAGCAACGGCTTTATGGATGAAACCATTGTCTACGGCCGCCCGGGCTGTCCGGATCAGGATGACGTCATTATCCGCGTGCATGCTGTGCTGGAAAGACTGACCGGCATGGAGAGAAGAGGCCCCATGGCCGTACATGCGGCCTGCGACAACATTATCCAGGAAATACGCGACGTCGTGCGGGGTATGGATGCCTCCGCCGCGCTCAATATTGAAAAAAGGGACTACGTGAAACGTTACGGCCGCCCGCGCGTGCTTCTGGTGAAGGAAATCATGGGCCAGGGCGCCATGCACGACAACATAATTCTGCCCGCGGAACCGGCCGGTTATCATGGCGGACGCGCCAATGTGGATTTGGGCAACGTGCCGCTGATGCTTAACGTGAACGAAGTGCGCGACGGCGGCATCCACGCTGTCTGCTGCATCGGCCCGGCCTCCAAAGAGATGACCAGGCACTATTTCCGTGAACCGCTGGTGGAACTCATGGCCAACGACCCTGAAATCAATCTGGTTGGCGTCGTCTTTGTGGGCAGTCCGCAGGTCAATGACGAAAAAACCTTTGTTTCCAAACGTCTGGGAGCCATTGCGGACACCATGCTCCTTGAGGGCTGCATCGTTACCACCGAAGGCTTCGGCAACAACCATGTCGACTTTGCTTCGCATATTGAGGAAATGGGTAAACGCGGCATCAAAGTCGTCGGCGTGTCCTACTGCGCTTATCAGGGCCAGCTTGTTGTAGGCAACCAGTACATGGACGCCATGGTGGAACTCAACAAAGACGCCGGCGGTTTTGAATCCGAAAGACTGGGTGAAAATACCCTGACCGCGGCCGAAGCCAAACGCGCCTTGCTGATGCTCAAAAACAAGCTGGCCGGAGTGCCCATTGCCGGGCCTGAAAACAAGTGGAGCCAGCAAGTTGTTGACGCCAACAAGAAAATCGCCGACACTCTGATCAAATAACATGATCGACGTTGAACTTGTGCCGAGATTATTGACCGGAAGGCTGACGCGGGTAACGGACATCAATGCGACCATTGAGTTGAAAGGACGCATGGGAGTGTTGCATCTGCCTTTAAGAGCAATAATAACCAATAAAAAACTTGAAGTCGGCGATCAGGTGGAAGTTTATTTGAGTTATGCGCAGGTTATACAGAACGATAACCTGTAATGATAAATTCCAATTATAAATCGAAAATTTTTTAATTTTGATTTATAAATCGAATACAACAAGCAGGAGAATTGACTATGCAATTAACAACAGCCCCCGGGATGCAATCAGAAATTTTTGCTCCCACCACTCCGCCGCCGGTATGGACCCCGGTGAGCAAGCCGCTCGAGCAGTGCGTTGTGGGCTTTGCCACGGCGGGCGGCATTCATCTTAAGGCTCAAACCCCCTTTAACCCAGCGGGCGATTTTTCCATCCGGGAAATACCCAGCGCGGCCAAAACCGCCGATATGATGGTGACCCACGGCGGATATGACAATAGTGACGTGAATAAAGACATCAACGCCATGCTGCCCCTGGATCGCCTGCACGAGCTTGTGAACGCGGGTTTCATCGGCGGTGTGGCCAAAACCCTGGTAGGCTTCATGGGCGGAGGCGGCAATGTGGAAAAATTCCGCAATGAAACCGGCCCGGCCATTGCCAAAATCTTCAAAGACGAGGGAGTGGATATTTGTCTGCTCACCGCCGGGTGAGGCACCTGCCATAGATCTGCCGTGATTGTGCAGAGAACGATTGAAGCCGCGGGCATCCCCACCATCATCATCGCCGCTTTGCCTCCTGTAGTGAAGCAGCAGGGGTCTCCGCGTTTCGTTTCCCCCCGTGTGCCCATGGGCGCCAACGCCGGCGCGCCCAACAACAAGGAAATGCAAACGGGCATTATCAAAGATACCCTGCAATGCCTGATGGAGTTTGATCATTTTGGTCAATCCAAGGCCTTGCCTTACGAATACAAACACACTTAAACCTGAACCCTCAGGGCGCGGGCGGCGGATCCCGCGCTCTGACATCCGCGGCGCAGTCATGGAGTAGCCATGGGAACCGGCCCGTCCACGAAAGAAACCACTCTGCATCATTATCGAGACCCTCTTGTCGATCTTCTGACCCGGGATAAAGAAGTGGACTTTCCAGGCATTATCATAGCCGGAACCTCTGACGAACAGGAGCATAAAGCCTTTGTCGCAAGCCGCATAGGCGCTTTACTTGAAAGCATGCGCGCCGACGGCGTCATTGTTTCCATTGACAGTTGGGGAAACTGCCACATTGATTTCACCGCGGTGATTGAAAATATCGGCGAAAGGGGCATCCCCCTTGTGGGGGTCAGCTTTGTCGGTACGCAGGCCGCCTTTGTGGTAAGCAATTCTTACATGACCAATTCCATTATCGATCTGAACAAAACCTCCGTTGGCGACGAGACATGCGTGATGGGGCAAAATACAGCCTCCGGGCTCGACGCGCTCAAGGCCCTTGCGGTTCTTAAAAATAAAATCAAAAAAAAATACCCGGAAAAAAACTTTCAGGTAAAAGAAGAAAAGCGGCTGCGCCGGCTTATTTTGCGTTCTTACGCCGTAAACCGCGTTGAAGAAGCCGGCCGCACGGGCCTGAACGGCAATACCCTTCTGCTTGACCCCCAGGGACTTGTTGCCGCGGCACTGTCCGGACTCGGCAAAGATTTCCCGCAGGTAAAAGATGTGCAGGTGAAGATTATCCGCCCGGATGAGCGCAAGGTTTTTGTCAATTCCATTCTGGATTTTTCGCCTGTTGCGGCCAAGGCAGCGGGCAGACCCGGCGAAGGCATAAGCCACGCGCTGGCCGGAGCGCAGGTTATGCTCACCGCTGTTGAAGAAAACGGGTTTCAGCCGGCGAACATAGGTTCAGCCCACGGCAGGCTGGACGAACACGTTGTTTTTGGTTTATGCGGAACCCCGGCGCAGGATGATTACATCATCCACATTGACGTATTGTTGAAGGAAGGCGGGGGGCGCACCCGGGAAGGCATTATGGCCGCGCATCAGGCCTGTGATTTGATTGTCCATAAAATCAGACAGGATTTACGCGGCCTGCCCAAAAATCTGGCCGCTGCCTCCCGTGAACTTTGGGATACCGTAACCCAGGGCGGCTGCAAAATCGCCCTGGTAAAAATCGTTTCCGGCCTGGGCTGCCTTTACGATACCGCCCTTTTTCCCGATGAACCGGGCGGCTATATCGGGAGCAAATCCATTATGGACAGCTGCAACAACGTCCAGGTCGTCCTCTCCGCCAATGAACACAGAGACGGCGTCATAAGGTCTCTTTCATGATTTTGCTGTTTATGTCCACGCAAGGCGTTTTTTAACCTTCAGCTCATTAAAGTGAGTAGCACATGGAAAACACACAATATCTTGTAACCGCGATTTTTGTCCTTCTGATCGTCTTGACGGTACTGTTCGCTTTTGTTTTCGTTAAAGATTTTATTGCTTATAAAGATAAACTTGAGCCTGAAACAAGCTGGCCTCTGACCTCCGGCATCGGCTTTGTCGTGAATTTTTTCGATACCCTGGGCATCGGCAGTTTCGCGCCCACCACCGCCCTGTTGAAAATTTTCAAGCAATGCGACGACAGAGTGATCCCCGGCATCCTGAATGTGGGCTGCTGCATTCCGGTTATCGCCGAAGCCCTGATTTTTATCGACAAAGTCGCGGTTGAACCGGTCACCCTGTTCAGCATGCTGATTGCCGCGGCTGTCGGCGCTTACTTCGGCGCCGGCATTATCGCGCGCTTCTCGGCGCAGAAAATACGCCTGGTTATGGGCGTGGCCCTCCTGGTCACCGCCTTCCTGATGCTCTGCGGTATTATGGGCTGGATGCCCATCGGCGGCGAAGCCATCGGCCTCACCGGCGGCAAGCTCATTTTCGGCATAGTGGCGAACTTTATACTGGGCGCTTTGATGACCGCGGGCGTAGGCCTGTACGCCCCCTGCATGGCCCTGGTGTACTTCCTGGGCATGAGCCCGCTGGTGGCCTTCCCCCTGATGATGGGTTCCTGCGCCGTGCTGATGCCGGTTGCCTCCTACCGCTTCATCAAGGAAGCCGCCTACAACCGTAAGGCCAGCATGGCCATAACCGTGCTGGGCGTGGTCGGCGTGTTCATTGCCGCCTACATTGTCACCTCCCTGCCACTCGGCACGCTCCGCTGGCTGGTTATCGCCGTGGTGCTCTATACTTCCGGCGCCATGCTCTATTCCTACAGCAAGGGCAAGTAATTGAAGTAATTAATCAGCCGACGCCGAAAAAGCCGGCAACGGTTTTTTCAGCGTCGGCTGAAATTTTAAACAAGGTGGTTTACAAATTATGAACTTCAGCAAATTCATTGAATGCATAGATACGCATACGGTTGGCGAGGCAACCCGCATCACCATAGCCGGAATCCCCTTTCTCAAGGGGGCCACGGTTATGGAACAAAAACTGGATATGGCCGAGCATCACGACTGGCTGCGTAAAATCCAGATTTTTGAGCCAAGGGGGCACAGGGATATGTTCGGCGCGCTTCTGGTCAAGCCGAACCACCCGGAGGCCGACTTCGGCGTGATTTTTACCGACAGCGGCGGTTATCTGAATATGTGCGGGCACGGCAC
>JAISBT010000022.1 GCA_031266055.1 Deltaproteobacteria bacterium
GGCTTACGGATAAAGACAGCAATTGGTTACACAGAGCGCGAAGCGGAGAACCGCTGTCGCTATCCGTAAGCCGGAAAGACCGGCTAACGGCTACCGCAAAGCGGCAAGCCGCTTAACGGATACCGCGCTTCAGCTGTTGCGACGAAGGAAGCTACGGATAAGACAGCAGCGATGCTTCGCCGTCAAGCGACAATTTCAAGCGCAAAATGCTGTAAAAAACGGAGTGGCTATGCGCGCCGACGAAATAAATCTGCTGAAAACATGCAGTCTGCTGGGGGTTATCTTCTCCCATGCCCTTTTACCCTTTACCGTACCCGGCGGTTTCTGGAAGCTGTTCGCGGAACAGCCCAGCCTCATTGCGGATCGGATAGCTTCCTGCCTGGGTCTGATCATCATCCCGTCCTTCATGCTGGCTTCCGGCTATTTGCTGGCCCGCACCCTTGAGTCCAAAAAGAGAAGTTTCGCGGAGCAACTCGCCAACCGGACCAAACGGCTGCTCATCCCCTGGCTTTGCATGACGCTGTTCTGGCTGGCGCCGCTGTATGCCTTTTTTGATCTGCCCGCATATAACCGCCCCGCAGGGCTCTCTTTATTGCAGACCTATGCGGCCGGACTGAAGGGCCTGTTCTGTGATCACCTCTGGTTTCTGCTGGTGCTTTTCTGGGCAAGCGTGTTCTGGCTGGCGGCGTTTCCTTTGCTCAAAAGGATCGGATCAGCGGGAGGACTCGCCCTGGCCTTCGCGGTATCCTGGCTGATCAGCCGATATGGTCGCGATTTGACCTGGTACGCCTTATGGGAAACGGCAGGTCCGCTGATCTATGTGTTCCTCGGGATCGCCTTATGGACTTGCCGGGAGCGCCTGGACGTTTTTTTGAAGCGCCGCGCGGCTCCGGTCTTTGCCGTTACGCTTTTGCTCTATGCCTTGTTCGCCTCCCGCGCCGAATTGCCGCAAATTCTTTACTGGATCGCGTGCTGCGCCGGAGCGCTGCTGGCCTATCAGGCCAGCCTGTATTGCTCGCGGCGTTGGTATCGGGGCTTGCGCGGCAATGTTTTCTACCGTTATTTTGAAGACAACGCCTTCCGTTTCTACCTTTTCCACATACCCGGCGGTCTGTTGATTTTCAAAGCGCTTGACGCTTTGACCGGACTTTCGCCTCTGCCCTTTGTGCTTCTTTCCTTCGCTTTGAATCTTGTTGCCACAACGCTGATTGTCAGGCTGGTGAACGCCTTGGAAGCGTTCGTCCGGAACTTGCCGGACAAATCCGGAAAAAAGTGAGTGTTTTTATGCGCTTGAACCTGCCCGTCCCCTTTCGCCTTTTCGGCGTATGCTGCCTGCTGTTCCTGTTGTTTCTTCCGGGGGGCGCTCAAGGCGCTGCCGCGCCGGAGAGCGTTTACATACCCAATCTCGACGGCAGCGCGGTATTCCGCCTGGATTTTTTCGGCCAGGGACTCCCCTACGCGGCCGAAACCGACGAAGAGGGCCTTTTGCGCCTTGAGGTCTCGGCCAATGATTTTTCACTGCCGGTTCGGGAAGACATTGCCAGAGGCACGGCCTACTGGGCCAACGTTCTCAAACCCCGAGGCGCTCCGGCCGACACCGTGGTGCTGCGGCTGGGGGTTGTTCCGGACACATCCTATAATGCCAGTGCGCTCTATTTCGCCGACCCCGACGATCCCGACAGGGGTTCCCTTTGGAGCGCTATCATGGGCGCCGGCAGCTCCCTGACCCCTTCCGGGCTGCCCTACGATCCTTTGACCGGAGCGCACAGTCTCATCACCATCAACGACTATGCCTGGGACACCCAAGCCAACTCCAACCTGCCTGAAACCGCTTTCACCCTGGCCCCCACCATGATTCACGAAATCGGCCACGCCCTCGGCATTGTTGAGGATGACCCAAACTTCGCCGATTTGCTGGACGGGGATCCGGGCGAGTTGTATTTTACCGGCTCCCGGGCCGAAAGTCTTTTCGGCGGCCCTGTGCCCATGGCTCATACCAGTGATCAGGAATCCAGCCATTTCGGGGTACGCAACGGACTCATGACCCATGTGCAAATCACCAATTACCCCATGTTCATGGAAGTGGAACTGGCGGCTCTGGTCGATATAGGTTATGCCATTGACCTGCGCAATTTTTTCGGCACATCCCTGTACGAAGACAACGCAGTGCCGGAAATTCTGGACAATACCCGGGGGTTTTTTGCCAGCAAGGGGCTTGACGACGCGGGCAACTGGCTGGGATACGCCGGGGGAACCCCCAATACCGGCATTTTCGGCGTGGGCCTGCACATCTACGGCAGCAACTACAGCGTCACCCAAAAAGCGGATCTGCTGGCGGACGGGGTGGGCGGAGCGGGCGTCCGGGTGGACGGCTTCAACAACAGCGTGACCATCCCGCCGGGAGTGCGGGTCAGCGGCGACGGAACCCAAGGCACGGGTCTGCTGGCGTCTTTCGGTTCGGGACACCATATCGTCAGCCGGGGAGTCATCAGCGCTGTCGGCCCTCTCGGCATCGGAGCCCGGTTTGATTTCGGCGCTCCCTACGTTGAATACTTTCTTTATTCATACGGAGAATACAACGCCAACCCGGAGGCCGAGGTCACGGTCGACGCCGACGGCGACGAAGACAGGGAACCGCTGGGGCCGGCCACGGCCGACATCGGCGGGCCTATGGTTGAAAGTTTCGACCTGAGCGGCGCGCTGCTGGGCGGGCCTTCCAGAAACAGCGGCCAGTATCTTTCCGGTGAATTCGTCGATTACGGAGGCAGGCCCGTCGCCCTGTACATCGGCCCCGGCGCGCATGTGCGAACCGTCAACGTCATGAACGGCGCATACATTCACGGCGACATCATCTCCCGTTGGGATCCCGCAAAATACCCCGACCTCGCCGACCCGCTGGACTACATGACGGATCTGACCTTCGGCAGACGGATGGAGGCAGACGGAACCGCCATTCCCTCTTCCAGCGATCCCGCTTTCGTCCTGCGCTACCGGGGCGACATTCTCAGTCCTTCAAGCATAGACGTTTCCCTTGTGGGAGGCATCCTTGACTATGCCGGAAGCATGCGCGTCCGTTCTTTTTCCATGGCGGACGGCACCCGGCTGCAGACCGAATTCGTGGGCGGCAATTCCACTACAATTGCGGCCGGCGAGTCGGTGAACCTTGAGGAAGGGTCAGGCATAGGCTTTGAGCCGTCCGCCTTCAGTTATGGCCGCCAGCTTACGGCCGGCGGCAATCCGGTGCTCAAATTCACGGAGTCCGCGCCGCTTGCGCCGCCGCTTCTTCCGTCGTCCGGCTCCTTTGCCGTGGGAGCGTTCGACTACGCCTGGAACGGCCTTTATTGGGACGCGGATCGGAATGCCGTCATGGTCAACACCACGGAAGCCGCCTTCAACCATCAGCGCGGCGGCGTTGATGCGCTGAACGCCCCTCTGGCCATAATCATGCGCCAACCCGGCCTGAATGCCGTCAGCGCCAGAATGGTCAGACGCTTTTCGGGCGTGGCGGAGTACAGCCCGCTCTCTTTGCTGCTGGGCGCGCCCCTGGCCGACACAAGAACCTTTTGGTCGCAAGGGTCGCCTTTTGCCGGGCGCGCGGGGCAAAGTCCGGTTTCCCGTTTTGAAAGCGCCCGGCGGGGTTCGCCCCCCGTGCAGTGGCTTTCGCTGGACGACGGCGGATGGGAAGCCGTAACGGATCGGAACGGCATATGGGTCGCCCCGGCCTACGGTTTTCTGAAACACAGCGGCGGCAGGGATTATACCATCCGGGGAGCCGGCGTCACCATTGGCCTGGATCGTTACGTCGCGGACAACCTGTATCTGGGGTTGGCACTGTCCCTCGACTATCCGCGTTATGAAAGCAACGACGCGGATGTGGACGCCTGGGGGGCCGCCGGCGTTTTTTACGGCGGTCTGGCTCTGCCCTGGGATCTGGAACTGGGATTCATCGGTTCGCTTGGCGGCATGCGTTTTGATCAGACGCGCACGGTGAGCCAAAACCGGTATAACAGCAGTTACGACGCCAAAATTGCAAGCGTCGGCGTGAGTTTCGGGCGGCGCTTCGGGGTTTTGGAAAACTTCATGCTGCGCCCCTTTGCGGATTGGCACTATTTTTACTCAAGCCGAGGTTCCTACTCCGAGCGGGCGGATGTTTACGGCCTGCGCTATGAAGATTCCCGCAACAGCCTCCACCGGATCCAGGCGGGGTTGGAAGGCGTGTGGGCCGTGGAAAACGGCAGTATAGGGGCCAAGCTATACTGGTCGGGATTGCGCGGCGACACGCAGAAAGCGTCCGCCGCTTCCTTCGTGCTGGATCCGGACGCCAACCGCTTCAACGCTCCTGTGGACGGGCTGGATGAAAACAGTCTCGGGCTCGGTCTTAATGCCGGCATCCGTCTGGGAGTCAATACGGAACTGCGGCTGGGATATTCCCTGCTGCGCGGAAAAACTGCCGCCGCCCATGAGGGCATGATCGGCCTGCGTTATAATTTTTAGGGCGGTTCAACCCGGCGGTGCTTGTTTTTCGTGCCGCTCATGGGTTATGCTCTCGTTTCGGGTCGCATTCAAACGGGTCGGATGAATCATGCCGGGAATTTTTAAGCGTTGCGGGAAGTTTTTTTTGGCCGGGGCCGGGCTGGTGGTTATTCCGGCGCTGCTCTGGTGGTTTTTTACGCCTCGCCCGCCTCTGCTGGAGGGGGTGCATTTTTCAGTGGGCATATATGACCGGGGGGGCAGGCTCATGCGTCTGGGGCTCGCCCAAGATGAAAAATTCCGCGTTTTCACCCCGTTGCGGGACATAGCCCCCACCTTGCGCGAAGCGACCCTGCTTTATGAAGACCGTTATTTTTATTTACATCCGGGCGTAAACCCGGCCGCTCTTTTGCGCGCGGCCTATACCACCTACATAGGCGGCGACAGGCGCATGGGCGCTTCCACTATTACCATGCAGCTTGCCCGGCTGCGCCTTAATCTGGATACCTCCACTCTTTGGGGCAAGCTTGAGCAGATGGAGCGTGCCCTGGCCTACGAGCGTTATTACAGCAAAGACGAGATTTTTGAAGCCTACTTGAATCTGGCGCCTTACGGCGGGAATATTGAAGGCTGCGGGGCGGCGGCGCAAATATATTTTCAGAAGAATCCCGGCCGGCTGGATTTGATGGAAAGCCTCGCCCTGGTGAGCGTGCCGCAAAATCCGGCCCGGAGAAATCCGCTGGCCGTGCGGCGCATGGATGAATCCGGCGTGGTGGATGCGGCGCTGCAAGAAGCCCGCGCGCGTATTTATTCCCTCTGGCTGGAAAAGCATCCTGAAGATGCGGGCAGCGCTTTTATGAACCATCAGCGCCTCAAGGTTTATACTCCCGCCGAACTGGCTTTCCGCGCCCCGCATGTTACCAGCGAAGCCTTGCAACTCTTTCCTCTCCGTACGGAAATTCATACTACCATTGACCAGAACCGGCAAAAACTGCTGGAAAACATGGTTTCCTCCATGGTGCAGCGGAACCGGGAGCAGGGAGTGACAAACAGCGCGGCCCTGCTGGTGCATTGGCCCAGCATGGAAGTTCGCGCCCTGGTCGGTTCGGCCGATTTTTTTAATGCCGGCATAGAAGGGCAGATAGACGGCAGCCGCGCCCGCAGGTCTCCGGGTTCGACGCTGAAGCCGTTTATCTATGCTCTGGCTCTGGATCAGGGCCTCATACATCCCAGAACCCTGCTTTACGATACCCCGCGCAGCTTTAAGGGCTATGACCCGGAAAATGCCGATCAGGAATTTCGAGGGCCGCTTTTTGCCACGGAAGCCCTGCAATTGAGCCGCAATATCCCGGCCATAACCTTGGCCAACCGCCTGTCCAGCCCGGACTTGTATGAATTTATGCGCCAGGCGGGCGTGAAGTTTGATTTCGGGCGCGAGCATTACGGGCTTTCCCTGGTGTTGGGCGGGGCCGAGGTCACCATGCGCGAGCTTGCGGCTCTGTATGCCATGCTGCCGAACAGGGGCAAGTACCGCGAACTTGTTTTATACAAAGACTTGCGGGCCTCGCCCGCCACGCGGCCGGAACCGGACGCATCCGCCTTCCCCGCGGAAGGGGAGGCATATGCTCCGCCCGGCCGGGAAACAGCCGGGAAACAGTTGTTGAGCCGGGAAGCGGCGGTTGTCGCCTTGCGCATGCTCCGCGCCCTGCCGGCGAATCAGCGCATTCAATACGCCAGCATTGTTTCCCGCATACCTATGTACTGGAAAACCGGCACCTCCAATGGGGCGCGCGACGCTTGGACGGCGGGCGTTTTTGGCCCCTATGTGCTGGTGGTCTGGGTGGGCAACTTCAATAACCGTCCCAATTCGAATTTTGTCGGGCTGAAAGTGGCCGCGCCCCTGTTCTGGGACATTGCCGATGCCGTTTACAACACGGAAAACATTCGTGATATAGCCATGCAGGGCATGGACAAGCTCAATCTTGTCCGCATCCGGGTGTGCAGCGCGACAGGCGATGTGGATACCAGCCTGTGCCGGGATACCGCTGAAACCTGGTTTATACCCGGAGTATCGCCCATTGCCGATTCCGGAGTGTACAGGCGCATACTGATCGACAAGGCTACGGGTATGCGCGCCTGTATCGAAGACCCGGCAAAAACCGAAAGAGCGGTGGTGGAGTACTGGCCCACGGATTTATTGCTGCTCTTCCGCCGCGCGGGCATCATGAAGGCGTCCCCGCCGCCTTTTCTGCCGGAATGCGCGGGAGAGGAGCTTCCCGTTTACGGCAGCGGCGGAAGCGGAATGCCGCCGGAAATACTTTCGCCCAAACCGGGCGTTGTTTACCACCGCAGCCTGACGCAGCCGGAAAGCACCGTCATCACCCTGCACGCTTCCGGGGACGCGGATGTAACGGATTTTTACTGGTTTTCCGGCAAGACTTTTATCGGGCGCGGCTCCACGGATGAAAGCATACTGTGGACTCCTCCCGGCGGTAAAAGCATTGTAAGCGTACTGGATAATTTCGGGCGCTCCTCCAGCATCAAAATAGAGGTGGTGCAAAGCGAGTAAAGGCGGTTATTGCACTCGCAGAGCAGGTTATGCCTTTCGCCGCACAAAACGCAAATTTATCTTGTCATTTGAAAAGATAAATGATAAGATAACTTCACCTCAAAATTAAATTGCTCTATTGTGGCGTAGAGCGTTTTAAC
>JAISBT010000126.1 GCA_031266055.1 Deltaproteobacteria bacterium
AAACGTGGTTTTTGCTTTGCTCCGCCGCCTTAAGGCGGCGCGCCGGGCTTGTTCGCCCGGCGTCAGTACGCTGTTCTATACGAACTTTTAAGTGTTACAGCGTACTAGTCCCGCAGACATCCAATCGGTGTGATATACACCCCGTCGTTCCGCCGATAGCCCAATTCCGTACATGTCAGCACCATCAAGAAAGACGGTTCTTTCATTTTACCCATGTCGATTTTGTTCCGCAGGTTTTTCAGGTGTTCAGCGGCAGTCTCAATTTCTTTCGCGCCCATTTTTACCTCAACCGCGCCCCAACGCCCGTCCTTCAGGCAAACCACCGCGTCCGCTTCCAAGCCGCTTTTATCGCGGTAGTGAAACACTTCACCGTCTATCGCCTGAGCGTATATCCGCAAGTCCCGTACACACAGCGACTCAAACATCGGTCCGAAGGTGTTGAAATCCCGCAATAAACCATCGGGAGTAACGCGAAGGACGGCGGCGGCTATGGACGGATCGACAAAATGCCGTTTTGAGGAAGTCCGCATTGCTGTTTTCGAGCGTAGCGCGGTATTCCAGGCAGGCAGATCCTCCACCACAAAAATCCTGCGCAGCGAATTTATATAGGCAGCGATGGTCTTGTCGGAAAGCGTATCTTCGTCGCCGGAAATATCCTTCCGAATAGTAGTCAGGCTGGCCATTGTCGAAATATTTCGCGCCAATGAACGCATAAGCGCCCTGACGCGCGCGGGGCTTTTCTCCACACCGTCAACGCGGGACACGTCAGCATTGATTACGGCTTCCACATAATCATATATCCGCCGAAGGGCGGCGGATTCTTTCCCTCCGATGGAAGCCGGCCATCCACCGCGTGTCAGGGCAAAGGCCAGCCGCTCAATGGACAGGGCAGACTTGCACTCTTCATCGGCAACGCCGTCAAACATGGCTTTCAAAGATATCTCGCCGTTTGATTCCAAAGACTCAAACAAGGACATAGGGCGCATGGTCATTCGTGATATCCTGCCGGTTCCGGTATGTTGTACCGCATCGTCTCTTGGTACGGCTGAACCGGTCAGAATAAATTGACCGCACTCACCTCTCTGATCCACCGCAAAGCGAACAGCGTCCCACAGAACCGGGGCCGTCTGCCATTCATCAATCAATCGTGGCGGATCTCCCTTGAGCAAAAGGGAAGGCTTCGTGTCGACCGCTTTCAGATATGAAGCGGCATTATCGGGGTCTTGCAAATAAAGCGCGCTTGCAGCCCGTTCTTCAGCGGTTCTCGTTTTGCCGCACCATTTCGGGCCTTCAATCAGCACAGCGCCGGAGGCTTCCAACGCGTCGTTCAGCACATTATCCGCAATTCGCGGTAAATATTTATCCTTCATAAAAATATCATACTTCGGACTTCCGGATTTTTCAAGGCTATACTTCCGGGTTTGGCGAGGTTTTACTTCCGGGTTTGGCGATGTTTTACTTCCTGATTTGGCGGAATTTTGCTTCCGGGTTTGGCGATATTTTACTTCCGAATTTGGCGGCATTTCAACATTTTCGCTGTTCATGGCCCGTTTTTTGCAAATTGGTTGTTTGTTGTTTGTTTGTTTGTTGGTTGGTTGGTTGGCCGACAGAATTTCAGATATAATATTTTCTTTTATTGCGCCGATATGCCAAGCATGGATTTATAAAAAAGGGAGAAAAAGCATGGATGCCGTTGCCGCGTATGCTTCCCGGCAAATCTGGACTGCCGAGGACATCGGCTATCTTGAAACAGCCCGGGGAATAGAACAGAACGTCCTGGCCGTGCAGTCCGGGAGCATGCCCGCCGTAAACGTGATCCTCAGCCCCGAATCGCTGGAGGCGGCGGCAAAGCTCCACGCGGCGGTTTTCGCCCAACAGCTTGAAGGCACATCTGCCGACGGAACCTCCGTCAACGTCCGGCGCATAGCGGGCATTTATTCTTCCGGGCCGGAGGCGCAGGACGGCTATCTCCAGGCAGGCGCCCTGGAAGGCTATATTTACGCCGCCGATTTCACGGATGCCGGAGGCCGCTCCTTCAACGTGGAGTTCACCGGAGACATAAAAGCCGGCAAAAATTCCGCCGGGAATCTTTCGGTTTATTTCCACAATACCGGCACCACCCGCACCTATTCAGCCGATGGCGGCTATATTGAGGAAAAAGGGTATCTTCTGGCGGATGACGCCGACTCAAGCATTATAATAAGCACGAGCGGAAGCCATGTCGCCGCGGGCAACGGGAACAACCTCATCTTTGTCTACGGGGATAACAGCAGCATCCAGGGCGGAGAGGGCAATGACGACATCCGCCTTGCTTCCGGATTGAGCAATGTAAAAATAGATACCGGAGCCGGGGACGACAGCGTCAGCGTCACTACCGCATATAATAATATCAATGGCGCTACCGCTTATAATATGGAACTTACGCTTAACGGCGGCAACAATAACGTTTTTCTGCGCGGCATGAACGGCAGGGGAGGCATGATCGGAGGGAGCATTGCCGCCGGAAACGGCGACAACAACCTGAACCTTTCCGGGACGGACGGGACGGTGATCACCCTGGGCGACGGCGACAACCGCCTGAACATTTCCGAAGCGGCCAGGACGGAGATAACTCTGGGCGACGGCGACAATCACTACAAAGGCTACGCCCTGAGCAAGGGCGCCAACCTCGCCATGGGCAACGGTTCCAATTCCGTGGATATTTATGAGGTGGGACAGGCGCAAACCGTCAGCCGCAGCCGTGGCGCCGGCAGCGCCACCCTCAGCCTGGGTAACGGCGACAACCAGATCAAAATATACCAAATTCAAAGCGGTTCGGAACTGTCCGCGGGAAACGGCGCGAACACCCTGGATATAGGCGAACTTGAAAGCGCTTCAGCCCTGAGCGTGGGTAACGGCGACAATAAACTCGGCATCATGGAAATCGAAGGGAATTCCAGCGTCAATATCGGCAACGGCGATAACAAGCTTTATATACATGAACTGGAGAGCGGCTCGCATGTCGAGCTTGGAAACGGCAACAATCTTGCGAAAATCTATGCCGTTGAAGGCGGTTCTTCGCTGGGATTCGGCGACGGGCACAATGCCTTGCAGCTTTATTCGCTCTACAACAGCGTCCTGAGTTTCGGAAACGGCGACAACGACGCAAAAATATATAAAACCTATGGAGATTCCACGCTGAACACCGGCGGAGGCGACAACCTCGTTCAAATAGAATATGTGGAAGACGCAAGTAAAATAAACGCGGGCGAAGGCAAAAATACTTTCTACCTGCCTCTGTTTTCCGCCGGATCTTCCATCTTCGATCACGCGGGAAAGGCTTTTACCGATGAGGATGTAAACAGCCTGAAAGAACAGGGCCTCCGGGACGCTTTGAGTGAATTGACCGCCGCGCGGAACGAACGCGAGCGGCAAGGCGTCGCCACGCTTGCCGATATGGAAAAAGACGCCTTTTTCAACTCCGGTTACAGTTCCAGCGAGCACGCCGCGCCTGAAAGCATCGAACGCATGAAAGCCGAAGCTGCGGCCAAAGCCGCGGCCGTAACCAGCTATCTGAAAGCGGCGGTCGCGGGCAGCGTTCACTTGACGCACGGTTTGCTTCCGGAAAATATCAGCCGCCATATAAGCGATGCCGGCCTGCTGGATGGAATGTCGCCCTATCACTGGTTTGACCCGGCCAGTACACTGTAGCACTTAAAAGGGAGCGTCTCAAAATTAAACTGCTCTGAGGCAATTTGATTTCGAGACGCTCCTTACACCGCCAGCCCATTCAAGTCATAGGTATAAGTCTCGTTGATGACGGCTTTGACCAGGCTGCCCGGCTGAACGTTTTCTCCGCTGACATAGGTTACTCCGTCCACCTCCGGAGCCTGAAACCAGGCGCGCCCCACAAACAGCCCCGGCCATTCTGCGCTGGGCCGGTCGATCAAAATTTCCAATTCCCGGCCCTGCTGCTCAAGCAGCAACGCTTCGCTGATCCCGGCCTGGATTTGCATGAGGATATCCCTGCGCTCCGCGCGCGTCCGTTCCGGCACCTGCCCCGGCATAAGCGCGGCTTTGCTTCCTTCTTCCGGCTCAAAAGCAAATACTCCCAGGTTTTGAAATTTGGCCTCAGTGACAAACTGCCGCAACACAGCGAAAGCGCTTGCGCTTTCCCCCGGAAAACCCGTAATCAGGCTTGTGCGCAGGGCCGCTTGCAGAAAATATTTACGGATGCGTTCAAGCACTTTAAAAGGACTCCCCGCGAAAGGACGCCCCATAGCCTTGAGAATGCCCGCGTCAGCGTGTTGCAAAGGAACATCGAAGTAAGGGACAAAGACAGAAGGTGCCTCGCTCAAAAATTTGAGCAGGGTTCCGGTCAATCCTGCCGGGTACAGGTACATAAGCCGCAAACGCTTGAGCCCGGCAAGGGGAAAAAGGCGCTCCAAAAGGCGCATGAGGTTATGCTCCCGGCTGGGCGCCCCCGGCAAATCCCGCCCCCAGGCGGTAAGATCCTGGGCGATCAAGACAAGTTCAGACACTCCGCGCTCCAGAATTTTTACCGCTTCCCGCGTAATTTGCTCCGGAAGCTCACTGCGCAACGGCCCGCGAATGCGCGGGATAACACAGAAGGAACAGCGCCGTCCGCACCCTTCGCTGATTTTAAGCCAGGCGTATGACGGAGCGGTGGACAGCAGGCGGTCTGCCCCCTTGTGCGCGGAAAGACGCGCCGGATTACCGGCGGTTTTCTCCGCCGCCGCGCTTCCGGAACAATCTTTCAGCTTTTTCTCCAGAAACGCGCGCAAAATGAACGGCCAGGAGGCCAAAGTTTTGGTAGGCAGCCACAGATCAACTTCCGGCAAATCCTTTGCCAACTGTTTTTCTCCATATCTGCCGACCAGACAGCCCGCCACCGCCAGAAGCGGCCGTTTTCCCGCGGGCAGGCTTTGTATTTCCGCGCCCAGTTCCAGAATAGTCCGGATGGATTCCCGCACCGCCGAATCGATAAAGCCGCAGGTATTTACAAACACCAGCCCCGCGCTCCCAACGCGCTTGACCAGTCTTGCTTCAAGGCCGAGGCTCCCAAGAAAACGCTCGGTATCCACACGGTTTTTCGGGCAGCCCAGGCTGACCGGATATATTTTTAAAGGCAGATTTTTCATTCCATTGTATCCGGATTAGAGATATGATGTTTGAATAAAGTTAAACAAAAGGTCTGTCCAGCCTTGCATTCGTGGGTTATGCCAAGCATAAAACAACGGCATAGAGCCACAATCAAGGAGGACAGACCGATGAAAAGGTACCCTGTGTAGGCATGGACGTCCACAAAAAAACTAGAGCATTTTACGCTTGAAATGCTTGCTTAACGGCGAGCAAAGCTCGCCTGCAAGCATTTCGCGGCAAGGATTTGTGAACAAATCCTTGCAGAGCAGATACACTTTTTCAAAGTTAAT
>JAISBT010000091.1 GCA_031266055.1 Deltaproteobacteria bacterium
AACACCTACGGCGGAGGCACCACCGTGAACGCCGGAACCCTGGCGGGTGATACGACCAGTCTGCAAGGAGACATCACCAACAACGCCCAAGTGGAGTTTAACCAGACCGGCGCGGGAACCTATGCGGGCATTATGAGCGGCTCAGGCTCTCTGACCAAGACCGGCACGGGCACCCTGACTCTGAGCGGAACCAACACCTACAGCGGCGGCACAACCGTGAGCGCCGGAACTCTGGCGGGCAACATTGCCGCCAATACCAATCTGACGGTGGCGGGCGGCGCGGCCTATGACGGCACGGGCGCGGCCAGAACCGTCAATGCTCTGAACGGCAGCGGCAATATCATCAACGGCAACGGCCTGACAGCACAAAGCGGCGCGTTCAGCGGCGTCATTTCCGGCACGGGCGGCATCGAAAAAACCGGCACGGGAACGCTGACGCTTTCCGGTACGAACACCTTCACCGGGCCTCTCAGCATTGACACGGGCGGCCTGACCTTGGGAACGGGCGGTTCTCTGGCTGCCCAACGCCTCTCCCTTGGCGCAGGGACAATCTTTGATTATTCCAGCGCCACGGCTTATGCCTCTACCTCTCCCGCCGCGCTCAAGAACCTGACCGTGAACGGCGTGGGCGCGAGCATTATCCCCGCCGCAGGGGGCGCGGATTTCACCAACGCCACTATCCTTTTTAATATCCCGCAGAGCGCTTTGGCCAGTGATGTTCTGCTCTCCATCAACGGCGACGCGGCCATCGACGCCAACACTCAGGTGGCGCTCGCCTACCCCGCCGGCAGGCCGGATCTCAATCAGGGCGAGTACCTCAAACTGCTGGATGTTTCCGGCACGCTGAATCCGAACGGCGTCACGCAACTCACCGTGCAAACCATCGGCGGCGACACCTTCACGATTGAGGTTGATCCCATGAATCCGGGAGTGCTTCAGGCTATTATTTCAACCATCTCTCCCACCGGCCCGGCCTATGAGCGGCTCAAAGCGTATGCCGAAAACCGGGCCGTCTCGCTGGCCTTCGCCAACCAGGGTCTTGATTTCATCCTGAACCGGGGCTTCGGTTCCGCCTTGGCCGCGACTTCCGGGCAGGGCTCGCGCTTCGGCAGTTTCGGGGGCCTGGGCGGCGGCTGGTCGAGATACAACACGGGTTCGCATGTGGACGTATCCGGCATGTCGCTGTTGGCGGGTCTGGCTTTCGGCAATGACATAGCCCGCGGGCGTCTGACCTTCGGAGCCTTCTTCGAGGGCGGATGGGGCAATTACGATTCCCATAACAGCTTCAGCAACGCGGCCTCCGTAGGCGGCAAGGGCGACACTTCCTACCACGGCGGCGGCGTTTTGGGCCGCTACGAGCTGACGCAAGGCGCTCTCTCCGGGCTGTATTTCGACGCCAGCGCCCGCATGGGCCGGGCGGAAACGGATTTCCGCAGCGGCGACATCCAGTACAACGGCTGGAAGGCCGATTTTGAAAGCAGCGCCCTGTACTACGGCCTGCACGGCGGGCTTGGCTATGTCTGGATGATTCCGGGTCTGGACGGCAAGGGCAGCCTCGACCTGTCCGCGAAACTCCTCTGGACGCGGCAGGAAGGTGACAGCCTGACCGTGTACCAGGATCGCCTGCGCTTCAAGGACGCCGATTCCCTGCGTACCCGCCTGGGCGGACGCTTCGCTTACTCCGTCAACGAGTACGTCAGCCCCTACCTCGGCGCGTATTGGGAACACGAGTTTGACGGCAAACTGCGGGCCTCCGTGAACGGCCAAAGCCTTTCCTCGCCTTCATTGCGCGGCGATACGGGCATGGGCGAACTCGGCCTCTCCCTCAAACCTTCGCAAAGCCTGCCTTTGTCCTTTGATTTGGGCGTGCAGGGCTATATGGGCAAACGGGAAGGCGTGACGGGGAGCTTGCAGATCAAGTTCGAGTTTTAGAGGCCAGCAAAAACGTAACAACCGCCAGCTTTCTTGCGCGGCGCGGCGTCGGCAACGGCGGTTTGCGCCGCGCTTTGCTTTTGGACGGAGGAATATCGAACGTGATTCATTAATAAGCACTGCTTAGAGCGTTTTAACATTGAAAATGTTGAAACGCTCTGGCGGCGGGCACCGCCGCCCGCCCCGCAGGCGTAGGCGAAATTTATTTCGCCGTCAAGCGCCGGAGGGAGCGTCTCAAAATTAAATTGCTTTAGTAAGTTACGCTGATTTTGTATGGGAAAAATTGTCAAAGTCCGGAGATGTCAAACCTCAAACAATCGCCGCATTCACGCACAAGGTTGAAATTGCCTTTTGAATTCCGGATAACAGCACATTGAAACTCTTTGACCTATTGGTTCCATCCACCTTGAGAAAGGACGCAATGCTGCGGGAGCCGCACATTTTCTGGTACCGATCGTTTGTCAGTATGCGCAATTCTCGCGCCGCGCTGACAAGTTTATCCGGCTCACGGTATTTTTGTTCGCGTTGCCGCGAAGCGATGTTGGATAATTTCAATCCCTTTTCCACTGCCGCCAGATCGCCGAGATAAAAGCTCTCCAGTTCATGGCAGGCAATGCGGACAATAGTTTTGTCAATCTTCCCCGCCGCTCTCGACTTTTCCTTCAGAGCATCTTTAATTTCAATACAATTTCCGGCATCCTGATCCCGCAGTATCAAAAAAAAGGTCTCCGCCTGCTGCCAGCCGCGCAGCTTTCGCTCAATCTGTTTTTCCAAATCCTGTTTCCCTTCAAAAACCACATACCTTATGGAAATATTTTTTGGCACGTCAATACGGGAGAACAACACCTTGAGCATTTCGGCGGCGGATTGTTCTTCCAGTATGCACGCGAGGCAACTCATTGCGGGTCAGCCTCGCCGAAAAATCCCTGCTTCCACAGGTAGCCCATTTGGTCACCTTCCCGCATATAGGCCTGAATTTGTTCATCGTCGCTTGCCCGGTGTATCCGCGTGTAGCCATTGTGCTTTTCAAGCCAGAAGACTTCTTCGATTCTGGCAGCATTGAGAAAATCAGGCGAATGGGTGGACACAAAAACCTGTCCTCCCTTGTTGGAGTAAAGTCTGAATTCTTCGGCCAGCTCCTGCAGCAATTTCGGATACAGTTGATTTTCCGGCTCTTCCACGCAAAGCAGCGGATGCGGCTTGGGATCATACAACAAGGTCAGATAGGCCAACATCTTGATGGTGCCGTCCGAAACATATCGAGCCAGAAATGGCTCCTGAAACGCCCCGTCCTGAAACTTGAGCAAAATGCGCCCTTCTTCGGTGGTTTTGGATTCGACTTTGGTTATGCCAGGCACACGCCGTTTGATGGCTGCCAAAATGTTTTCAAAAATATCCGGGTGATGTTTGGCGATGTATTCTATCACCAACGAAAGGTTTTCGCCCTCGCGCGACAAATGCTCGGCATATCCCGCCTCTTGCTCGGGACGCGCCCTGGCGATATGAAAATCAGAGATGTGCCAGTTTTCAATCAGATTGCTCAAGGCGATCACGGCAGGGAAACGCTCGAATTGAGATAACCCTTTAACGGCAAGAAGGTCGTTGCTTTTTAATTTTTGATTTTCGCGCTGCAACTCTCGCTGATCCTGTACCCTCTCCCATTCATTGGTTACCGCCACGCCTTCGCCGTTGGAAAAATCCAGAAAACGCCACGGTTGCCCGCCGCTGCCTCGCCTGTATTGCAGGATTTCTCTTTCCACATAAGCTCGTCCGTCGTTTTCATTAATTTTCAAAGTGTAGGTAATAAGAGGGGAAGTACTTTTTTCCCGAAATTTGATCTCGATTTCTATTGGCCCGTGCGATTCCCGGGAGCGTACCTCTTGAAATCCGCGGCTTCCGCCCAGGGTGGAGAGCGCCGTATTGATATTGCCGGTCAGCGCGTTGCGCAGAAAAGCAAAAAGGCTGAAAATTGTGCTTTTCCCGGAACCGTTGGCGCCCACAATGACACAAAAGGATGGAAGGTTTTTCATTTCCATATCTTTGAAAGTCTTGAAATTTTTTAACGCGATGGACTCTATTTTCATAGGGTGATCCCCCAAGCTGTGATAATATTAGGATTTCCATGTATGTTTACATGAAAATCACTGTAGAAGCAAATTATCAAAATCCACTTTTATCAATACGCTCTGGCTGTTGTGTCTGGAGCAGTTTAATTTTGAGACGCCACCTCCGGCGCTTAACGGCGAAACAAGTTTCGCCTACGCCTGCGGGGCGGGCGGCGGTACCCGCCGCCAGAGCATTTCAACATTTTCAATGTTAAAATACTCTATAGCAAACTGTAGTTTTTAACTACAATGTAGTCAAAACAAACAGCTATCTGTCTTTTTCCGCAACAGTTCCGCGTTGCCGGGACTTGCCTGCCCTCGTTTCACCTTCATTCCCCGCATTTTTAAATCCCGGCCTTTATTTTGCAAAGCCCTGAACTTGGATATTGCCGGAATGCTTCAAGGAACCGGATTCGTGGCCCTTGCTGATTTCGTCTCATCCCGGCAGTCCCCCGTGTGGCCTGGTTCTGTTCAGCCAGCCGCCGCTTTCGCGGCGGCTGGCAGGTCAAAGGGGGCTGGTACGCTGTAACACTTAAAAATGTATATGAGACAACGTACCAGCCGCCGGGCGAACAAGCCCGGCGCGCCGCGCACCAGTCGAATAAGCCGGTAAAAATGGAGGTTTGCATGGATACAAAGGAAAAAGTCATTATTACTGTCGCGCCCACCGGGGCCTGGCCTTCAAAAAAGGACAATCCGGCCCTGCCGGTGACCCCGGAGGAAATAGCCGCCGATGTCTGCGCCAGCCGGGAGGCCGGGGCTTCCATTGCGCATCTGCACATGCGGGATGCCGCCGGCCAGGGCACCATGAACAAGGAAACATTCAAGGAAACGGTTCGGCTCATCCGGGAGCGTTGCGACATTGTGCTCAACCTGACCACTTCCGGCGATCTGGCCGCCACAGATGAAACCCGGATGGCCCATCTGATCGAAATCCGGCCGGAACTCGCTTCTTATGACTGCGGCAGCATGAACTGGATGCATAACAGCCTTTTTTTGAATCCTCCCCCCTTTCTGGAAAAACTGGCCGCAACCATGAATGAACACGGGGTCAAACCGGAAATAGAAATTTTTGACGGCGGGATGATCTATAACGCTCTCCATTACCAGAAAAAAGGCCTGCTCAAAGCTCCGCTGCACTACCAGTTTGTACTCGGCGCCGCCGGGGGACTGGCGGCCACGGTGGAGAATCTGGTTTTTCTCAAGGGCCTGATTCCGGCGGATTCCACCTGGTCGGCTCTGGGCATAGGCAAGGGGCATCTGCCCATCATGTACGCGACCCTGGCTTTGGGCGGCCATGTGCGGGTGGGTATGGAAGACAATGTCGCCTATGCCAGAGGGCGTCTGGCTTCCTCCAACGCGGAATTTGTGCAGCGCGCGGCGCGCCTGGTGCGCGAAATGGGCAAGGAAGAGGCCACCCCGGATGAAGCGCGCCGCATACTGGGCCTGCGTGGCCCTGAAATAAAACCGGCCGGAGGAGCCCGGCCATAACCTTTAACCCAAGGAGTCTTACCATGAAATTGGCGCTGTTCATCTGGGTGTGCACCATTGCCACCTCCGTTGTACTCACCGTGATTGTCTGCAAGATCATCGAAAAATCCAAGGTCAAGCGCTGGGGCGCCACGGGCAGCTTGTTCAAATATGAGTAAACCCTTTAACGACGCTATTGCTTTGGAGATATGCCATGTCTGAACGCGCGATTATCTATATTGTGATTTTTGCCGGATACATCGGCTTTATGGTTTGGGGCGTTCTGAAAAGCCTGCGCCAAGTTGAATCCTTTTCAGATTTTACCACCGGCGGGCACCGGATGGGGCTTTTGCTGGGAGTGGGTACCTCTGTGGCTACCTGGGTCAGCGTGGCTTCGGTCATGGGCGTACCCGGCTATTTGTACCGCACGGGCGCCGCCGCCATCATCGGCTGGGTTTCCGGGTGGTTCCTGTGCACGGCTCTTTTTCCGATCCTGACTTATAAAATCCGCATGCCCAAGGTGCCCATGCGCACTTTCCCGGAACTGCTGCGTTTGCGCTATGAGCCGCACACCGACCGCAGCCCCATGCAGATCACCGTGGCCCTGCTCATGTTTGTGGGTTATTTCATCTTCACGCATTTGCAGGTAGTGGGTTTCGGCATAGTTTTCAACACTATTACCGGCATCCCTTATGAATACGCCATTTTCGGCTTCCTGCTCATCCTGGTGCTGACCTGCTCCGGCGGTTTCTGGTCGGTGGCGGCTTCAGACACCATCAACGCCATCCTTATCCTGTTCGGCCTGGTTGTCGGCTGCGTGACGGTGCTGAGCGCCACCGGGGGAGTGGGCAACATAATGGAAGCCATAGCCACGACCACGGCTCCGATCAATGAAGGCGGCGAGCCTCTGCCGCCAGGGATTATGCTTACGGCCACCGGCAGCTTTGGCGCCGGCGCCCTGTTCTCCATCTTTATTTCCAACGCTTTGGGTTCTTTTGTCGCCCCGCACTGGATCACCCGTTTCATGGCCCCCAAAAACGCCAAGGCGGCCACTTTGCAGATGATGTGGACACTGCTCTTCCTGGTGCCGATTTTCATCTGCCTGATCATTTTCGGCCTCGGAGCCAAAGCCCTGCTGCCCAGCCTGCCCGTGGGCAAAACCACCGACTACATCATGCCGCTGATCATGGATCAGTACGCTCCACCCATAGTGGCCGCCCTCACTCTGGTGGCCTTGCTGGCGGCGGCTGTGTCCACGGCCAACTCCATGCTGCTCCACTGCAGCACCTCTCTCTATTATGACGTCTATATCGCTTTACATGGCCGGAAAAATATGGATCAGGCCCAGGCTACCCGTTCTTTGCGCTTCTGCGTGATGGGTCTGGGCATTCTCGCCGTCATTTCCGCGATCAAGCCTCCGCTGCTTCTGGCCATGGGTTTCACTTACGTCTATGGGGCTTTCGGTTCCGTCTTTCTCTGGGCGGTGCTGCTCGGCGTATACTGGAAAAAGATGAACCGCCAGGCGGCCTACGTTTCCATCCTGATCGGCTTTGTAACCTATATTTCAGGGCGGGTGACCGGTTTCGTCAATCCCATGCTGCTCTCGGTTATCCTTTCTTTCATCGGCCTGATGCTGGCGCTGAAATTCTCGCCGCCGCCGCCGCTGGAAGCCTACGAAGCTTTCTTTGAGGAAGACGTGAGCCCGAAGACCATGCAGACCATTTTGCGCATCCGGCATGAAGAAGAGACACAAGGAGAAAAAGCATGAAAACAGCCATTATGGGCGCCGGGTCTCTGGGGACGATCATCGGCGCCTTCCTTGCCAAAAGCGGCCTGGATGTGCTGCTTATCGACATAAACAAGGAAAATACGGATGCCTTGAATAAAAACGGGGCCAGGGTCATCGGGCATGCCGAATTGCAGGCGCCGGTCAGAGCCTGCACCCCCGATCAAATGGAAGGAGAGTACGATCTTGTGCTGCTTCTGACCAAACAGTGGAACAATCCCACGGCCCTGCCCCCGCTCAATGCGCATTTGAAGGCGGAAAGCATAGTCTGCACCCTGCAGAACGGCATTCCGGAAGAATCCGTGGGTTCATTTGTCGGCGCGGAGCGGGTGGTGGGCGGCACCGTCGGTTTTGGAGCGATCTGGCGTGAACCGGGAGTTTCCGAACTGGCCACCACCATGGACTATGTCCGGCGATTCGCCTTCGACATCGGAGAAATCAGCAATAAAATCACGCCCAAGCTGGAAAAAGTCGCCGCTGTGCTGAACAATGTCGGGCATACCGAAATCCTGGAAAACTTTACCGGAGCGCGCTGGTCGAAACTGCTCATGAACGCTACTTTCAGCGGCATGTCCGCGGCGCTCGGCTGCTCCTTCGGCGAAGTGCTGCACAGCCCGGAAGCCATGCCGCACCTGATGCGGATCGCGGACGAAACCGTCCGGGCCGCACACGCGAGCGGCGTTACCCTGATCAATATGCAATCCTTTGACTTCAACCAGTTTGCGCTGACCGGACAGGACGACGCCGACAGGCTGCTTCCGGTTTACCGGCGCATCTGGGCCAATCATACGGCCACCAGAGCCAGCATGCTCCAAGATATAGAAAAGGGCAGGCCGTGCGAAATTGATTATATTAACGGACATGTCTGCGCCAAGGGCCGTACCTGGGGCGTGGCCACTCCGGCCAACGATCATGTCGTAAAGCTGGTCAAACAGGCGGAAAAAGTTGGAAAAGCACCTGATTTCACTACAAATCTCGCGACGTTCAAGGAGATTTAGCCTTAGAGCATTTTAAAATTGGAAATGTTAAAATGCTCCGGCGGAGCGAGTCGGAAATCACGCTTTCCGGCGAAGCGATCTTCGCGCCTGTTACGACAGTACAAGGCGTGACATGGTATCAGAGCGGTTTAGCGGGAGTTTTTGGGGGATGGAATCCCTCAAAAACTCCCCTTTCGCGTTTGAGAAAGAATCAACCCCTACCGCATGGCAAGAAGCGTTTCAGCAATCAAAGCGTCCAATTCCCAGCCAAGCATCGCCGCTCCTTGTTCAATCACTTCCCGCGAGCATCCGGCGGCAAACTTCCTGTCCTTGAACTTCTTCCGGACGGATTTTACCTCCATATCCAGCACGCTTTTGGAGGGGCGCATCAGGGCCGCCGCGCCGATCAGCCCCGTAAGCTCGTCAACGGCGTACAGCACCTTCTCCATTTCATGTTCAGGCCGGATATCCACGGTCAGTCCGTATCCGTGGCTGCACACGGCATGGATCAACTCCTCCCCGGCGCCCGCGCGGCGGAGCAGTTCGGGAGCCTTTTTGCAATGCTCCTCAGGAAACATTTCAAAATCTATGTCATGAAGCAAGCCGACAACGCCCCAAAACTCAACCTCGTCGCCATACCCCAGCTTCAGAGCATACCAGCGCAACACTTTTTCAACTGTTTCCGCATGCTGCAAATGGAAAGGTTCTTTATTGAAAGTTTGCAGCAATTCCCAGGCTTTTTCCCTGCTTATGGTTTCCGGCATATGCACCTCATAAAAATTGCCCGCGCGGAAGTTCTTGACTGGCGCGGTGTTTTTGAGCAAAAATTGGAGAAAATTTTCAGGGCCTCCGCGTATCGCGCAACGGACGCCGCAAACATTTTTTATCTGAAACAGGTACCGGCAGGCAAGCGTTAATGAAATATCTTTCGCAGGTGGCGGTTTTTTTAACCAGCGGGCGCAACAAGCTCAACATGCGTTTTATCATGCGTTTCGCCGCGTTCATGGCGGCCCTTATCGCCTTGTACAGCGTGCTGTTTCATCTGATCATGGCTATGGAGGGGCAAAAATACAGCACCGTAACCGGCTTGTACTGGACGCTCACGGTTATGTCCACCCTCGGGTTCGGGGACATCACTTTCAGCAGCGATTTGGGGCGCTTGTTCACGGCTTTGGTAATTTTTTCCGGCCTGATTTTTTTTATGGTCATGCTGCCTTTCACTTTTATCCAGTTTATTTACCAGCCCTGGCTGGAAACCCAGAAACAGACCAAGGTTCCCGTGGCCTTGCCGGAAGAAACCGCGGGGCACGTATTGCTGACGGGCGCGAGCGATCTTGCCAAAAGCATTTATGCCGGCCTTAAACAGTACCATATACCCTGTTTCATAATTACCGAGGATCAGAACGAAGCTGAAGACCTCTTTGACAAGGGCTATTCCATAATGCGCGGGGATCTGGACAACGCGGAAACATATCTGGCCGCGCGCGTACACTCCTCCGCCATGGTGGCGGCTCTGCGCGACGATTTGAAAAACGCCGGCATTGCGGCGACAGTGCGTGAACTGGCGCCGGAAACCCTGCTCACCAGCTGCGCGCGCCATGAAAACTCCATTGATATATTGAAGTTCGCCGGCTGCCGGGAAGTGTTCCATTTTGACCGGATGCTCGGGGCGGCCATAGGACGCCGGGTTTTTGCGGGTAAAACGCGCTGCAATATTATCGGCAGTTTTGAGGATTTATGTATTGCGGAAGTTCCGGTGGAAAGCACGACTCTGGCCGGGAAAACCCTGCTGGAGCTCAATTTGCGCGTCAACATGGGCTTGAATGTGGCGGGCATATGGATGGGGCGGCAGTTTCAGAGCGTCAGGCCGAAATCCGTTATTGATCCGTCTTCCGTGCTGCTTTTGGCCGGCACAAAAGAACGTCTGGAGTATTTCGACCGGTTTTGCGTCCTGGATAAACCGGAAGAGAAAAAATCTCCCGTGCTGGTTTTGGGCGGGGGGCAGGTGGGGCAGGCCGCCATAGAAAATTTGCAGGCCAGGGAAGCGGCCTTCCGCCTGGTGGATAAAAACCCGGCTGTGCTGCGGGAAGGCGATGCCCGCTATATTCTCGGCGATGCCGAAGATATTGCCGTATTGCGTAAAGCGGGCATAGAAAAAGTGGATTGCGTGGCGATTACCACGCATAATGACGATTTAAACATCTATCTTACGCTGTTTTGCCGCAAATTGCGCCCGGAGGCGCAAATCATCGCCCGCTGCAATCTTAACCGCAACATGAAGTCCCTGTATGGAGCCGGGGCCAATCTGGTCATGTCCTCCTCCACCATGGCCTCCAACGCGGTGATAAACCTCATGCTCCCGGACAGTATCTATATGCTGACCGAAGGGCTGAACATTTTCCGCCTTGACCTGCCCGCCGCTCTGGCCGGTAAAACTTTGCGCAACAGCGACCTGCGCAATCTGACCCGGTGTAATGTAGTCTCCATACGCAGAAAGGGCAGAATGCAGGTTGAGCTTAACCCGGATGAAGTTTTTGCCGAGGGTGACGAGCTTATCCTGATCGGCTCAACCGAAGCGCAAGAGCAATTTATCAGACATTTCCCCTAGAGCATTTTCACATTGAAAATGTTGAAATGCTCTGGCGGCGGCTACCGCCGCCCGCCCCACAGGCGTAGGCGAAACTTGTTTCGCCGTCAAGCGCCGGAAGGAGCGTCTCAAAGTTAAATTGCCTTAGGAAAGCACCGTATGATTGAAATCAAAAGCGCGCAAAATCCGCGCTACAAAACCTGGCTTAAATTATCGGACGGGCGCGGCATAAAAAAACACGCCCAGGCTCTGGTGGCCGGGCGCAAGTTTATTGAGGAAATTCTGGCCTTTTTTCCGGAACGCGTACAAGGGGTTCTGGCCGCGCGCCCCGAACTTGAGCTGAATTTGCCCGCCAACTGCCCTGTTTACCTGTTATCCGCGCCGCTTTTTGCAACTCTGGACATTTACGGCATCAAAGAACCGGTGCTGCTCGTTTCCGCGCCGCCGCCGGAAGCCTGGCCCGGCGGACGGATGGAACAGCCCCTTGCAGAGACGCGCGGGCAATACAGCCAGCAAACACCCGCCCAGAGCGGCCTGACCGTCTTCATCCCCTTCCAGAACCCCATAAACCTCGGCACAACCATACGGAGCGCGGCCGCTTTCGGCGCAACCGCCGTGCTTTTGCGTGAGGCCGCGACGCCCTATTTGCCGAAAGCCCTGCGCGCTTCCGGCCCGGCAATTTTTCAGATTCCCCTGTACCAGGGGCCAAGCCTGGCGGAACTGGCCAAGCTTGATTTACCGATTTACGCTCTGTCTCCCAGGGGTAAAAATATTTTTTCCTTCGCTTTTCCGCCGGATGCCGGTCTGGTGGCCGGACTGGAGGGTTCGGGGCTGGATGCTTACTGGCCGGAGGAAAAACGCTTGTCCATACCCATGCGCGGACAGGTGGAATCTTTAAATGCGGCGGTTGCCATGAGTATAGCCATGGCCTGTTGCCGGATGCGACTTTACTGATATCCGCATTGAAAAGCAAACTTTTCCCTGCGGAGGATCGTCAACCGAAAAACGTGGTTTTCGGCTGACTCTCGCCGCTTCGCGGCGACATCAGCCTGGCGGCTGATGTTCAGATTTCCATGCGGAATTATGTAATATTTTACCGTAACTCCGGAGAACGGACGGGACGCAGCTTTTTGTACACGGTGCTGCGGGCCACGCCCAGCCTCCGGGCGGCGTCGGATATGTTCCCGTTGCAGGCCGCGACGGCATTCTGAAAGGCTTTGCGCTCAATATCGTCCAGCGAAAAATCCGGGGTGGAGAAGAGCGCTTCCGCCCTTGGCCTTTCTCCGGGGGCAGGGCTGTTCAAGCGTACGTGCCCGGGCTCGATTTTGTCGCGGCAAAGCTGCACGGCCCTGGCGACGGCGTTTTCCAGTTCCCTGGCATTGCCCGGCCAAGCGCTGGATTGCAGTTCCTCCCGCACCGCCTGGCTCAGGGTCAGCTCAGGCCGGTTGAACCTGGAGCGGTATTTATCCAGAAAATACTCGGCCAAAACCAGAATATCCTCCGGGTTGGAGCGCAGAGGCGGAATCTGGATGACCAGCACATTGAGCCGGTGAAAAAGATCCGCCCTGAAGTTGCCCAGACGCACTTCTTCGTGCAGATTGCGGTTGGTGGCGGCAATGATTCTTATATCCACCGGGATATGTTCCACTCCGCCCAGGCGCACCACCTGACGGCTCTGCAAAACCCGCAGCAGGCGGGATTGCATCTCCAGAGGCAGCTCCCCCAGTTCATCCAGAAAAATGGTTCCGTTGTTGGCCAGTTCAAATTTGCCCGGCCGTCCGCCCCGCCTGGCCCCGGTAAAAGCGCCTTCGACATAGCCGAAGAGTTCGCTTTCCACCAGTTCACGGGGCATGGAGGCGCAGTCGATAACGATGAACGGAGCGCAATGCCGGCTGCTGGCCTGATGAATGGCGTGGGCGAAGAGTTCTTTGCCGGTGCCGCTTTCACCGTGGATCAGCACCGAAAGGGAATTGCCCGCGGCCAGCCGGGCCATTTCCACGGCTTCGCCCATGGCCCGGCTGCTGTAGATGATGTCTTCAAAGGAAAAACTGGCGCTCGTGCCGCTGGTGCGGCTCACCAACTGGCGGACTTCCTTGATTTCGCGAAAGTGATCCAGGGCGGCGATCACTTCGCCCCGCGCATTGAACACCGGCACACAAGTCTTGAGGATGTGCACGGTCTTGCCGGCCAGTTTGATGAATACCTCTTCATCAATCAGGGGTTTGCCCGTGCTGAACACCCGGCGCACCTGAAGTTCGGAAAAAATCAAATCCGTAAGTTTGGCGTTGATCAATTTTTTTTCCGTGGTCTGCAGCAGTTCGGCAGCCGCCGGATTGGCCGCGGTGACCCGCAATTCCGGGGTCAGAATCAAAAAACCCGAGGACATGGAGCGCACGATGCTTTCCGCAAAACGCAACCGCTCAAGCAAATTTTGTTCAGCGCTCCGGCACTGCCAGACTTTGGCCAGGCTGTCCAGAGCAAGCCGCATGAATTTCGCCGCCTCCGGGGAATATCGCTCCGGCCGGCAGGAGGCGAAGAGCAGCCCGGAGACGGGCCGCGCGCTTGCGGGCAAGGCGGAAAAAGGCATAGGTACGCTCCCGCCGTCGGATTCAGAGCGCAGGACGGTTGCCGCGCAACAGCCGCCGGAGCAGGCGAAGCGCTCCGTCTCCGGTTCATGCGCGTATAGATCCAGAAGTTCGTCCAGATGGGTGATGGTGCGGTCTTCCGCGCCATCCATACCGGTCGGGCAGGCCGGAGCGGCCGGGGCGTGAACCTGCCCCAGAAGACGGCCGTCCGTCCCGGCCAAAGCCAGCAGCAAGCCCGAATCAGGGGGCAACAGTTCCGCAACAAGTTTAGCCAGCAGGACAACAGGCATGGATACTCTCCATGTTTTTTCTTCACACTGCATAAGTGCGGCAGGGTTTGCCGCGAAAATGCCCGCAGGCGAACGAAAGCCCGCCGTTAAGCAAGCATTTCAAGCGTAAAATGCTCTATACTGACCGGCATTAATATTCTATACTCCGCTATAACAGCAGAAAGAGGTAAAAGGCAAGAGCGGGTATTTTTTCAAGGGGAATTTGTCATGCCCGGATTAACAGCGGAAGAAGAACAAGACTTGCGCGGGCGTATGGCTTCCGTGCTTGCGCGTATGCAAAGCGCCTCCCGAAAAGCGGCGGAAGCCGGCCTTGCTCTCGCGGGTAATGAAAAAGCCGTCCTGGTAGCCATATCCAAGCGGCAACCGGTTGAAAAACTGGCTGTCGTAGCCGGGGCCTGGAAAGCGCTCGCGCCGGATCAGCCTGTAATCTTCGGCGAAAATTACATTCAGGAAGGCATAAGCAAGCAGGAAGCCCTGCGGGAGCTTTTGCCGAACGATCCGCCCGCCGCCGTCCGCTGGCATTTTACCGGGCACTTGCAAAGCAACAAGGCCAAGCTCCTGCCGGGACGTTTTGAACTCCTGCATACTCTGGATTCGCTCAGTTTGGCCCAAAACTTGCAGAAAAACATGCGCACCGGCGGCGCTACGGCGGTACAAAAAGCGCTGATTCAGGTCAATATTGGAGAAGAAGCGCAAAAATCCGGAGTCGCGCCGGAAGATGCGGCGGCGTTTATCAAAGCTTTGGCGGCTTTTCCCGCCATTTCCGTGCATGGGCTTATGTGCCTGCCGCCGATTACCGGAAGGGCCGAAGACAGCAGGCCGTTTTTTTATCGCCTGCGTCAATTGCGTGACAGCCTGGAACGGAATCTGGGTTTAGCCCTGCCGCATCTTTCCATGGGCATGTCGCAGGATTTCGAAATTGCGCTGGAAGAGGGCGCCAGCATAATCCGCGTGGGCACGGATCTTTTTGGAGAACGGAAATAAAGGCAGCCGATTATGGATTTAGCTACAGTAATTGGAATAATAACTTCTATGACCCTGATCGGGTTATCCTTGAACGAACCGTCAAACTATTGGAATTTACCCAGCGTTTTCATTGTTCTGGGCGGAACCATCGGCGCTACCTTGACCAACTATCCCCTGCACGTGGTCTTGAGCGCGGGAAAACTCGCGCAAAAAACCCTGACCGGCGCAAGACCCGGATACAATGCTCCGGCTAAACAAATTCTGGAATTTGCCGCTTTAGCCCGGCGCGAAGGCATCCTGGCCATTGAAGCGAGTCTCCGGCAGCTCCCCGATCCTTACCTGCGCAAAGGGATGCAACTGCTTGTGGACGGCTTGGAGCCCCAGGCGCTGGCGGAAATTTTGGAATCCGAAATCAACAACACGGAACTGCGGCACGAAACAGGCACGAATTTGCTCGCTTCCATGGCCGCTTACGCCCCGGCGATGGGGCTTATAGGCACGGTCATAGGTCTGGTGCAAATGCTGGGCAATTTGAAAGACCCCTCCAACATCGGCCCGGCCATGGCTGTGGCCCTGCTGACCACCTTTTACGGAGCGGTTCTGGCCAACCTGGTTTTTTTGCCTTTGTGCGGTAAATTGAAACAGCGTTCAAAAGAAGAAATTCTGGTTATGGAAATGCAGATGGCCGGAATTTTGGGCATAGCCAAAGGTGAAAACCCCAGA
>JAISBT010000114.1 GCA_031266055.1 Deltaproteobacteria bacterium
CGCTGCTGTCTTCATCCGTAAGCTGCTGCGCAGCAACGGCTGAAGCAAGTTTCGCCTACGCCTGCGGGGCGGGCGGCGGTGCCCGCCGCCAGAGCATTTCAACATTTTCAATGTTAAAACGCTCTAAAATACTCTGGCTGTTCCGCCCGGCCATACGCCGATCCCGGCCTTGACAAAATCCCCGTCCGACATATTCTATATATAGCCGATGCCGAAAAAGCCGGGAAACGACTTTTTCGGCAAGACACGCCGGGGACGCCGCAAGTAAATTGCGGTTCGCCTTTTGCCGCGCCCGATCGATTGCATCGACCGGGTCAACCGGCCCAATTATTGCATAAATACATATAAATCTATTTCGTCTGGAGCAAGGTGCTTTTTTATGGGTAGTTACAAAGACGATGCCGCGCAAAAAACCGCTTCCGGTTCTGTGAATCAGGACAGCGCGGAGCATACTGCGGATTCTTCCGCGCCGGAAAACATCCTGCCCAAGGATATACCGGCTGCGCTGCCGATTTTGCCTGTACGGGATGTGGTGGTATTCAATTACATGATGCTGCCGTTGCTTGTGGGCCGCGAATCCTCCGTGCAGGCGGTGGATGCGGCTTTAAACGCCAATCGCTATATGCTGGTCATTGCCCAGAAAAATGAACAGGATGAAAACCCTTCGCCTGACAACTTGTACCGTATCGGCACAGTTGTGGCAGTCATGCGCATTTTAAAAATGCCGGACGGAAGGATAAAACTTCTGGTTCAGGGAATCACCCGCGCGCGCGCCCTGTCCATAAACTCTGACAAACCTTACATGGAGGCTGAAGTCGAGCTTTTGCCCGAACCGGACAAGCACCCCAGAGGGCTGAAAGTGGAGGCCATGTTACGGGTTGCCCGTGAGCAGAGCGAAAAAATACTCTCCCTGCGCGGTCTGAACAACCCGGATGTGGGAGCCGCTCTCGGCAATATCGGCCATCCCGGACGTCTTGCGGATATCATTGCGGCCAATCTCCATCTTAAAGTCGAAGGCGCCCAGGATATTTTGGAGTGCCTTGACCCGGTCGCGCGCCTTTCTCTGGTGAACAAATATTTGGCCAAAGAAGCCGCGCTTACCTCCATGCAGGCGCATATCCAGGAAAGCGCGCGCGAAGGCATGGACAAGGCGCAGCGCGAATATTTTCTGCGTGAACAAATGAAGGCCCTGCGCAAGGAATTGGGCGAACCCGGCTTTGACGCCAATGACACGGATGAACTCAGCGAAGCCCTGGATAAAGCCGGGCTTCCGGACGAGGTACGGAAAGAAGCGGATAAACAATTGCGCCGCCTTGCCGCCATGCATGGCGATTCCGCCGAATATTCCGTTCTGCGGACTTATCTGGAATGGATTGCGGACATACCCTGGAAAAAAGTTTCCGCTGACACTTTGAACATCAAGAAAGCCGAAAAAATTCTCAATGACGATCACTACGGCCTGGATAAAATCAAAGAGCGCATTCTGGAGTATCTGGCTGTGCGCAAGCTGAACCCGGTTTCCAAGGGCCCTATTTTGTGTTTTGTCGGCCCTCCGGGCGTCGGTAAAACCTCTTTGGGCCGTTCCATAGCCAGAGCCATGGGGCGTAAATTTTACCGCATGTCTTTGGGCGGCATGCGTGATGAAGCGGAAATCCGCGGACACCGCCGCACCTATGTGGGAGCCATGCCGGGCAGAATTATTCAGGCCATGAAGCAGGTCGGAACGCGTAACCCGGTCATCATGCTGGATGAAGTGGACAAAATAGGCGCGGATTTTCGGGGCGACCCTTCTTCGGCTCTGCTGGAAGTGCTTGACCCGGAACAAAATTTTTCCTTCAGCGACCATTATCTGAATGTGCCCTATGACCTTTCCAAAGTGATGTTCATATGTACGGCCAATTCTCTGGACACCGTGCCGGGGGCCTTGCGCGACCGCATGGAAGTCATCAGTCTGCCCGGCTATACCATGCAGGAAAAAGTGGTCATCGCCAAAAAATATCTTGTCCGCCGTCAGGCCGTGGAAAACGGACTGGAGGTCAAGGATGTCAAAATAGCCGATACGGTGCTGCAAACCATCGCGCGCGAGTACACCCGCGAAGCCGGACTGCGCAATCTGGAGCGCGAAATCGGCGCGGTAAACCGCAAATTGGCGCGAAAAAAAGCCGAAGGCATCAAGCCTCCTTTTAAAGTGGATGAAAAGTTAGCGCACGAATTGCTGGGCGCCCCGCGTTTCCTGGATGAAGAACTGGACAAGCAGCTCCTGCCCGGCGTAGCTCTGGGCCTTGCCTGGACTCCCGCCGGAGGGGAAATTCTGCATATAGAGGTAAGTACCATGCCCGGCAAGGGAGAGCTCACTCTGACCGGGCAGCTCGGCGAGGTGATGAAGGAAAGCGCGCGCGCCGCGGTAAGCTACGCCCGCAGCCATGCCAAAGAACTTGGCATTGATGCGAAGTTTCATGAAAAAAAGGATATACATATTCATGTTCCGGCCGGAGCGACGCCCAAAGACGGCCCCTCCGCCGGAGTTACCCTGGCCGCGGCCCTGATTTCCGCCCTGAGCAACAAAGCTGTGGCCTCAGACATATGCATGACCGGGGAAATAACCCTGCGCGGCAATGTGCTGCCTGTGGGCGGCATTAAAGAAAAAATTCTGGCCGCGGTGGCGCGGGGAATCAAACATGTGATTATTCCCAGGCAAAACAGCAAGGATCTGGAAGATATTCCGGCGGAGCTTCTGGAGCAGATTACCGTGCATACGGCCTCAAAGCTGGGCGACGTTCTGGCCTTGGCCTTCGCTGGTTGAACTGCTCTGGCGGCGGGTATCGCCGCCCCTCCCGGGCGGCGTGAAAGGTTCCTTTATGGCGTAGCGGGCCACTTTTTTCACTATGGTGGAGTGATCGACGCCCAGAGAGGCGGCCGCTTCTCTATAGGATGCGTGGCGCTTCAGCGCGCTGCTCCAGTATTCTTTTTCAAAAGCCTCCCGCGCCTCCCGGTAAGCGGCAAATACTCCGCCGGGAGAAGCGCCGGCAGCAGGAGCCAGGGACGCAAGCCCGGTTTGCCCGGATATATGCTCGGGCAAAATGACCGGGCCGGTGTTGATGATGGTCAGCCGTTCCAGCAGATTTTCCAATTCGCGGATGTTGCCCGGCCAGGAATAGGCTTCCAGCATGGCACAGACTTGCGGGGAAAGATTTTTGTTCTGGCCGTAGCGCGCGTTGAAGCGGCGTAAAAAATGATGGGCCAGGGGCACAATGTCCTCCACCCGTTCCCGCAGGGCGGGCATGCGCAGAGAAAGGACATTCAGGCGGTAAAACAGGTCGGGCCGGAAGGCGCGCCGCGCCACCATCTCCTCCAGCGCCCGGCTGGTGGCGGCCATGATGCATACGTCCACGGTGATTAGACGGTTCCCGCCCAGGCGGTAAAATTCCTTGTTCTGCACAAAGCGCAGAAGCTTGACCTGCAGGGACAGGGGCATTTCTCCCACTTCGTCCAAAAACACGCTTCCCCCGTCCGCCGCCTCAAAAAGGCCGGTACGCCCCTGTTTACGGGCGCCGGTGAAAGCCCCGCCCTCATAACCGAAAAGTTCGGCTTCAAGCAGTTGTTCCGGGATAGCCCCGCAGTTTATTTTCAAAAAGCATCGTTCTTTACGCGCGCTGTTGCGGTGTATGAAATCGGCGGCAACTTCCTTGCCGGTTCCGGATTCACCGGTAATCAGCACCGGAGCGGCAGTTGTGGCATACTCCAGAGCCTGCCGGAATACCGCGCGCATCCGCGCGCTCCTCGCGGTGTAATGCTCCTCCTTGAAGCGGCGGTTCAGGCTTTCCACAATGGCGGCATAGCGATCGGCGCTGGCTCTGACCTCTTGCAGTTCCGTCTCCAGCCTGTGCACTTCGGACATATCCCGCACATTGGTCACAATGCGTATAAGCTCCCCCTTATCGCAAAAAACCGGGTTGGCCGTATTGAGAGAGCGCCTGGCTCCGTTCTGGAATATTTGTTCGGCGGTCACCGGGCGCTTGTTCTCCACCGCCAACTGTGTGGCGGAAGGGGTGAAAAAACCGCGCGCGGCCAAGTCCTGCACCGTATGTCCCACCACTTCCTCCTCCCGGGCGCCGGATATGCCAAGGTAGCTTTTATTGACCCGCAGAAGCCTCCCTTCTCCATCGGCAACCACCAGACCATCCAGGGAGGATTCAAAAATGACTTCATACTCCCGGTTCAACTTGCGCAAACGGTCGATTTCCTTTTCCAGTTCCGCTATTTTCCCGGCACCGCGGCTGTTTTCAACATGTTTTTCTTTCCGCACAACGGCCTCCCCTGCAACATCTGGAGCATTTTACGCTTGAAATATTCCAACGGCAAAACGCTGGCGCATAACCTGACGCTTCCAGGTATGGTGAAAAATTTCAGCAACGGTGAAAATATTCACCGAATTTTTTAGCCCTGTCAAGCTATGTAAACGCGCATCAAATATCTTGGGCAACAACCCTTCCGGTGAATAATTTCACCGGGCGGCGGTTCCCCTTCGGCTCCGCGCCGGATATACAGCATATAATATGCTGAAATAAAATAAATTCTTGTAAACAGAAGCTTTGGCACGAAGAATGCTCAACAAGAAATGAAAGAACGGCGCCGGTCTTTCCGCAAAATGAGGCCGACTTATGTGAACTACAAACCCTATTAAATTGCCTTAAGGAGGAAGCACAAATGTTGAATATAAATCTTGACAGCAGGCCCGAGACAATTTTCTGGTTCAGCGACTTTTCCAGGATGCTCAATTTCGGGAGCGCGCCGGTTGAAAATCGCGTTGAACTTCCCGTGCGTGAAAACGAACACCCGCATCCGGACGTATATTACCACACAAGATTCATTCCATACGTGACCGTGCGTTAGAGCATTTTACGCTCGAAATGCTTGGCTTGCAGGCATTTCGCGGCGCAGAGCGGACGCATCTTGTTGCGTCCGCTCCGGTGCGCGAAAAGGATTTGCCTGCAAATCCTTGCCGCGAGATTGTCGCAAGGCGAACTTGCTTCAGCCGTTGCTGCGCAGCAGCTTACGGATGAAGACAGCAGCGATGCTTCGCCGTTAAGCGATACATGGCACTAGTTGTCAGGGCAGTCCGTTTGGGGTATATACTGACAGACAGCAAGGAGGCAAAGCGTGTCCGATCCTTATGCGATTCCCAAGCATTTTAACATAGCAGGCCCCTGCATTCCGGCAGAACACTATATGCTGGACGCCATTGCCCGGCTGCCCGAAGCGCGTACCCTGGCCGAGAACAAGCATTATTTCGTTATTCACGCTCCCCGCCAGTCCGGTAAAACCACGCTGCTGAAAAGTCTGACCAGGGAAATTGAGGCCGAGGGTAAATTCTACGCTCTGTATTCTTCGCTGGAAACCTTACAGGGAGTGTCTGACGCCGCAGAAGGGGTAAACGGCATTCTCGCATCGTTACGCCTGTCAGCGCGAAAGTCGTCTATGCCCGCAATCGGCGCCTCATGGCCGGAATCCGTGTTTCCAGCGACCAATACTCTTATTAATGAAACGCTCACGTATTTAAGCGCCGCTCTGGACAAACCGCTTATCCTTTTCTTTGACGAAGCGGATTGTCTTTCCGGGCAGGCGCTGATCAGCTTCCTGCGTCAACTGCGTGATGGCTACGTAAACAGAGATACTGCCCCCTTCCCCTGGTCGATTTCCCTCATCGGTATGCGGGACATCCGGGATTTCAAATCACAAGTGCGTCCTGACAGAGATACTCTGGGGTCGGCCAGCCCCTTTAACATCGTCACCAAAGCTCTGACTCTCGGCAATTTTACTCCGGAGCA
>JAISBT010000131.1 GCA_031266055.1 Deltaproteobacteria bacterium
GCGCTGTTTGTGCCCCGGACAGCGCATGGGCACAAGCAGATAAAGAGAATAAGACGAAAGTTCAAGGGATATGAAAAGGGTGATCAGTTCGACGCTGCTGACCAGAAACGTAAGGCCCAGCAGGGAGGTGATCATGAAAAGGTAATATTCGCCGCGTACATTGCCGGTTATGCCTTTGAGATCCGCTCCAAAGAACAGGAGCAGGACAAATCCCAGGCCCATTGAGCATTTTACCAGTTGGGAGAAAAGATCAACCCGGTAAGCATCAAAAAAGAGAGAGCCTTGCAGCGGCAGCGTCCAGAAACAGGCGGCGGTGAACGCCACGCTCGCGGCAACGGCCGCCGCGCGCTGGGTCTTGGGGCTGACCTGGAACAAGGTCAGGCCGAAAGCCAGCAACGCCCCCGCTAGTAAAACAAGTTCCGGTATAAAAAGCTGTGCGTCCATTTTAGCACCTTATATCTGTTCTTTCGTTCGGCCGGGCAGCCCAAAAGTTCCACCAGTTCATTAATGCAAATATATTATATACTTTTTCAGGGCCTACGGTACGGCGTAGCCGGTCTGCAGCAGGAGATTGCCCAGGCTGGCGCGGATTACCCGCAGGAAAGGCTCGGGATAAAGGCCGATCCAGAATACGAATACCAGTAACGGGGCAAGAGTTATAGTTTCACGCAACTTCAGATCCCAAAGCTTGGAATGATCCGGGTTTGACGTCCCGCCCCAGATGACCCGCTGCAGCATGCGCAGCATATAGGTTGCGGCGAGTATTGCCCCTGGAATGGCGAAAGCGGCCAGAATCTTGTTGTTTTCGAACGCCCCGGCCAGAATCATGAACTCTCCGATAAAGCTGTTCGTTCCCGGAAAAGCCAGGGAGGACAGCGAAAAAAACGTCAGGAAGGTCACAAAAACGGGCATGAACCTGCCAAGTCCGGCCGCGTCCGAAAGTTCACGGCTGTGGTTGCGCTCGTAAACCATGCCGACGCAGAGGAAGAGCGCGCCGGTGGTTATGCCGTGGTTGATCATTTGCAGGAGCGCGCCTTCCAGACCGCTGGCGTTAAGCGAGAAGATGCCCAGGGTCACGAAGCCCATGTGCCCGACGCTGGAGTAAGCGATGAGTTTTTTCATGTCCTGCTGCGCCAGGGCGGTGAATCCGCCGTATAGAATTGCGGCTACGGACAGCCACTGCAGGGCGGGCATCAGGTAAATCGTCGCACCCGGCGTGATCGGCAGGCAGAAGCGCAAAAAACCGTAAGTTCCCATTTTCAGCAGCACGGAAGCAAGGATGACCGAACCGGCCGTCGGAGCCTCCACGTGCGCAGCGGGCAGCCAGGTGTGAAAGGGGAACATCGGCACCTTGATGGCAAAAGCGATAAAAAAGGCCAGGAACACAAGAAGCTGGAACTGCGGCGAATATTGCTGCCCCATGAGTTCAGGTATGCTGAAAGTTCCCTGATGGATGAACAGCGCGACGATGGCTACCAGCAAAAAGACCGAGCCGGCCAGGGTGTATATGAAGAATTTTATGGAAGCGTAGGTCTTGCGCGGGCCGCCCCATACCGCGATCATCAGGAACATGGGGATGAGCATGGTTTCCCACAGGATATAGAAGAGCACCAGATCCAGAGCCATGAACACGCCGAGCATGGCGGTTTCCATGATCAAAAGGCAGACCATGAACTCTTTCACCCGGCTCGTGATGTATTTCCACGAAGCCAGGACGCAGAGCGGCATAATCAGGGTGGTCAGCAGGATCAGGAGCAGGGATATTCCGTCCACTCCGAGGGTGTAATGAATGTTAAAGGCCGATATCCACTGGTAGTGCTCGGCGAACTGGAACTTGGCCGAGTCCGGGGAAAAGTTGAAATACAGCAGAAGCGAGAGAGCGGCGTTGACCATGGTGACAAGCAACGTCCAGAGTCTTGATATATTGTCATTTCCTGTCAGAGGAACAACGGCGGCTCCGGCCAAAGGCAGGAAAATAAGCAGCGTGAGGATGGGAAATCCCAAAGTGTTCATACTCAGAAAATCCATGGCGACTGTCTCCTCGTCCTATGCCCGGGCCAGAGCCACAAGCGCCAAGGCCATCAAAAGGGCCATGGAAATAATGTTCACCTGAAGCCTGCCGTTCTGGACAAGCCTCAGTCCCCTGCCGATTGAGCGCATGCCGCGGGCCGCCCCGTCCACAATCGTATCGATAATGTTCCAGTCAAACCAGGCCCAGAAGCGGGACAGGCGCATCAAAGGCACAATGCCCATGGTGTTCCAGGCGTCTCCTACCGCGCTGTCGGTTTTTTGCACCGGATTTTCGGCAAAACGGAAGAAAAGCCTGCCTCCCTTTCTGTAGAACCAGTCCAAATCCAGGCTGATGGTCAGTTCCGGAGTGAGTTTCTTCAAAAGCAGGAAGAAACCGAGAGCAGTGAACAGGAGTATCTGCAAGGTTTCGGAGATATGCGACGCTATATACGGGTTATAGTTCGCCGCCGCCTGCGGGAAAGGCAGCATGTTGTAAAGGTACGGCGTATAACAGCCGACAAAGATGCACAGGGCCGAGGCGATGAACATGGCAACCTGCATGTTCGCCGGCGGATCCTTGGCTTTGTCCCAGGTTTCCCGCGAGCAGTTGTTTTTGCCGAACCAGATGAAATACGGAACCTTGAGCCCGGTATGCAGGAAGGTTCCGGCGGAAGCCAGCATCAGCAGAAAGCCCGCCCAGTAATAGTGGGATTCGAACCCGGCCGCCACGATCATGGCCTTGCTGACAAAGCCGCTGAAAAGCGGGAAGGCCGATATGGATAGCCCGCCAATCAAAGTATAGACAAAGGTCTTGGGCATTTTTTTGTACAGCCCGCCAAGTTCCGTGAACTTGGCTGTTCCGGTCATCTGCAGAACCGATCCGCAACCCATGAAGAGCAGCCCTTTGTAGAGTATATGCGCGAAAGCATGGGCGCAGGCTCCGTTTATGGCCAGTTGCGTTCCTATGCCGACGGCCGTCACCATGTAGCCGACCTGACTGATGATGTGGTAGGCCAGGAGGCGCCTGGCGTCGTTTTCAAGCACCGCGTAGACGACTCCGTAAAGAGCCATGATCACGCCGAGAGGAACCAGGATTTCCATGCCGGCGAACCCTCTGGCCAAGGCATAAACCGCTGTTTTGGTCGTGAAAGCGCACATGAACACCGCGCCGGTCACGGTGGCCTCGCTGTAGGCATCGGGCAGCCAGGCATGGAGCGGAGGCACGGCGGCGTTCAGGATGAAGCCGGCCATAATCAGGTAGGTATAGACCTGCGGGTTGCCTACCCCGATCGGGCCAAAGGAAATATCGCCGCCTGTCGCCTGGTAACGCAGCATGATCCCGGCAAGAAGCATAAGCCCTCCGGCGGTATGCACCAGAAGGTACCTGTATCCCGCGCCCGGAGAGCGCTGGCGCTTTCTGAACCAGATTAGAAAGACGGAGGAAAAGGCCATCATTTCCCAGAACAGGAAGAGCGTCAGGTAGTCGCCGCAGAAGATTACGCCAAGCGACCCGGCAACGTAAATCCAGGCCGTGGAGTGCTGGATGGACTCCTTGACGTGCATGCCGTAGATGGAGCCGATGATGCACATGAGAGTCATGATGTATGCGAAAACGAGGCTGAGGGAATCAACCCGGCCGAAAGTAACGGCCCAGTCCATGAACTGGTATATTCCGAAGCTGCCGTTATGCCCCTGCATCGTGAATACGTCGACAAAAGCCAGCGTGGGCACCAGCACAAGGAAGATTTTACGCAAGGCCGCGGGCAGCAGAGGCAGAATTACCGCTCCGGCCAGCAGAATAATTGACGGGTGGATCCAGAGATCAGTCATCGTAATAGTCCTCTTTGGTCATGATTCCCAGATGGCCGAACCATTTGGATAAGATGATGATCAGTACGCAGGCGATAAAACCGAACAAGGACCAGAATCCGGGAATGCGCTCAAGAAAGGTGTGCGCTTCTTCCTTGGATACGAAAACCACGTCCCACACAACCAGCAGCGCCAGTAGAACCAGGCAGATTTTTACCACCGCTTGCATGCGCGCGCGCAAAAAGTCAATTATATTAACGATCATCCTGTAACCGCCTTTACAAAGGTCATGATGGTGTCCGGGAACAGGCCCAGATAAACGGAAATAACGGCGGCCACCATTATGGGAACCACCATCGTCATCGGAGCCTCTTTAACGCCTGTTTCAATTTCGCCTGTCGGGCGTTTACCGAAGAAAGCCTTGAAAGTTACCGGGGCGAAATAGGCCACGTTCAGCAGGGTGCTGAGCATAAGCACCGCCAGGATGCCTGCCGAGTACGCGGGCATCTCCATCGCGCCGGTGAGCAGTTTCCATTTGGTCACGAAACCGGCCACCGGGGGCGCGCCAATCATGGAAAGCGAGGCAACGGCAAAGGCCGCGAAGGTGATCGGCATGGTACGTCCAAGGCCGCTCATTTCCGAGATGTTCTTCTTGTGGGTCATGACGAACACCGCTCCGGCGCAGAAGAACAGCGTGATTTTCGCGAAGGCGTGGTTGGCCATATGCGCGACCCCGCCGTGAATGCCGTCCACCGTTAGCAGGGAGACGCCGAGAATGATGTAAGACAACTGGCTTACCGTCGAATAGGCCAGACGCGCTTTCAGGTTGTCTTTGCTCAGGGCGATGACGGAAGCCATAAGGATCGTGAAGGAAACAAAGTAGGCCGTCGGCAGGCCGAGATTCAAGCGGGTCATGAGGTCGGTGCCGAAAACGTACAGCATGACCCGCGTGGTGCAGAAAACGCCCACGGTGACGACCGCCACGGCGTGCAGCAGCGCGGAAACCGGGGTCGGCGCGACCATTGCGCCGGGCAGCCAGCTGTGTAGCGGCATGACCCCGTTTTTGGCAAAGCCCAGTATGCAGCAGGCGTACATGATGGTAATGAGGACGCCGCCCATGTCCGCGCCGAAAATTCCCTGCTGGCTGTTGTGCGCGAAATCAAGGGTTCCGGTCAGCACATAAACCAGGATCATGGCCGGAAGAATCAGGCCCTTGGCCGCCGTTGTCAGGTAGACAATATATTTGCGGCCTCCGGTGTAGCCTTCCTCGTCCTGGTGGTGGGCCACCAGGGGGTATGTGCAGATGCTGACCACTTCGTAGAAAAGGTAAAGCGTGAAAAAGTTGTCGGCAAAGGCCACGCCCATGGCTCCGAAAAGGGTCAGGGCGAAGCACGCGTTAAAGCGGGTCTGGGCATGTTCTTTCAGCCCCCGCATGTAACCGGCTGAATAGAAAACGGTTATAGCCCATAAAAATGAGCCGGACAGCCCGAAAACCATTGAGAAGGCATCCGCTCTGAAGCTTAAGGAAACCCCCGGCAATATGTAGAAAACGGTCTGATGCAGGGAAAGGCCGCGCCCGTACGGGGCCGGAGCCACATCCGGCACCATGGAAACGATGATGCCGAGCATGACCATCGCGGCCAGAAAAGACCACGATTCGCGTATATTCGGATGCCGCCGGGAAAGCAGTACCAGGATCGCTCCGGCCAGGGCGGCCAGTACGGCGGCAAGCGGTTTGTAGGAAGTTATGATATCCATGATTCATTTTCTCCCGGCTAACCCTGATGCTCCGCCGGAGCGTCAGTATCAATGGTTCTGTAGCTGCGGTAAACCACAACGATTATGGAGAGGGCGATAACCGCTTCGGCCGCCGCAATGGCCATGATGAAGAGGGTGGCTATCTGGCCCGTTGTCCTGTCGTCGGCCAAAAAATGCCCGAAAGCCATGAAATTGATCGAAGCCCCGCTGAGTACGATTTCCGATGCGATGAGCATGCCGATAAACGTGCGGTGCAACACCATGCCCAGAAGGCCGAGGCCGAAGAGCAACGTGCCGATGACCAGGTAGGTCTCAAGCTGCAGGCTCAAATGGATGAAGTTCATTGCTTGTCCCTCCCGTCGCGCGATAACAGCAGCGCCCCGATCATTGCCACGACCAGAACAACGGAGATCAGTTCAAAACTCATGGAATACGTGGAAAGAAACGCTTCGCCGATGCGCCCCGGTGATCCGTCCAACTGCGTGGAAGGCGCGGCCTTCCACTGCGCCGTCAGCGCCGCGTACAGCAGGAAACCCGTGAACGCCGAGCAGGCAAGCGCCGCCATGAGCGTGGGCAGGGGTTTTCTTTTTTCCGGCTTTTTCTCCGCGCCGTTTCCGGCCAGCATGACCGCGAAAACCAGAGTCACGCAAATTGCCCCAATATAAATAAGGACTTGCATGAAGGTCAGGAAAGGACTGGAAAGAAAATAGTAGATGCCGGCCACGCCGAGAAAAGACAGAGCCAGACCGGCGATGCCGCGGATCAGGATGGGGTTGAATATGGCGATTGCCGCGCCAACGAAGGCGGTGGCCACGGATCCAAGGAATATGAGTTCAGCTGCCAGCTGCATCAAGTCGGATACGGGCATTACGGACGCTCCTGAAGTCTTTTAATAAGATCAAAGTGGTATTCCTTTTCGTCAAACCCGGCCAGATTGTATTCCTTGGAAAAGGTCAGGGCGCCCGTCGGGCATGCTTCCACGCAAAGCCCGCACAGGCTGCACGTGGTAAAATTGAGCTGATAGACGGACAGGGTTTTCTTTTTCGCGCCCTCCAGTTTTTCCCCTTCCAGGGAAATGCACCCCGAAGGGCAGGTCTTCTGGCACATGCCGCAGACAATACACTTGTGCGAACATGTGGCGGGGTCGTAAACAAAGTCTATATGCCCACGGTAGCGATCCGGTATCTTCGGAACCGCGTGCGGGTATTGGCAGGTAACCACCGGCTTGAAGACGAAGCGCAGAGTTATCGCAAGGCCCGCAATCAGGCTCCAGGTTCCGACAAGTATGCTTTTGATGTATGCGGCCATATTAAAACACCTTGACCAACGCGCCTGTGATTAACAGGTTTACAAGGGCAATGGGGATAAGCACCTTCCAGGACAGGTTCAACAGACCGTAGAAAGTGGTGCGGGGAAAAGTCCAACGAATCCACATGACTGTGGATATCAGCGCATAGAGTTTGAGGAAAAGCCAGTGCGGGCCGGGGAAAATCCCGAACGGGCAGTTCCATCCGCCAAGAAAAAGAATGGAAATCAGGGTCGAGCCGACGACCATGTTGGCGTATTCGCCCATGAAGAACAGGCCGAAGCCCATGCTGCCGTATTCGGTGAAACTTCCCGCCACAAGCTCGCTTTCCGCTTCGGCCAGGTCGAAGGGAGTGCGGTTGGTTTCGGCAAGCGTGCAGACGAAGAAGATCAGGAAGGCCACAGGCATCAGCGGGCTGGCGTTAAGGCGCAGAACGTTCCAGTTCCAGAAGCCGCCGGCCTGCTCCGCCACGATGTCGTGCAAATTCAGGGTGCCCGTGACCATCAGAAGGCTGGCGACCACCAGGAGCATGGGGATTTCATAGGCGACATTCTGGGAGACGACGCGGGCCGATGAGATCATGGAGTACTTGTTTCTCGACGCCCAGGCGCCAAGCAGAAGCCCGAGCACGTTGATGGAGGCGAAAGCGAAAATCGCCAGCAACCCCAGGTCAAGCTCGCGCGCCACAAGGCCCTCGCCGAAAGGAATGGTCACAAAGCACATGAAGGCGGTGGTCATGACCAGCATCGGAGCGAGGAGATACAGGATGCGGTCTATCCCGTCCGGGAGGAACAACTGTTTGGTCATCAGTTTTATCCCGTCGGCAAGGGGCTGTAAGAGCCCGAACGGCCCGACTTCCTTGGGGCCGATGCGCCGCTGGATGCGGCCGGCGAGCTTGCGTTCAAGCCATACCAGATAGGCGGCGTTCAATCCGACAAAAGCGAGGATGCAGACGATGCAGACGATAAGTCTGAGTATGGCCATCAGACAGGGCATGGTATCATTCAGATAGTTCAGATAGGACAGCATATCATTATCCTCACTTGTCCACGTCCGGAATAACCAGATCAAGGCTGCCGAAAAGGGCGACGGCGTCCGCCAGGAGCATGCCCCTGCAGGCCTCGCCGAAGATCAGCATGTTGCTGAAACAGGGGGTGCGCAGCTTCAGTCTCCACGGAATGGCGGAACCGTCGCTGACCGCCCGCATGCCCAGCCTGCCCCTGGCCGTTTCAACGGCATGGTAATAATCTCCCTTGGGCGGTCTGATGAGCTTCGGAACCTTGTCGGCCATGATCGGCCCCGCGGGCAGCGTGGCGATGGCCTGTTCGATGATCCTGAGGCTCTGCAGAATTTCATCCATGCGCACCATGTAGCGGGCCATGGAATCGGCCTCGTGGTACACGGGGATCTCGAATTCAAACCGGTCGTATATTGAATAGGGCTCATTGCGGCGCACGTCGTAATCAATACCCGCCCCGCGGGCCACCGGGCCGCTGGCGCCGTATTTGCGGCACATCTCGGCCGGGATGAAGCCGATATCTTTAAGCCGGTTAATGAGAATGACGTTTTTCGTGATCAGGGCGTGGTACATTTTGATGCGCTCGCGCATCCGGGAAATAAAAGTTTTGGTTCCGGCGATAAAGTCGTCGTCAATGTCGTTGGGCACTCCGCCGAAGCGAAAATAAGAGAAGGTCAGCCGCGAACCGGTGACGGACTCAAGAAGATCGAGAATCTGCTCGCGATCGTCAAAGGTATAGAGCAGCGGGGTAAAGCCTCCGAGGTCGAGAACAAAGGCCCCGTACCAGACCATGTGGCTGGCGATGCGGTTCAGTTCGGTGGTTATGACGCGGATGTATTCCGCCCTTTCCGGCACTTCAATGGCAAGCGCGCGCTCCACCAGGCAGGCGTAATTCTGGTTGTAAGCCAGGGCGTGCAGATAATCCAGCCGTCCGGTGTTCGGAAAAAACTGCGGCCAGGTGCGGTTTTCCGCCATTTTCTCGTGCATGCGGTGGATATAGCCCAGAACAGGCTCCGCCTTGCATATATATTCTCCGTCCAGGGTGAGCTTTATACGCGCCACGCCGTGCGTGGACGGGTGCTGCGGGCCCAGGTTCAGAACGAAGCATTCATCTTCCGGAAGTTGGTATTCGGCATTCATGCTACAAAATCCTTGAGCAGGGGATGATAGTCCGCGTCTTCGGGCAAAAGCAGGGGGACAAGATAAGGATGCCCGGTGAAGACAACGCCAAAAAATTCGTGAGCTTCACGCTCGTGCCAGTGGGCGATGGGGTAAATGTGGTGAATGGAGGGAACTTCCGGTTTTGCGCGCGGCGTTCTCACGCGCAGGACAACCCCATACGGTTCCTGAAAATTGTTGAAATCATAAACAATTTCAATTTCGTCTTCTCCAATTCCAGCTTGGGGCAGGGGCGGTTCTCCGGCGGCGCTCTCCGAAGCGGGCGCGGCGGCTTTGCCTTTGTCCGCTTCCTTTCTCAAGGCTTCCTGCTCGCCCAGCCAGTCGACGCCGGTCATGGTGTCAAGGAAATACCCGGCTTCGTCCATCAGTTGGACAGCTTCGGCAATATTCTCCGGAGAGAGCTTTACATCAAGATCAAAACCCCGCGCTTTATGGTCGGTATCGCTGACAACGGCCCCGGGCAAGGCTTGCAGGTTTTTAACGAGTTCAGCGCGCGTCATTGGCTTTTCTCCGTTGAACCTTCCCCCGCGGGTTCAGCCTCGGGAGAAAGCGGACAGTTTTTCCCCGCGGCCGAAGGGCCGGGCAGAGGAGGCGGGGTGACCACGGGCCAGCGCCTTTTACCGGTAATCTTTTCTTCCAGTTTCATGATTCCTTCCAGAAGGGCCTCGGGGCGGGGCGGGCAGCCGGGAATGACCACATCCACGGGAAAGAGTTTGCCTGCGCCTTCAACGATGCCGTACTGGCCTTCAAACTTGAAAGGGCCGCCGGAAATGGCGCAGTTGCCGAGGGCGAGCACCCATTTGGGCTCGGGCATCTGGTCATAGAGGGTCTGTATGGCCGGGGCCATTTTTTTGTTGATGGTTCCGGCTACAATCATTAAATCGCTCTGTCGCGGCGAAGGGCGGAAAACTTCCGCTCCAAACCTGGCCATGTCGAAACGGGACGCGCCGGTTCCCATCATTTCGATGGAACAGCAGGCGAGCCCGAAGGTCATGGGCCAGAGGGAGTTGGCCTTGGCGAGATCAAGAATTTTGTCCAGTATCGAGAAGTGGACAAAGGGCGCTAGTACGCCTTGCGTTGCCATTTGAACACTCCTTTTTTCCATGCGTAAACAATGACCAGGGAAAGAATTCCCACGAAGATGAAAAGCTCGGCAAAGGTTCGGAGGCCGCTCACCACGGAGGTCGCTTTATAGACGATCGCCACCGGAAACAGAAAGAGGATGTCCACGGCAAAGGCCACGAACATCAGTGCGTAAAGATAATAGACCGCGCTGAATTTAATCCAGGCGTCGCCGATGGGCTCCATGCCGCACTCAATGGCCTGGCGCGTTTTGCCGACAGTGTTGCGCGTCGAGCGCGGAGCCAGCAGAAAAACCGCGGCCAGCGGCCCTACGGCCAGACCCACGCCTCCGGCGCAAAAGGCGGCGATATATATGAGGTCCATGAAATACGTTTCAGTCATAGTAACCCCGCATGGTTGATTCCTTTCATATTGTACAGCCGCGTCCGCCGGTTGATACGCGCGTTATTCCCGATTACAGATTTCCGCCTGGACATCTGAACATCAGCCGTCCGGATGATGTCGCCGCGAAACGGCGAAAGTCAACCGAAAACCACGTTTTCCGGTTGACGATCCTCCGCAGGGAAAAGTTTACTTTTCAATGTGGATATCAGTAAAACAGGGACCGCGAAATCATCTTCGGCCCCTTACAATACAAAAACCAGTGATAGTGAAAATTTGAACAGCTAACCTCGTTATCTCAATTATCTTAGCGAAAGCTGAAAACATGTCAATATTTTTTTCCAGCCTGCCGTATCAGAAATGCCTTTATGCTCCGGAACCTCCTGCTTCATCCCGAACCGCCGCAAGTAAATTGCGGCTAATTATACAGTGAATATTGTCAGCACGTCCATTTTGTTATATTTTATGAACCAAATTGAGGCAGCCCTATGGAATTTTTTGTGAATTTGCCTCTTGCGTGGATATATCGTGAAGAGGCGTGGCTTGACCGGTTTTTCGGCTATGCCGCCCGGAATGACCTGGAGCACGCCTTCGGCCTGGAACTGGGTCTGGATGAAGTAAGCCTTGCCTTGCCTTTAAGCTGGCACCAAAAAATTGCCGCGCGCATCCTGGAGCAAGGTTCCTTTTGTTCCGTTCATTTGCCTTTTTTTATGTTGCCGCCGGGCAACGTACAAAACCGCCCGCAAGGGCGGAAAAGCCTGGATATTCTCTGTAGAGCGGCGGAAATGGCCGATATCTTCGCCGCGCGGCATTTGATCGGGCACCCCGGATATAGCGCGGCTACGGACGCTTCGGCCTTTGTGGAGCGGAAAGGCGCGGCGGAAGGGTTTCCATCGGAAGCCTGGCTGGATTATTCGGCTGCGGCTTGGGAAAAAGTCGCCGGCATTGCTTCCGGGCGATTGTTTTTGGAAAATACGCATGAAAGCGATCCGCTTCCCTTGCTGGCTCTGCTGGACAGGTTAACCTGCGGACAGAATGGGCGTAAAATCGCCCTGTGTTTTGATATCGGACACTGGCACTGTTTTGCCGGGGGAAGCGCGCTGCATAACCTGGAAGGATGGGTAAAAGCTTTTAAGCCCTATCTGGGCCATCTGCATTTGCATGATAATGACGGCACGCTGGATCAGCATCTTGGACTCGGCTGCGCCGCAATTCCGTTCGGCCTTTTTTTCCCGTTGCTGGTCAGCTTGAACCTGTACCCCTCATTTACTCTTGAACCGCACGGATTATCAGATCTTGACGCTTCACTGGCCTGGATGGGACAAAATTCTGAAATGCGTCGCTGGTTGGCTTGTCCACGTTAAAATGCTCTAATCTTTTCAGACGATATTGACGATAAGCGTGCATAAAAAGATGGATTCTGTATGAGAAGCCGGAAACGATTATGTATTTGTTTTGCCGTGGGGCTGTCTTTATTTTGTCCGGCGTTTTTGTCCGCCGGGACAACTTATGGCGCCGCCGCGCGTTTTTCCGGCCGGGACATAATGATTGATCCGCGGGTGGCGGAAGAGGCTGTTACCGAGCGTTGCGCCCGGCCGGGGGCTTTGGGTGCGGAATTTGTCGAAGGTTGCGCGGCGGGTTTCAAACAGGCCCGGGACATATTTTTTTCCGATATTCAACGCGGGTTTGACACGGATGAAGAATGCGCTCTGGCGGAAACGCGGTTCCGCCAAGGCCGCAGGCAATATCTTTCCAATTTGTCCGGCTGGTGCGTAGCGGAGTTTTCGGACATATACAGCCGGAAAGGGTGCCGTGATGCCGGGGATATCTACTTCAGCGTTTTGTCCGGGCAGGGTTTTTGCCCGCGCGCGCCGGCGGTTGCTCCGCAGACCCCGGCCAGCGCCGCTCCGGAATCTGCACCGGAAATCCACCCGCTTGAACCGGAAGCCAACGGGTTTATAACCGGGCAATATCTGGATTATTACAAAGATCCCGAGCAGATATTTGACAGTCCGAAAATGGGGAGGTGGCCCGGAAGCCGTGTTTCAGGCCGCAGCCGCGCGGAAGCTGAAAATGTTTCCGGAAATGCCGCCGGTAAACAAGCTCGGGAAGTTAAAGCTGCGGAGGCCGCAGCGGGCGGCAATACCCCCGGCGACCCTATCCCCCTAAAAATTACTGTTCCGCAAGCTTCGGGCAACAGGCCATCCACATCGCCTGACCCGGCGCCCGCGCTTTCCGGCGGTATTCAGGGCGCCGGACAGGTTCAGGCGGGGCAGCCGGAGGGCGCGGCGCAGGCAGGCGGTTCCGGCGCCGCTGCTCTGGATTTTTCCAGGCCGGTGGTCATTGATTCCAGCGCGCCCGGAAGAAGTGCGGAT
>JAISBT010000134.1 GCA_031266055.1 Deltaproteobacteria bacterium
CTGGACTCAAATTTTATGGCAATGCTGTTAATAGTATCGACCTATATATGGCTTGCTTAAATGTTAACACCCCCTAATATGTCTACAGCAAACCACTTACAAGGAATAAAAAGATGGAAACTCCTTTTACTGACAACTATGATATAAAATTTCTTCTGAATACCATGATAGGACCAAATGCCATGCGTATTACGGAAGAACTGGCGGGCTTTCTTCATATTTCTCCAGGTATGCGTAGTCTTGACCTGGGTTGCGGAATGGGAATTTCTTCCATCCTGCTTGCGGGAAAATATGATGTGACAGTGTTTGCGGCCGATTTATGGATTGCCCCAACCGAAAACATGGAACGGTTCGTAAGCCAAGGACTTGATTCAAAAATAATTCCCATCTTGGTTGACGCAACGAAAGAAATTCCATTTGCTCATGGAGATTTTGATATGCTCATAAGCGTGGATGCATATCAGTACTTTGGCAACAATGAGGCAATGCTGCCGAAACTCCTGCCTTTTGTGAAAAAAGGCGGCCTTATGGCGGTTGCCGTGCCTGGATTTATACAAGATTTTCCTGAAGGGCAGTTGCCGGAAGAAATCCAGCCCTACTGGACGCCAGAGTGGTATTTTTATTCCTGCGGCTGGTGGCAGGCGCTATGGGAAAAAGAGCCCAACATAGCGATTACTGTGCTGCGTGAAATGAACTCATGCAAACAGGCGTGGGACGATTGGCTGCAATCTCCTAACCCACATGCTCAGGGGGATATTCCCATGATGCAAGCGGGAGCCGGAAAATATTTCAATATCATTCAACTCGTGGGCCGGAAACTCTGAGAGATTCCGCAGGCGAAGGTATTTGTGTAATCCGCCATTGCTTCCATGCGCGGCGCGCTTCTCTAGTAATGCTCCTTCTTTACTCCGGTTGAAAATTTTCCGACTTGAAGTTGCTGTAGTAACGCCCGGACTCCGCCGTGAAGCGCAGTACACAAAAATCTGGATCGGTGACACCTTTTGCCCGAGTCATGGTCTGAAGAAGCTGAAATTGGCGTTATAAAGGGGTATATTTTGCCCCTCTGAGCAAATATCCTCGAAACCGTGGTGGATTGGGGCCCTCACCCCTCTTGACAATGATATCACAGATAGTATTATCATCTAGGAGGCGTCATGGTACAAGCGGATAAACGGCTGCGAAAAATGAGGGATAATCCACGTGACTGGCGCATTGAAGAATTGCAAAGTGTTGCAGGCAGCCTGGGCATTGAGTGGATGCATGACGGCAGCAGCCACGTCATCTTTCGCAGCCCATACGGCGAGCACTTGAGCATCCCGGCCCGCCGCCCCATCAAGCCGATTTATATCACCAAGTTTGTGGCACTGGCCGATAGCGTACAGGAGATGAACAATGAACGTTCCCAAGAACAAAATAGAAATCCGTCCCTTGACGGAAGCGGAAGGCGGCGGCTGGCTGGCTACGTTCCCCGACCTGCCCGGCTGCATGTCTGACGGAGAGACTCCGGAAGAAGCTTTACGCAACGCCGCTGAGGCCGAAACCGCATGGTTGGCCGCCAATCAGAAGTGGGGCGGGCCTAAGGCGAAAAAACCCGCCCGCCTCGTGGCCCGCCTGCCCCGCAGTATTCACCGCGATTTGCAGGAACGAGCCAATGAAGAGGGCGTGAGCATCAACACCATGATGGTTTCGCTGATTGCTCATGGTCTGGGGGAAATAGCCGGAAACCGCCAAACTTAGGACGGGCGCTGAACGCCGACCATGCTCTGGCTGCAAGCCTGGGCACGAAATATCACCAGTTTACATAGTCGATGCGGTAATGCGTCCAACTCAATTCGGTACGCAGCGCGTGGGAATTCGGAGGATTCGCTTGTGGATCGCGGAAATCTGTAGAACCGGCGCAACTTCATATCCCGGCCGGCTCTCCAAGCCCCGGGGCCAGTCTTTCAATAACCGCGCCCAAACGCAGTAATGCGGCCTCGTCAAACGGCCGGCCCATAATTTGTATGCCCGCCGGCATTCCGCTCTCGCGCCCGAGCCCCGCTGATAAGGCCAAACCCGGTAAACCGACCAGATTCAAAGTTACGGTGAGCAAATCCATCTTGTACACAGTCAGGGGGTCAGCCGACAGGCTGCCGAATTTCCAGGCCGCGCAAGGAGAGGTGGGAGCAAGCAACGCATGGCACCCTCCCCGCTCCAAATCAAGAGCGTTTTCAAAATCCCGCAAAAGCAGCCGCCGTATTTGCGCGGCCTTGCGGTAATAGGCATCGTAATAGCCTGAGGAAAGCACAAAAGTTCCAAGCATGATGCGGCGTTGCACTTCTTCGCCGAAACCCCGCGAGCGTGAGGAAACATAAAGATCCAGCAAGTCGGCCGGGTTTTCCGCCCTGCGCCCGTAGCGCACGCCGTCAAAGCGGGCCAGATTGGTGCCAGCCTCCGCCGAAGCCATAATATAATACACGGCCAGGGCATATTTTTGATTGGGCAGGGACACCGGCACGAGCGTCGCCCCCTGCCCCTCCAATTTCTTCAAAATATCCCGGCAGCGTTCTTCCACTTCAGCCGTAAGGCCGGATTCCCAAAACTCGTCCGGCACACCGATTTTCATGCCTTTAAGCGTATCCGCCGGTTCCTCGCTGCGGCCCCGCCCGGCCTTGGCCACAAAATCCTGCTCCGGAAGACCTTCAGGGTGCAAATCCAGCCTGGCGCTGGTGGAATCCTTGGCATCCGGCCCGGCCAGCACCGCAAACACCCTGGCGCAATCTTCCACCGTGCGGGTCAGCGGGCCCACCTGGTCGAAAGAACTGCCGAAAGCCACCACTCCATAGCGCGAAACGCGCCCATAAGTTGGTTTAAGCCCGACACAGCCGCAAAACCCCGCAGGTTGCCTTATGGAACCGCCGGTATCGCTGCCGAGAGCCGCAAAAACCTGTTTCGCGGCCACAGACGCGGCGGAACCGCCGCTGGAACCGCCGGGAACGCGCTCCAAATCCCAAGGGTTGGCGGTACGGCCGAAACAGGAATTTTCAGTGGTCGAACCCATGGCAAATTCATCCATATTGGTTTTTGCCAGCACCACCGCGCCGGCCTCTTTCATGCGCACGGCCACCTCAGCGTCATAGAAAGGCCTGAAATTTTCCAGAAAACGGGAAGCGCAGGTTGTCCGGCTGCCTTTAAGACAAATCACGTCTTTAAATCCTACCGGCACTCCCCACAGCGGCTGATTTTTTTGCGGCCCCTGTTTATCCATCCGCACGGCCTGTTCCCGGGCGGCATCTGCCAGAATGCTGATGCAGGCGTTGAGCTTCGGCTCTGTGGCCTCAATCCGCGCAAGCGCGCTTTCCACAACTTCACTTACGCCATATTCTTTGTTCCGCAGCCCCTCGGCAACCCGGGACAGGCTTAAATCGTAAATTTCCGGCATGGCTTCTCCTTCAAACGGGATTACAAAATCCTGGGCACCAGGAAAAAACCCGCGTCTTTTTCCGGGGCATTGGCCAGTTCTTCGTCCCGCGTGTACAGCAAATGCGCGACATCTTCCCGCAAAGGAGCGGTACGGCGCATGGGCGAAAAGAGCGGTTCCTCCCCGGCGGTGTCAGCGGATTTCAAGATATCCATATATTCCACAATTTGTTCCATCTGCCGGGCGAAAAGCTCCAGTTTTTCGGTTTCCACAAGATTGAGCCGGGCAAGTTTGCCGACGTGCAACGCTATTTCTTTATTTACAGACATAGGGTCAAGCTCCGAGATGTTTTTTGACAAGTTCGTTAATCACAGCCGGGTTGCCCGCCCCTTTGGTCTCGCGCATTACCCGCCCCACAAAAAACGCCAGCAGCTTTTTTTTGCCTGCCCGGTAATCCGCGGCTTCCGCCGGGTTAGCTTCAATGGCCGCCAAAACCGCCTGTTCCAAAGCTCCGGCATCCGAAACCTGGAGCAAGCCCTTTTTTTCGGCCAATTTTTCGACACTCTCACCGCTGTCCAACAGTTCAGAAAAAAGATCCTGCACCACCTTCAAACTGACCTTGCCCTGTTCCAGCATGGTCACCGTATGCGCCAGACGAGCAGGCGAGAACCCGAGATCCGCGAAGGCGACCGACCTCCTGGACGCCTCGGGTAAAAGTTCGCCCAAAATCAGGCCGGCCACGCGCTTGGGGCTGCTGCACAAAGCCAGGGCAGCCTCGAAATAATCCGCCAAGGCCGCTGAAGCCGCCAACAAAGAAGCTTCCTCATCATGCAGGCCAAGGGTTTCCACATAACGCTCGCGCCGCTTTTCCGGACGCTCGGGCAGGGAGCCGTGAATTTTGTCCACAAAAGCCTGCGTCAGAATAATCGGGGGTAAATCCGGGTTGGGAAAATAACGGTAATCCGGCGCATCCTCCTTGGAACGCATGGCCCGCGTGGTACAGCTTTCCGGATCAAACAGGCGGGTTTCCTGTTCCACTGCTCCCTGCGCTTCCAGAATTTCCTTCTGCCGTTCCTCTTCAAATTCCACTGCCGCGCGCACGCTGATAAAAGAATTGAGATTTTTAAGTTCGGCCCTGGTGCCATATTCTTTTGCGCCAAAAGGACGCAAGGAAACATTCACATCGCAGCGCATACTGCCTTCTTCCATGTTTCCATCGGTTATATCCAGATACATCAAGAGCTTGCGCAATTGGCGCATAAATTCGGCGGCTTCAGCCCCACTGCGCAAATCCGGCTCGGTCACTATTTCGATCATGGGAGTGCCGGCCCGGTTCAAGTCCACCATGCTGCAAGAGCTGCCCATATGGATGCATTTGCCCGCGTCATCTTCCAGATGAATGCGGTTGATGCGGATTTCCGGGTTTACGCGGGTTCCTCCGGAAGCCTCCAGCCTGAAAAGTCCGCTGGAGCAAACAGGCGGTTCAAGCTGGGAGGTCTGGAATCCGTTGGGTAAATCAGGGTAAAAATAGCTTTTGCGCGAAAAAAGCGAATGCAGGTTTACGGCGCAGCCCAAGGCCAGCCCGGCCTGCACAGCCAAAGCCACAGCCCGGCCGTTGATGACCGGCAAAGCTCCCGGCATCCCCGAGCATACCGGGCAGATGCGGGTATTGGGCTCTCCGCCGAACTTGTTGGGACAAGCGCAAAAAAGTTTGCTGGCCGTCCTGAGGTGCACATGCGCCTCCAGACCGATAACTGTTTCCCATTGGCAAGGGCCAGAGCGGACGTCACTCACAACATACTCCTTTATAAAAATACGCGCTTATGCTATTATCGCCTTAACAAGGAGTTCACAAGCATGTGCGGAATTATTGCATATACCGGTTACCAAGCCGCAACGCCAATCATTGTTGAAGGTCTGCGCAGGCTTGAATACCGGGGATATGACTCTTCAGGCATCGCCTTTGTACAGCAGGGGCAATTTCGTTGCATCAAGGCTCCCGGCAAGCTGAATGCCCTGGTCGACAAACTGTACGCGAATCCAAACCCCATGCTGGCTACCTGCGGCCTGGGGCATACCCGTTGGGCTACCCACGGGGCGCCCAGCGAAGCCAACGCGCATCCGCACATCTCCAATGATCGTAAATTTTCCATGGTGCATAACGGTATAATCGAAAATTACCGGGAAATCAAAGCTGAACTGACTTCCAAGGGCTATAAATTTTTCAGTGATACAGATACTGAGGTATTGCTCAACCTTATTGCCGAATGCCGCAAAACCGCGCCCGATAATCTCTCCGCCTTTCAACGGGCCATAAAACTGGCCCACGGGACTTTCGCCCTGGTGCTGCTTTGCGGCGATGAGCCGGATACGCTCTATGCCACGCGCAAATCCGCCCCGCTTATAGCCGGCATCGGAGAGCATGAAAATTTTGTCTCTTCCGACGTTACAGCTTTTCTGGCCTATACCCGCAAGGTAATTTTCCCGGACGAAGGCGAGCTTATCCGCATCACGCCCAATACCTGCACGGTATTCAAACTGGACAACCTTGCGGCCATCCAAAAAGAAACGCAACGGATTGAATGGGATGCGCAGTCGGCCCAGAAAGGCGGCTTCAAACATTTTATGCTCAAGGAAATCTGCGAACAGCCCGCTGTTTTGCGCAGCGCTCTGGCCGGACGCCTGGATTTGGCGGGGGGCAGGGTCGTTCTGCCGGAACTTGAAGGGCTGAAAAGTCTGAAAAAGCCTGAGCGCATAAGAATTATCGCCTGCGGAACTTCCTACAACGCCGGCCTTTGGGGTTCCTCCCTTCTGGAACAGTGGGGAAATATTCCCTGTACGGTGGAAATCGCTTCAGAGTTCAGATATCGCAAACCTTTGCTCAGCGCGAAAGAACTGGTCATTTTGATCAGCCAGTCCGGCGAAACCGCGGATACCCTGGCTGCCGTGAAAGTGGCCAAAAGCGCCGGCTGCGTTACCCTTGGCCTGTGCAATGTGGTCGGATCCTCATTGGCCAGGGAAACCGACCGGGTAATTTACACCCAGGCCGGGCCGGAAATAAGTGTTGCCTCCACCAAAGCCCTGTGCAGCCAGATGGCTCTTCTTGCGCTGCTCGCTCTGTACTGGGCGCGGCAAACTAAAACCCTGAGCGGTGAAGAAATACAAAAACACCTGTTCCACTTTGAGCAATTGGCGGATCTGCTGGAAAAGGAATTGCCCGAAATGCGTGAAGAGGCAAAGGATTTTGCCGTCCGGGCCGCTTCGGCGCGCAACATTTTTTTTCTCGGCCGCGGGCGCAGTTTCGCTCTGGCTCTGGAAGGCGCCCTCAAGTTCAAGGAACTTTCCTATGTGCATGCCGAGGCCTACGCTGCGGGAGAAATGAAACACGGCCCCATAGCCCTCATTGACCCGGAATTTCTGACCATTGCCATTGCTCCCGCGGATGAGATGTTTGCCAAAACTTTTTCCAATATTGAAGAAATCGCGGCGCGCAGCGGCCCGATTTTGGCCATTGCCGACAAGCAGGGCGGCAAAAACATCCGTTCCGAACAGCAGTTGAATATCCCGCGGGTTCCGGAGCCTTTTACCGGCTTCGCCATTTTGCCCCTGTTGCAGCTTTTAAGCTATGAAGCCGCGACTTACCTGGGCAAAGACGTGGATCAGCCGCGCAATCTCGCTAAAAGCGTGACCGTGGAATAACCGCATAAAACACTCGCGCGCTGGCGGCCGCCGCTGCCTGCAAGAATGTTTACAAGCGGCTTGATATGTTGTAACTGCACGGCAGGAGCGGCATGGAGCATGAAAAATATTGGAAGGGGAATACATGCAAACGGTTGTTGTAATTGATTACGGTTCCCAGGTTACCCGGCTGATAGCGCGGCGGGTGCGCGAAGCCGGCGTTTATTCCGAAATTGTTCCCTGTACCGCGCCGTTGAGCAAAATACAAGCGATCCGCCCGGCCGCGCTTGTTCTTTCCGGAAGCCCGGCCGGCGCGAGTGAGGAAAACGCGCCGAAGTTCGAGGCCGGGCTTCTGGATTTGGGTGTGCCTATACTCGGTATCTGCTATGGAATGCAGCTTTTGGGGAAAAGTCTGGGCGGGAAGCTCGCCGAAGCTGAACAGCGCGAATATGGGCCGGCCCTGCTGCATATTATCCGCCCTTCGCCGCTCTTTGATTTTTCCGGAACCAAAGGCCGGCCGGAGACGCTTAAAGTATGGATGTCGCATGGCGACAGAGTTGATGCTCCGCCGCCGGGCTTTGAAATTATCGCCCGTACGGACAACATTGACGTAGCCGCCATGGCGGATCAAAAACGGCGCATCTATGCCGTGCAGTTCCATCCTGAAGTACATCATACGGAAGACGGAAAAGAAATTTTACAAAATTTTCTGTTTAAAATATGCGGACTTGAGCCGAACTGGAGCATGTCTTCCTTTGTCGGCCGCGCCATTGCCGCCCTGCGGGAAAAAATAGGCGATAAAAAAGTGGTCTGCGCTCTTTCCGGCGGGGTTGATTCCACTGTTACCGCCATTTTACTTTCCAAAGCCATCGGCAACAATCTGCACTGCATTTTTGTGGATAACGGCCTGTTGCGCGCAGGCGAAAGCGCCTGGGTGGAAGAAAATCTACGGCGGTATTTTAACCTGAATTTACAGATTGTTAACGCGCAAGAGATGTTTTTGACCCGCCTGCGCGGAGTGATCGACCCGGAACAAAAGCGTAAAATTATCGGGCACAGCTTCATAGAAGTGTTTGACGGCGCGGCGCGGAAACTTGACCAAGTTGATTTTCTGGCCCAGGGCACCCTGTACCCGGATGTAATCGAATCCGTATCCGCCACCGGAATGGGCACAGTGATCAAAAGCCACCACAATGTAGGCGGATTGCCGCAACATATGCGGCTTGCGCTGGTGGAACCCCTGCGCGAGCTTTTCAAGGACGAAGTGCGTGTTCTTGGCGGGGAACTCGGCCTGCCGGATGAATTCATCCAGCGCCACCCCTTCCCCGGCCCCGGACTCGCGGTGCGCATAGTGGGGGAAATAACCCCGGAACGTTTAAGTTTGCTGCGCAAGGCCGATATGATTGTGCTGGAAGAACTGCGCGCCTCCGGCTGGTATACCAAAGTATGGCAGGGTTTTGCCGTGCTCCTCCCCCTGAAAACCGTGGGGGTTATGGGCGACGGGCGCAGCTACGAGCATGTGATAGCCCTGCGGGTGGTTGAAAGCGTTGACGCCATGACCGCGGACTGGGTGGCGCTGCCGGCTGAACTGCTTAAAAACATTTCCAGCCGCATTATAAATGAGGTAAAAGGCGTGAACAGGGTGGTTTACGATATTTCCTCCAAACCTCCGGCAACCATTGAGTGGGAATAGAGCATTATACGTTACCCGGCAATCCCCGCAAAACCCTCTTGTCGCCGATGCGCATGGTCAGCCGGTTTTTATCAAAATATTCCAGCAAAGCGATAAGGTATTTGCGGGACAGACCGCCGGTCAATTCTTTCAAGTCCGCCAAATCAAGATTATCATGCGTATTAAACCAGCCGGACACCTGCTCCCGCACCCCGGCCAAAACTCCGGCGGCGTAGTAAACGGATTCCGTCAGCTTGACCAGTTCACCTTCCGCCTGCATTATTTTCAGCACCGGGCCGGCTTCTTTGACATTGGCCCCCAGTGTGTCCAGCAGCTCAAGCAGGTTGGGCGGGGTCAGACCCGCCTGCGTATACGCCTGCAGCATTGCCGCGCGTAAATCCGCCGCGCCTTTGTGCAGAAAAATTTTATGGCTGGGCAAATGCAACGCTTCATCCGCGGAAACCAGTTTACCTTGCCGGATCAGACGTTCCAGCACAAAGTGCCCCAACTTGGCTCCCAGGTTTTTGCCCCACCCGGAAAGTATGGCGCTGCGGCCGATACCGGTTTGCAGCGGCTCATTTTTATGAAACTGTTCCACGCGCTCCAGACAGGACGCGCAAAGACGTTCCGCTTCCTCCCCGGCAAGGTACAGGCGATCTTCTTTATCCACCAGAAATACGCTCTGTTTGCCGCACATCCGCTGCAGAGTTTTTTCCAGCAGGCCGGATGCGCAATCCGTCAGTACGCGCAACTGCGCAAAACTCGCCCCCTGTATGCCGCGTAAAGCCAACTGGCAGGCAATGGCCTCTTCCGCGGGCAAGCCCGTCCCGGCTTCGGCCAGACGCGTCAGCACGCCTGTTTTCGCCGCATATTCCGGGTCGCCTTTATGCAAACGCAAATCCAGCGGATGCACCAATACGCCGCCGCCGACAGTGCGGAGCGGGGAAAAAGAGCGCAGTACGCAATGATCTCCGAAAACACCCACCAGCGGTTCAGTAAAACGGATTCTGCACAGAGCGCTTTCGCCGGGCAAAAGCTTGTCTCTATCCAAAAAATAAATTCTGGCCTGCGTTTCCCTGGTTTCATGGTGAAAATGCACCTCCGCCCGCTGCCGCAAGGCCCTGGGCGCGGAAGCAAGGCAGTGCAGCCGCGCCACCCAGGAGTCGGCCGCAAAAAGACTGCCCGGTCTGGCAAGCACATCGCCCCTGTTGACCTCCGCCACTTCCAGCATGGGCACATTCACCGCCGTGCGAAAACCCGCCGGAGCCATTTCCACGGCCTGCCCGTGGGTTTGCAGACCTCTTGCCTTGCTCGTTCGCTTGCCGGCTCCGGAAGGCATGAGCTGCAGATCCTCCCCCAGTAAAAAATTGCCGGAAATCAGCGTGCCGGTCACCACCGTGCCGTACCCGTGCAAACTGAACACCCTGTCCACCGGCATACGGGCCAGATCTCCCCGCCTCTTGGGCATATAAGTCCCCGCCATGGCGGTCAGGGCAAGTTTAAGTTCCGGAATCCCCTGGCCGGTTTGCGATGAAACCTGATAAACAGCGGCGTGTTCCAGAAAAGTGCCCTGAAGAAAATTTTTCAGGTCTTCATGCACCATGGCCAGCCAGTCCGCTTCCACCATATCAATTTTGGTCAGCGCCACCAGACCGTTACGGATGCCCAGAAGCGAACAAATTTCCAGATGTTCGCGCGTCTGCGGCATAACGCCCTCGTCAGCGGCAATCACCAGAACGACAAAATCCATGCCGCCGGCCCCGGCGACCATGTGCTTCACAAAACGCTCGTGTCCGGGCACATCGACAATGGACAATTTGCCGCCGCCAGGCAAATCAAGATAGGCAAAGCCAAGTTCAATGGTGATGCCGCGTCTTTTTTCCTCCGCCAGACGGTCGCAGTCAATCCCGGTAAGCGCCCGCACCAGCGAAGTTTTACCATGATCGACATGCCCGGCTGTACCCATCACGACAGACACACGAACTCCTTTATTCCTGTTTCAGGGAACGCCCCATGAGCAATTTCACCGCTTCCGCCATACTCACTTCACCCTGCAAAAGCGACCGCACAGTCACCGCTATGGGTAAATCCACGCCCAGTTCATCGCCGAGCATTACCGCGGCTTCAGTGGTTTTAACTCCCTCAGCCACCATATGCAGTTCTTCCGTAATCCGGCCCAGAGCCTGCCCTTTGGCCAAACCCAACCCAACCCGGCGGTTTCTGGAAAGATCCCCGGTGCAGGTAAGCACCAAATCCCCCATGCCCGAAAGCCCCATAAAAGTCGCCGGGTTTGCCCCCAACGCCGCTCCCAGCCTGCTCATTTCCGCAAGGCCGCGAGTTATGAGGGCAGCCCGGGCATTATGCCCCAAACCCAAACCATCGCTGGCTCCGGCGGCAATGGCAACAACATTTTTAATAGCGCCGCCGATTTCCACCCCAATAACGTCAATACTGGAGTAAACCCTCAAGGTCGCGCCGGAAAAAACCGCCCGGAGCGATTCGCCCAAAACCTTTTCGCCGCAGGCCATGACCACGGCGCTGGGCATCCCCAAGGCAACCTCCCTGGCAAAAGACGGGCCGGATATAATAGCGTAGCGCGCTTGCGGGATCACTTCCCGCACAACCGCGGACATGGTTTTATGCGTACCCAGTTCAAGCCCCTTGCTGGCGCAAACTACTGGAAGGCCCGGCAAAACATATCCCGCCAGGGAAACAAGCACCTCGCGCATACTTTGGCAGGGAACGGCCGGCAGGCATAGATCCGTTTCCGCAAAGGCTTCCGCCGGATCAAGCGTGGCCCGCAAATTTTCATGCAGGACAAGACCGGGCAGATAACGGCTGTTGGTATGCTGGAGATTGATCTCTTGCGCCGCGCCCGCATCGCGCAGCAGCAACCCGACGTTTTTCCCATTGGCGGCAAGCATGCTCCCCAGCGCCGTGCCCCAGCTTCCGCCGCCCAGTACCGTAATTTTCATTGATGCTCCCTTATGCAGCCACTGTACAAGGTCTTGTTCAAATTTCAAAGCAAAACCGCGCGAGCGCGGTTTTGCGGCGTCCGCAGGCTTGCCAAGGTTCCCGCCGGCGTGTATTACTTGTTGATGCCGCCTGCCGAATCTTCACCTTTCAGCTCCACAGAGCTTGAAATATTGCGCATTGTGCAGGAAGACCTGCCCAAAAGCCTGACCCCTTATGCGGATATCGCAAAAATTGCAGGAACGGACGAAGACTTTGTCCTGAATTTTTTGCGCCGGCTGAAAGACGCGGGAAGTATACGCCGCTTTGGGGCCAGCATAAAACACCAATGGGCAGGCTACAGACATAACGCCATGATTGCCTGGGTCGCCCGCGATCAGGCTGAAGCCGATCAGGCGGGCGCCGCGGCTTCAACCCACCCGCTCATTTCACACTGTTACTACCGCCCTTCCACTGCTCCGGACTGGCCTTATAACATGTTCACCATGACGCATGGAAGGCATAAAAACGAATATCTGGAAATAATCGATTTTATACTCCGGCATACCACCCTCAAAACCTATGCCGTTTTACACAGTGTGAAAGAACTCAAAAAAAACTCCATGACTTATTTTTGAATCATATATCACCACGCCGCCAAAACGAAGCGATCATAAAACAAGGACAAAAACATGGAAAAAAAATCAGCCGCGCTCTTTGCCGAAGCCCTCCAATACATCCCCGGCGGGGTCAACAGCCCGGTACGCTCCTGCGCCTCGGTGGACAGCGTTCCTCTGTTCATAGCCAGCGCAAGGGGCAGCAAAATAACCAGCGTGGACGGAGTGGAATATATAGATTTTGTCGAATCATGGGGGCCGTTGCTTCTGGGGCATGCCCACCCGGAAGTCACCAGAGCCGTCCTGGAGGCCGTGGAACGCGGAACAAGCTACGGGGCGCCTTGCGAAAATGAAGTCATTTTGGCCAAAGAGATCCACGCCGCCCTGCCTTCGGTGGAGATGGCGCGTATGGTGTCTTCCGGCACCGAGGCCACCATGAGCGCCTTGCGCCTGGCCCGCGGCTTTACCGGCAGAAAAAAACTGCTCAAGTTCGACGGCGCTTACCACGGGCATGGTGACGCTTTTCTGGCCAGCGCCGGGTCGGGAGTAGCCACGCTTTCCATACCGGGAACGCCCGGCGTGCCGGAAGCCGTAATTATGGATACTTTAATCGCCCCTTACAACGATCTGGCCGCGGTGGAGAATTTATGCAGACAATACCCGGAGGATATAGCGGCGGTCTTTGTCGAGCCCTGCGCCGGCAACATGGGGCTGGTTCTGCCGGAGCCGGAATTTTTGCCCGGGCTGCGCTCCCTGTGCGACCGCTATGGAGCGCTGCTGGTCTTCGATGAAGTCATTACCGGGTTCCGCGTGGCATACAACGGCGCGCAGGGATATTTCGGCGTCAAACCGGATTTGACCACTCTGGGTAAAATTATCGGCGGCGGAATGCCCGTGGGCGCTTTCGGCGGCAAACGCGAAATTATGGAATACCTTGCGCCCAGCGGGCCGGTTTATCAGGCGGGAACGCTTTCCGGAAACCCTGTGGCCATGGCCGCCGGCATAGCCGCGCTCAAGGTGCTGAAGACTTCCGATTACCCGGCCCTGGAGCAAAAAGTGGAAATTTTCTGCCGGAATATGGAAGAAATCTTCGCGCGCAAAAACATTCCCGTGTGCATCAACCGCATAGCCAGCATGTTCACCATTTTCTTTACTCCGGTTAAAGTGCGGGACTTTGCCGGGGCGAAAACTGCCGATACCAAACTGATGACCAAGCTGTACAAAGGCTTGCGGCAAAGAGGAATAAACTTCGCCCCTTCAGCTTTTGAAACCGCCATGGTTTCTTTTGCGCACAGCGAGGAAAATTTTTCCAAAACCCTGGCCGCGTTGGAAGAAATCAGGTTCTGAGTTTATCCGGCCTGAAGTACGCGTGCCCGCTCCGGCGGACATGGGCCTGGAGTGGTGGCCGACGGAGCCGGGCTATCACCCGGAAAATTGAACCCAGCCGGTACTGAAAACAGATTTTTCAACTTCGACTATGTATTTCCCGGCAGGTATTCCGACAGGTCGCGCGAAAATATCAGTCCCCTGCTCAAACGGGTATGGGCCAAGGCCGGGCTGCTACAAAAAGTGCAAAATTTTCTGGACACTAGAGCATATTCACTTTGAGATTGTCGCTTAACGGCGGGCTTTCGCCCGCCTACGACAATCTCGTGGCAAGGATTTGCGGGCAAATCCTTGCAGAGCAGATGAACATTTTCAATGTTAATCTGCTCTACCGCTCAATAACGGCGTAAAGTGAAAGAGATTTTTAAAATGCCGAAACAGATAAAAACGGTTATCCAGGCAAAAGGCTTAAACATTGCGGTATACATAACAGCAAATCAGGCCGATTACATCAGCTTGACCGATATAGCCCGGTATAAAAGCGATGCTCCGGATGATGTAGTGAAAAATTGGTTGCGTAACCGAGAATCCATTGAATTTTTAGGCTTATGGGAACAATTAAACAATCCCGATTTTAAACCCGTCGAATTCGACGGGTTTAGAACGGCGGCAGGGCGAAACGCTTTTGTGCTGTCTCCTCAAAAATGGATTGCGGCGACAAACGCTATTGGCCTTAAGTCCAAATCGGGTAGATACGGCTGGGTTATCTCAACAAAATGGCTATGGGGCAGATGCGCTCGCTCATCAACAGCGCGGCGGTACAGCGCCTTAATGAATCAATTTCCGCTGCTTCCGCACTTCCTGAACCAGAGAAATTATAAAGATTTGTCCTCAAACCCTTGCCGCCAAACAGGCGTAGGCGGGCTTTGCCCGCCGTTATCTTCCAGGAGGGACTATACAAAAAACAAAAATCAGCGGCGCAATGACCTCAAATATTGATTTTGCCGTATATGCCCTGACTGAAGAGGGCGCGCGACTGGCAGCAAGAATATGCAAGCTGGACGGTTGGACGCGCGGCAAAATTTTTTTGTCCGCGGGTTTGCGGCCGGCCGGAATTCCCGCCGACGCAAGCCGCAACGCGGATTATACGGAACCTTGCGCGTATTTTGATCGTCTGGCCGAAATTCTGTCCGCCAATTTCAACGCCTTTTCCTGCCATATCCTGATTTGCGCAAGCGGAACAGCCGTGCGCGCACTGGCCCCCCTCCTGCGCGGCAAAACGGTTGACCCGGCTGTACTGTTGCTGGATCAACAGGGCAAATTCGTCATCAGCCTGCTCTCGGGGCACCTTGGCGGGGCCAACCGTCTGGCCGTCGCTCTGGCCGGGGATCTGACCGGCAGCTCCGGCGGCATGGCGAGCCAGGCGGTGATCACCACGGCCTCAGACTCCCTGCGGATGCCCGCCATTGATGTGCTGGCGCAGGAAAGCGACCTGCACATCGTGAACCCCGGAGCCATCCGCCACATCAGCGCGGCCCTGCTGAACCGCCGTGCAGCGGAAGCCGTTGCGCTTTACGACCCGGACAGGCTGCTCAACCTGCGTACGGCGGCTGCGGAAAAATTGTTTTCCCGCCTGTCCGCCCCGGAGGAAATTTTTCAGGCGCAACGTTCAGGGAAACCTCTGGTTCTGGTAAACCCGGAAAACCTGGACGGACTGCCGGATCAAGCCGGGTTGGAGGAAAGCGGAAAAATTCTGATCCTGCAAAGCAAAAAACTCTGGCTGGGTCTGGGGTGTAAAAAAAACACCAGCGCGCAAGAACTGCGCGCCTTTGTCAGTGAAGAACTGCTGAAAAACGACTTCCGCTTTTCCCAGTTACTCGGCCTGGCGAGTATTGACTTAAAAAAGGAAGAAAGCGGCCTGAAGGATTTTGCCGCCAACCTGCGTTTACCCTTGATTTTTTTCAGCGCGGACGAGCTTGACGCTGTAAAGGCGCAAACTCCTTCCAGCCGGGTAAAAGCGCTCACCGGGACAGCCAGCGTGTGCGAAGCCGCCGCTTTGCTGGCCGCGGGCGGGTACAGCGGCGGCAAAGGGCAAGAAAACGGCCGGCCCGAGCTGGTTTTATCAAAACGCACCGGCGCGGGCATGACCCTGGCCCTGGCTTCCGTCTAGTGCCATGTCACACTTAAAACTTCGCTTCGCTACGTTTGAAGTGTGATGACCGCAACGCAAAAAACGTGGTTTTTGATTTGCTCCGCCGCATTACGGCGGCGCGCCGGGCTTGTTCGCCCGGCGTCAGTACGCTGTTCTATACGAACTTTTAAGTGTTACAGCGTACTAGTGACATGTCACACTTAAAACTACGCATGCGCTTC
>JAISBT010000137.1 GCA_031266055.1 Deltaproteobacteria bacterium
CAACGGCGTGTATGCCCGGTTGGATCTGCTTGAATCCGGTTTTGGCGGACAAATCGCGCTGGGTACCACCAATGTGGACATCGGGATGGAACTGCGGACAGCCCTGATGCAAATCAAACAGGCGGACAAGCTGCATGTCAATATCGGCAATGACGGATTAACCGCCCAACCGATCAGCAAAACCGATGCAAAGCATATCCGCCTGCATCGACAGGTGCGGGAGCGGCCCGTACAAATGCCGGATCGATGGATTCGCGCTCTGGGAAACGCCGCTGAAATCCATCGCCGCATGAAGCCGGTATTCACCATAAGCGGCGCGCAGGCGCGGGCCTTTATCGCCATGCTGCCGCCCGCTACGGGCAAGGCGCAGTCCGGGTGGCTGACTCCTTCGCCCGCGGGGGTAAAGGTGACGTCCCGCCGCACTCCGGAAGCCGTCTTTGTTTCCGGCTTGCATCGTCTGAGCGCCTTTAAGCGTTTGATGACCAACATCGCTGCGTTGACGTTCTACATGCCTACAGACGGGGAGCCGGGGGCGCTGATGGTTGGGGCGGAGTTTCCCGGCACCCGGCTGACGCTGAGCCTGACCGCCGAGGCGTGGCAGGGCTATTCGGGGGAAGGCTCGCTTCTGGAATCCCTTGCGAAACAAGAGGTGCTGGAGGATGCGGAAGCCGTTGGCTCAGGCCTCGCGTTTCACGCCGTTATTGATGAAGCCCTGCTTGAGCGGAGGTGGGCTATGGGCGGGGAACGCCTTCAAACAGCTCTCAGCCTGCTGGCGGTGTCTGGGAAACTGGGCTATGACGCCCATGACCGCGCTTATTTTCACCGTGAACTTCCCGACGACCCGGATCGGGTGTTGAAGGACAACCCCAGGCTTGTGTCCGCCCGAAAGCTTGTGGACACGGTGAAAAGCATAGGGGTTCACCAATGGCTGGTGTGCTCGACCGGTGCGGAGTACCCGGTTTTCTACGATCCGGCCCAGGGGGCCGTCGGCGCGAAATGCGCCTGCACCTGGTATCTGAACCACCAAAACAGCCGGGGGCCGTGTAAGCATATTTTGGCCGTGCAGTTGCGGGAGGAGCAAAAACCGTGATGAACGCAAAGTTGCCGGAAGCTGTGGCCATTTTCAAACAGTTGGGCTGGGAAGAGGTCACGGCGGACAATGTGCTGGATTTGTCCACGGGAACGTCCGAGCAGAAACGGGCGGCGCTTGCCGGGTTGAAAAGCGGCGAATGGGGTGAATTCGCCAAATTAAATGAGAACAGCTACGGCTGGCGCAGCTATGTGGACGTTGACGCGGGCAAGCTGGCGCTGTTTGCGGTTCGAATCGGGGTAGACGCGCAGAAGGCGGTGAACGTTCTGCAGCGGGGGGACAATGAACTGCTTGTGAAGGTCATTGCCTGGCGGGGTGAAAGGTTCGCTTCCGATTTTATCCGCCATGCCTGCGTTTCCGGACGGAGGTTATGGGAGCATTCGGCGTCGGCGTTCGGCAGCGTGGCGGTGCTGCTTGTGGACAGGATGTCGCTGGATATTCCGCAAACGGTGGAATATATGAAGGACTGGTCGGTCTGCGCCGCGGCGGCCATGGGGCTGAAAGCGGAAACACTTCGTGGAGAGACGGATTTACCAGGGTTGGAGCTGGTTGAAAAACGTTTTGTCGAACACATTCAAACCGGAGTGGCGGTAGGCGTGGCGGTCACCGGCCCATTCGGCGAAGTATTTCCGGAGGGGGTGAAACGGGGCTGGATTCCGCGCGGCCAGGGCGTCGAATGGGCATTCCTGGCGCTGGATACGGCGGTGCGTCCCGGCGACCGCAAGATCTGGCTGCGGATACTGGATGCGCTGAGCGTCACCGACGCCGAGCTGGGCGAGCGCATCCAGTCGCTGATCCCTCTGCTGGCCACCGGGGATACCGCCGTTGTAGCGCGGCTGGCGCCGGCGCTCATTGCAAACGCGGAGGGCGCTTTGCTCACCGAAGTGCTTTTGGCCACCTTTTCCGCCACGGCAAACAAAGCCCGGCAGCTTGCGCTGAAAGCCGCTCTGAACCGTCCGCGCCCGGAAAACGTGGAAGACTTGGCGATTTTGTTGAACGTGTTGTCGAACGATAAAGACAAAGCTGTTGCCGCATCGGCCGGACGGCTGATGCGGCAATGGGGCGTCAGCGCCGATGCCCTGCCTGAGGAAGCGGCGGAAATTCGGGGTCTTTGGCGGGAGACGCCGCCGCTTTGGCAAATGCCGTCCTTTGAAACAGGGGAAAGTTCGCCGGAAGCGCTGACTGCCCTTGCCGCGCGGTTGGTCAACCAGGCGGCGGTGGTGCATGATGTGACCGCCGAGCGTTTTTTGGCCATGGCCAACGCGGTGGCGCGCGAAAATCCCGAGGCGGCCCGCAGAAGCCTGCGCGGGCTGCGCCATGAGCATTGGCTGTTTTATTTCGCCGAATGCTGGGTAAAAAATGAAAAACCAGGCTACGGATTTGACAAAGACGGAGAAAACAACCGCCTGCAGAACTTTGTCCGAGATCCCCTGACGGCACGGGACTATGCGGTTTTTTCGCGTCTGGGCATGCTGCCCGGCCTGCTCTCCACGCCCGGCGGCGTTGATCTTTCGATTGGCGTTCCCGATCTGCTCGCGCGGCTTGCAAATTATCAAAAAGACGGGGCAGAGGCGCTGGAGGCGGATCTGTTCCTGGCGCTGACCAGACTGGATGTAGCGACGGCGACCGCCGAAGCCCGCCGTGCGCTGGAAAAGCTGGATATTCCCGTTGTGCTGCAGACGGGAAAGAAAATGCCCATCACAGCGGGACAAGCCGTACTGGCCTATTTGGACGACCCGGTCAGGGAGCCGCCTTTGCATCTGGACAAGAACGGATATTGGGACAGCGTGCGTATTACCGCGCCCGAGTCCCTGTGTGCTTTTCCGGCGCGCTTGAGCGCCCATCTGGTGGAGCGCTTTTCGGTGTTTCCCGGTTTGGGAGACGCGGCTTTGCACGAAGTTCATTGGAATAGCGAGGTGTATCACGAAAAAGGGTTGATCTTGCGCCAGGTCGCCCGGCGCAGGAACCTGTTGCCTCCCGGCGCATCGGTCAACCTCCTGGCGGCGCAGCGTTCCTCCGACCCGGATGCGGCGGAGGATTCCATGCTGTCGGTGCTGGAAGCCTGGGAACGCGGGCTGTTGCGTCCAGGCGCGGCCGATGTTTCGCTGCTGGACTGGAGTTCAAGGCCGCCGTCCAATCTGGCGGCACTGGCGGAAGCGTTGGAGGGCATCGCCCTGGACGGGCCGCTTTCCGTGGTCTGGCCGCTGTTGGACGCGCTGATTGGTTTGTCGCTGAACGCCCCGCGTCTTTTTGCGGGTACCGCCGAGCTGGCGGAACTTGCCGCAAACCTGTTGCCGGAGGTACAGTTCGCCGTCGAACAGGGCAGGGCGGAACAATCCGCGCTGTATTTACCTGGGCTTCGCGCTCTTGCCGGGCGCGGAGGTTCTTCACGCGCGGTGTCTGCCGCGCGAAAAGCCGTCGTTGCGCTGCCGCCCGCGGAGGTTCCCGCCACTACGGAACAACCCGCCGCTTTGGTAATGAATCCGCCATTTGACGAAGTGTGGCCGGCGAACGGAAAAGAAGCCGTTTTGATTGAAGACGGCGTGGCGGTCACGGTGGAGGCGGCATCCCCCAAAGATCCGAAGCGGATGTTTCTCTTTACGTTGACTCTGCCCGGCGTATCCGACCGGGTCTTTCAGGTGGTGAAAAGCTGGTACTACGATTTGGAAAGCGAAGGGCAATGCCAGGCATTTGCGGCGACACCCGAAACGGTCACGTTTGGGGGAACGAATCAGCCCCAGGTTTGGCTGCATTGGGACACGGAGAAAGACGCCATGGCGGTTTCCGAGCATCGTAACTGGCTCAAAGGAACCGACGGCCCGCTGATAAAGGCGAAGCGGACGCCGCTGCCCCTTTCCTTGCTTACTGTAATCATCGGCTTGCTGGCGCAGGATGGCGATGCAATCTATTTCGCGCCCCGGCTGCTGGAAAAATTCATTGAGAACGGACAGATTGACGCGCATGTCGTCCGCAGAGCCGCGCAAACCTTGCTGCAAAGCCCGGCGGTCAGTCCGGCCAAGCTGGTGCGCGTGCTGGAAAAAGAAAGCGGGCTGCTGCCCGCGCTGTGGCCGATGCTTACGGAAAGCGTCAAAGCCGCAGGCTCATTGGCCGCGTCCTTGGGTAAACCGCCCGTTTGGGTCAACCGGGTACTGGATATTGCCCTGCGCTACGCGCCTTATTTGGCGGAAGCCGCCCGGCGGGGATTCATCCCGCCGGAAGCCGCGCGGTGGGTCGGGTTATCTGAAATCGCCGCATCCAAAGCCAAAGGAGCGGCGGTGATAAAAGCCCAAAACCTGCTGCTTATGCTTTTTAATCATAAGCCACAGAACTGATTTTCATCAGGCGCTCAAAGTTGTGGTGGCTTTCTATGTAGCGTACGGAGCCGGTTTTTGAACGGATAACCATGGAGTGGGTAATGGCGCCGTTACCCGTGTATTGCACTCCGCGCAGGAACGTTCCGCCGGAGATGCCGGTGGCGGAAAAAAACACGTCGTCACTTTTAACCAGTTTTTCCACCGTCAGAATTTCACGCAGGTCTATGCCTGCTTCCTGCAGCGCTTCTTTCTCCACAAAGCTCTGCGGGTCAAAACGCCCGAACAGCTGCCCGCCAAGGGCTTTAATGGCGCAAGCCGCGATAATGCCTTCGGGCGTGCCGCCCGTTCCAACCATGACGTCAACTTCGGCGCGCGGATCAACAACCATCAGCGCTCCGGTAATATCTCCATCAGTATGCAGTTGTATGCGCGCCCCGGCACTGCGGATATTTTTTATAATTTTTTCATGGCGGGGTTTATCCAGTACAAAAACAATCAGATCGTCCACGTCTTTACCCAGCGCTTTGGCGATATTCTTGAGGTTGACTTCAATGGGAGCGTCAATATCCACAGCATCCTTGGCTGGAGCGGAGACAACCAGTTTCTGCATATAATAACTGGGGCCGGGGTTATACATGCTTCCGCCGGGCGCCGCACCGACCACGGAAATAGCGTTGGGACGGCCGAAAGCCAGCAAATTGGTGCCTTCAACGGGGTCAACCGCAATATCCATAGCCATGCCGTGACCATTGCCGACTTGTTCGCCATTATACAGCATGGGGGCGTTATCTTTTTCCCCTTCGCCGATAATAACGGAGCCGCGTATGTCCATGGAATTGAAACCGAGGCGTATGGCGTCAACAGCAGCTTGATCCCCCGCGTTTTTATCGCCTTTTCCAAGCCAGCGCGCGGAAGCGAGAGCGCCGGCTTCGGTGACGCGTACCAAATCCAGAGCCAGGTTTCGTACCGGGGCTTCAGGCGTTGCAGCAGTGAACACTTTATTACCCTCCAAACTAAAAATTTTTCATTAAGGCAATTTAACTTTGAGGCGCTCCCTCCGGCGCTTTACGGCGAAACAAGTTTCGCCTACACCTGCGGGGCGGGCGGCGGTGCCCGCCGCCGGAGCATTTCAACATTTTCAATGTTAAAATGCTCTAATCGGCCCTGTGGTGCATTTCTGCTTGAAACAACACAGAAATTCAGCATTTAACGGATATAAATATATTATATGCTTTTAAGGGCCGACTATTTATTCATTACATTGATAAATTCATTGTTATTGGCCGTGCCGCGCATTTTATCCAATAAAAATTCCATACTGTCTATGGAGGACATGGGGGCGAGAATTTTACGCAAAATCCATACCCGGTTGATGGTTTCCTCCGGCAACAACAATTCTTCCTTGCGCGTGCCCGTGCGATTGATGTCAATGGCCGGGAAAACGCGTTTTTCCGCAAGATGCCGATCCAGGTAAATTTCCATATTGCCGGTTCCCTTGAATTCTTCAAAAATAACTTCATCCATGCGCGATCCGGTGTCAATCAGGGCGGTGGCAATGATGGTGAGGCTTCCGCCTTCCTCAATATTACGGGCCGCCCCGAAAAAGCGTTTGGGCCGCTGCAGCGCGTTGGCGTCCAGGCCGCCGGAAAGCACCCGGCCGGAAGAAGGAGTAACCGCGTTATATGCCCTGCCAAGGCGGGTTATGGAGTCCAGCAGAATGACCACATCACGTTTGCGTTCAACCAGACGTTTGGCTTTTTCCAGCACCATTTCGCAAACCTGCACATGGCGCTGCGGCGGTTCGTCGAAGGTTGACGAAATGACTTCCGCGTTATGCACGGTGCGCTCCATATCGGTAACTTCTTCAGGACGTTCGTCGATGAGCAGCACAATGAGATAAACTTCAGGATTATTCGCGTTGATTGAATTGGCGAGGTTTTGCAGGAGTATGGTTTTACCGGTTCTCGGCGGGGCCACAATAACCCCGCGCTGTCCGCAGCCGATAGGCGCCATAAGGTCAATCACCCTGCAGGAGTAATTTTTATCTCCGTTTTCCATGACAAACTGTTTGTCGGGGTAAATGGGCGTGAGGTTGTCAAAGAGGACAAGGTTTTTGGCGTTTTCAGGCTGTTCAAAACCGATTTCGTTCACTTTCAGCAGGGCAAAATAACGTTCGCCTTCTTTGGGCGGGCGGATTTGCCCGGAAACGACATCGCCTTTACGCAGACTGAAGCGTCTGATTTGCGAGGGGGAAACGTATATGTCGTCCGGCCCCGGCATATAACTGCACAAAGGAGAGCGCAGGAAACCGAAACCGTCGGGTAAAATTTCCAGTACGCCGTCGCCGAAAATAGCGCCGTTTTGTGAGGAACAGTTTTGCAGCAAGGCAAAAATAAGCTCTTGCTTGCGCATGCTGCTGGCGTTTTCAATATTGAACTGTTCGGCCAGAAGCATAAGATCATGCATACTTTGAGTTTTTAATTCGGATAAATTCATGCCGCTCTCTTCATGGATAAGATTTAGGAAGTTTTTATTGTTCATAAGATCAATTGCCGGAGATAGAGCGTTTTAACATTGAAAATGTATAAAGCGCTCTGCAAGGATTTGCCTGCAAATCCTTGCCGCGAGATTGTCGCGAGGCGAACTTGCTTCAGCCGTTGCTGCGCAGCAGCTTACG
>JAISBT010000148.1 GCA_031266055.1 Deltaproteobacteria bacterium
CTTCATCCGTAAGCTGCTGCGCAGCAACGGCTGAAGCAAGTTTCGCCTACGCCTGCGGGGCGGGCGGCGGTGCCCGCCGCCAGAGCATTTCAACATTTTCAATGTTAAAATGCTCTAAATTAGAAATTAACGTATTTTTAATTTAGAATTGGAATTAAACCCCTATATACGGGAATTATACCTTGGATACAGCCTTTTTACTTGAACGCATAATGCCGGCTTTAAACCGCGGCTTGCTGGTCACTCTGGAATTGGTGCTGCCTTCCATGCTTCTGGGTTTTGCGGGGGGTGTGGCGCTCGGCGCTGTCCGGGCCTTCGGCTTTTCCTGGATGCGCCGCGCGGGAGATATATATACGGCTATTTTCCGGGGTGTTCCGCTGATTATTCAACTTTTCATCCTTTATAACGCCTTGCCCAAGGTGAACATCTATCTTGGCGGTTTTGAAGCGGCGGCGCTCGGGTTTATTATGTGCAGCGCGGCCTACCACTCGGAATATATACGCGGCGCTCTGCTTTCCATACGGCAGGGGCAGATAAAGGCGGCCCAGGCTTTGGGCTTCAGCGGCGCCGACCTGCTCCTGTCCATCGTTATACCGCAAGCCTTGCGCCGCGCTCTGCCGGGTTGCGGAAATGAAATAATTTATCTGATCAAGTATTCGTCTCTGGCATACATGACCACCTGCGTGGATTTAACCGCCGAAGCGCGTACGCTGGCCTCGCACACTTACAGGAACTCAGAAATATTTTTTGTTTGCGGCATGTATTATCTTGCTTTGACCTCCCTGGCTTCCTGGGGATTGCATTATCTGGAAAAATTGGCCTATATTCCGGGTTTCGGCCGATCCGCGAGGAACTGATTGCCGCCGCAGCCGATAAATCAAAAGCGCATGGACGCGCTTTTGATTTAAAATCCGAACAAGAAGGAAAAGCATGTATATAATCACCGGCGGCGCCGGTTTTATCGGCAGCGCGCTTTTATGGGAGCTGAACAAGGCTGGCGTCTGCGACATTCTGATTGTGGATAACCTGGAAAGCGACGAAAAATGGAAAAATCTGGTCAAAGGCCGCTACCTCGCCTACATGCGACAGGATGTTTTTTTGCGGCACATTCTGGAAGACAGCCTGGATGAATACGCGGCTCTGGAACTTTCGCCCGCTCCCGCGGGCAAGCCGCGGGGCATTGTGCATCTGGGAGCCTGTTCATCCACCACGGAAAGCGATGCTGACTATCTTATGCAAAACAACCTGGAGTACAGCAAAATTTTATGCTCCTATGCCGTCAGGCGCGGCATCCGCTATATTCAGGCCAGCAGCGCGGCAACTTACGGAGACGGAACGCAGGGTTTTGACGATGACCCGGAGTTGCTGCAAAAGCTCAGACCTCTGAATATGTATGCCTATTCCAAGCATCTTTTCGACCTTTGGGCGCTGCGCACCGGCCGTTTGAACAGCTTTGCCGGGGTCAAATTTTTTAATGTTTACGGCCCCAACGAGTATCATAAGGGCGACATGCGCAGCATGGCGTACAAGGCGGTGGAGCAGATTAAGCATACCGGCAGGGTGCGCCTGTTCAAATCCTGTAAGGCCGGCTATGGCGATGGCGGCCAGTTGCGCGATTTTATCCATGTCAAAGACTGTGTGAAAATTCTGCATATTCTGCTGCAACGCCCGGATATTAACGGTATTTTCAATCTGGGATCCGGGGTGGCCCGCAGTTGGAACGATTTGGCCGGGGCTGTTTTCGCCGCCATGAACTTGAGGCCGGATATAGAATATATAGACATGCCGGATAGTCTGGCCGGCAAATATCAATATTTTACCCAAGCCGGCATGCGGCGCCTGCAAAGCGCGCTGGGCGCTTCCTGCGCCTTTGCCGAGCTGGAAGAGGGAGTGGCGGATTATGTGCAAAATTATCTGCTGCAAGAAGACAAGTATTTGTAAGGCGAAACTATCTCAGGTTACAGGAACACCTTGTATGGCAGATCAAACTCCTCTCCAAGCCGCTTGGCCATCTTTTGGGAGATTGGCCGCTTTCCGCTTTCCATTTCAGAGATTACATTCTGGCTGACGCCAAGGCGAGCGGCCAGTTCAGCCTGGGTGATATCTTCTTTGCCGCGCAGGCCGCGTAAGGCCATTGCGGGGTTTCCGTCAGGAAAAACTTCGTCAGCGTTTACCCATTCTTCGCCATCGCCAGTTACCCGCTTCACCTTATGCCCGGCCAGAGTCAGCACACTGCGGATGACCTCCGCGATTTTCACTGTGTTGTTCGCGGGGACAGTGAGTGTAATAACGCCTTGGCCTGCAGCGTTGGAATTAATATTCATTTCAGTCTGCATACTTGCTCTCCAACTATTTGAAACTGCTGTAGTCAATCTTTTCGTGCGTCCCGACAAACTGAATTTCCAGAACGCGAATCGTTTGGTTCACTATCTGCCAGACCACAACATAAGTTGGGTGTCCTTTGTTAAGATGGCAATGATAGTGGCCGGACTTACCCCCTGCAAGCTTACCGTAGTGCGGCCATCTGGAAACAGCGGGGCCTCTGATCTCAAGCTCTTTCCTCAAAAGATAGAGAGTTTCAGCCATGGCAGGCGGCAGCTTATCTTTTTGCTTATCTGCCTTGCGGCTGAAAATAACTGTCCAAAGGATGGCATCGCCTGAGTCTGTCATGCTCCAAAGATAAGGGCTAAATGGTATATCGTCAAGCAAAATATTACATTTACCCTATAACCATGGGCGCTTCCTGCGCCTTTGCCGGGCTGGAAGCGGGAGTGGCGGATTATGTGCAAAATTATCTGCTGCAAGAAGACAAGTATTTGTAAGACGAAACTTGCTTCAGCAACTGTGCCTTCCCGTCTCTTCGGCCGCAATCAGGGCCTTCGCCACGGCATGGGCAATCCAGTTATTGAGGCTTATTCCTTCAAGCGCGGCGGTACGCACGGCTTTTTGGTGCAATCCGGGGGTAAGGCGGACATTGAAACGCCCGGAAAAGGGCTTTTGAGGCGGCTTTCCAACATTTTTGCACAAGTCCAGGTAGTCTTCAATAGAATCGGCCAATGCTGTTTTCAATTCATCAATGGAGCGTCCCTGAAAGGTAATGACATCGGTAAGGTGCAAGACATCACCGTGAAAAATATCAGCGTCGGGATCGTACTCAAAACGCCCTTGATATCCTTTATACGTAAGTATGCTCATGGTTACTCCTGTCGTCCCCAAAAAGCGGCGCGCCGGGCTTGTTCGCCCGGCGTCAGTACGCTGTTCTATACGAACTTTTAAGTGTTACAGCGCACTAATCCAATTCCGAATTAAAAATTAACGCGTTTTTCCTGATATCCGCATTGAAAAGTAAACTTTTCCCTGCGGAGGAGGGTCAACCGAAAAACGTGGTTTTCGGTTGACCCTCGCCGCTTCGCGGTTTCAGATTTCCATGCGGAAATCTGTAATTCGGAATTGGAAGCACGGCGTAAATTCCGGATGTTTTTCCTGAAACGTCTGATGTTATGCAAGCGCGCATCCGTTACGCCTCAGCAAGGCGGAGGTTATACTTCCACCAGCGGTTTATCCGGACGCACAAAGAACCAGGCGATGCAGCCGATGATAATAAAGCCGGAAGTGGCGGACAACGCGCCCTGCCAGCCGAGGGAATTGACGAGATAGGCAGTGATCACGGGGGCGGCCGCGCCGCTGAGGTTGCCCCAGGTGTTCATCCAGGCGGAAACTGAACCGCCGAATTTTGCGCCCAGATCCTGGCAGCCTGCCCAGGAAGCGACATACGCTGTTCCGAGCGCGCCCAGGCTGATGGAGAGCCATATCAAATTGGTAGCCTGGCTTTCAGCCTTGGCTCCCATGTACAGGCCGAGCATGCAGACCGCGAAACCGCAAACCGCAAGCGCGGTTCTGGATTTAAGCTTGGACATGCCTGCGGCGACCATACGGTCGCTGAGAATGCCGCCGAAGAAAACGGCTGCGGTAAGACAAAGCCAGGGGGCCGCCGCCGCTATGCCCATGCGCTGAAAGGACATATGGCGGGCTTCCATGAGATACAGGGGAATCCAGGAAAGAAACAGGTACATGATATAGTTGGCAATGGAATACTGAATGCCTATAGCCCAGAATTGGCGGGAACGCATGAACTTGCCCCAGGGAGCCGGTTCTTTTTTGGCCAGGTTGGCAATCTGGGCCTCGTTGCGGCCCAGATTGACGGCGTCTATTTCACCCTGATTGACATTTTTATGCTGCTGAGGGGTTTCACGGGCATACCACCACCAGACCAAGGCGGCGGCAAGGCCGGCAATGCCGAAGGAATAGAACGCGGAACGCCAGCCGAAGTTTTCGACCAGCTTCACCACAATATAGGGGCCTATGGCCGGGGCAAAAAATACGCCCATCAACATGCCGGAATTGGCCAGAGCTTTTTCCTTGAAACTGAACCAACGGGTGAAAAAAGCGCTGATGCCGGGAAAAAGCGGAGCTTCGCCCATGCCGAAACAGAAGCGTATAACCATGAAACTGATGAAGCCCCAGGCCAGAGGGGTGAAAATGGTAAAGAGCGACCACCAGGCCAAAGCAAGAGCAATGGTGATGCGCACGCCGAAACGATCGGACATCAGGCTGCCCGGAATCTGGAAAATGGTATATCCGAGAAAAAACGCCGACATGGTATAGCCCAGAGCCACCCGGTCAAACCCCAGATCATCCATGATATAGGTGGCGCATACCGCAAGATTGGTGCGATCCAGATAGGCGATTAAACAGGCGAAATAAATAATTACCAATAATTGCCAGCGAATTTTACTCGGTTTGACAGTGGACTGCGACATATAAATACTCCTTTTGCAATTGTTTCGGCGGCCGCGTGAGCGGACGCCCGCTCCGCTCACACGGGAGCGTGGTTCCCCTGCGTCTCCGCAGCGGATGTCCGTCCGGCGTCTTTACGCCTTCTCACCTCTTCGGCCGCAATCAGAGCAGCTCCCAAGGCTCCGGAAAGCTGCGCCAACGGGGCGATGCTGACTTTTCTGTTCAATGACTTGGAGATGGCGTCTACAACGCCCCGGTTGGAAGCCACGCCGCCGCACATCACAACCTCGTCCCGCAGACCCACGCGGTTGGCCAGGGCAACCGCTTTGACCGCCGTGGAGTAATGGACGCCGGCGACAATATCCTCCTTGGGCGTGCCTTTGGAGAGCAGGGAGATGATTTCCGACTCGGCGAACACCGTGCAGGTGCTGCTGACCTGGGCGGGATGCCGCGACTGAAAGTGGAGGTCGCCCATGGCGCTGAGGTCAAGCTCCAGAACTCTGGACATGACTTCCAGAAAACGCCCGGTTCCGGCCGCGCACTTGTCGTTCATGAAGAACTTGCTGATAAATCCTCTGTCGTCCAGGCTGATGGCTTTTACGTCCTGCCCGCCTATATCAATAATCGTATGGACGCCCGGAACAAGAAAAGCGACGCCTTTGGCGTGGCAGGTTATTTCGCTTACCTGATTCTTTACTTCCTCAATGGAAAAGCGTCCGTATCCGGTGACAACGCTGTTGTCGAAATCATCCCACGAAAAGCCCGACTTTTTGAAAACAGCGTCCAGAACGCGCTGGGGGCCGGAAGATCCGGTACCGGCCTGGATCACCCGTTGCGAAACAATTGTTTGGCCGTCCGCCAAAATAACCGCCTTACTGGAAGCGGAGCCTATGTCTATGCCTAAGGTTAACATCGCGAATTTCCTTCTGGCCGTGAGTTGCTCGCGGAGCGGGCTTTAGCCCGCCCCAAAATTAAACCGCCGTGGAGCGTTGTACGCTTGAGAAAGCCGTATTTTCGTGTCCTTTTGCCCGACAGACTCTTAGAGCATTTTGCGCTTGAGATTGTCGCTTAACGGCGGGCAAAGCCCGCCTACGCCAATCTCGCGGGCGTTGCGACGCTACGCTTCGCACCGCCAGAGCATTTTATCCGAATAGATATTTTCAATGACAAAATGCTCTAGCGCATAAATTCCGGATGCTCTTTCTTGTAACGGTTGATTTTAACCGTACCGATGATCAGTATGGGCAGGATGACGGCGAAAATGCCGATGTACCCGCACAGGCCGTATCCGTATCTTACAAGGGCTGTAAGGCCGAACAGGGACAGGCTCACGGAGGCGAGCATGACGAGGGCGGAGATCAGCGCCCGGCGCATTGTGATATTGGCGAAAAGTCCGGCGGACTTGGTGAATATTTTGTTTTCCAGACGGGCCACCATGCCGAAGATGCAGCTTACGCCCGTGGAAATGAAGGCGAGGAACAAGGTGACAAAATAGCACCAGTACAGCCAGCCGCCGCCGAGAGCGTTGCATATTTCAAGATTGGGCAGAGTGATGGCGGCGAAGTTGATGCCGCCCTGGCCCTGCCAGATCAACAGCAGCAAGACGCCCAGAGTAAGATAGCCCCCATTCATGAGAAAACCCAGAAAGGTAACGGTGTTGGCGGATTTTGCGGTTTTCACCTCTCTGGTGCAGGCGATAAAAGCGGGCAGGACAACCGCCTGGAAACCGGCGTACACAAAGATCCTGTATAAGGGCGGCCAGGCTCCGGAAGGAAGCTCGGTTTCGGTCAGCACAGGGGCGATGTTGGCGGATTGGGCCGCGATGCCTATGCCGAAAATCAGGGCGCAGGCCAGCAGGATGATGATGCACATGAAGGTCGCCGCCCGCCGCATCACATTTGCGCCGAAAATGGTGGTGAAAAACAGGATCAGGCCTGTGAGCACGGCGGCGGCGGTATAGGGGATGTATTCCACAAACAGGGAGGCCGCGCCGGCAATGGCCACGCCGACGGCAACGAGCAGGATGATGACGAAGTAAACCTCGAAGATCAGTTCCAGCTTGGGATAAGGAGCCCAAAGCTTCTTAAAGAATTCGTCGTAAGCGTAAGCCTGATGGGCCTGGGCGAAGACAACCGCCTGCCGCAGCACCAGCGCCAGCAGCCCCATGGACAGAACGGGCGTGATGATGGAAATCCAGCCCCAACTCGCGTAATACTGCCAAGTCTGGTTGCCGGTGGCGAAGCCTCCGCCCACGTGCGAACCGAACCATACGCAGGCGATGCTGAAGAGCGTTGCCAGAGACAAATTTTTGTTACCGTTGCCTTCCATGAATTACCTTCCTATACGGTTAATGATTGGAGACAAAGAACATACGCCGCCGCGGTATAAAACGCGCGGCGGCGTATGTTTCACATCTAGCCCAGAATATCCCTGAAGGTCTGCACTCTGGTTTTCACCTGCTCAAAAGAGCGGATCTCCAGATCCACTTCGACCATCAGATTCGGTATGCCCGCCTTGTCCAGAACCGGGTACAGCACAGGATAGTCAAACTCTTCGGGATCGCAGAATTTCACCATGCAGATGACAACGCCGTCGGCGCGGTATTTTTTTGCCATGTCCACAAGCATATTGCCGCGGAATTTGCCCTTATCGACAGTCGCGAGATCCGTGGCCAAAGAACAGCCGTCAAAATCCTGCCACCACCTGGCCAGGCGGTACAGGGGCTCCTTGCCCGGAACATCCGGAACATCCACCCGATACTGCCGGCCTTCCTGGGCCAGGTCATCGGCCGCAACCGCCATGCCGCACTCCCTGAATACGTCAAGGAAGCCGTCCGGCTCCGCCATGATGCCGCTGAGAATGATTTTTTTACCCGGCCACGGCTTCTTCGGCTGTTTTTTCACTTCCGCGATCAGTTCGGAAACAAGCGCGGTATGCCGGGATTTCTCCATGAAAAAGCGCGACTTGATGACCGCGTGGCGTTTGACGGGGTCGAAGATATCCGGATATTCCGCCGCCACGTCCGTAAATTCGCGCATAACCGCACGGTTGGCATTGTAGATTCCGATGCTCTTCTCAATGGCCGCGTCGGGGATTTTCTCGCCGATAATGGCCTCAAAACGCTCCTTGAGCTGCCGGTACTCTTCGGCCAGAAACACGTTGGAAGCTTCCAGCTTTCTGTTCTGCGGGTGGCAGAAGGTCAGCGAAGGGCACTTTCCCTTCCACATCTGGCTCATGCACTTGAGCGTGTCGCAGGGCACGGAAAAAACTACCGCTTTCAAGATGTCGTAAACACCGGCGCACTCCAGCTCCATAACCGCCTGCATCACGGAGCAGGCAAAAGGAGGCAGATGCGTGCGGGCTTTGGAAATGGGCACGGTGGCTCCCCACATGCCCACGGGCAGGTAGCCCGCGGCATGGAAGATCTCGTCCGGCGCGTACAGGTAGCAGATGCCCACTGCGCCTTTGCCGGTTTCTTTGGTATAATCCGCAACCGCCTTTTCAGGGTCAGCCGTTACCTTCTGCAGTCCGGAAATGATTTCATTTATGCGGGTCATGATTTGGGGCTCCTTTGCTGCTTTTTTTGATCCGTCACCATTTCCTGCAGGGACTGGACGCGGAGGTCATACTGGGCGGGAGAAAAGTTGCGCGGATCCGTCTGGTCGCCGTCAAACAGGACATAGGGAATATCCAGGCGATCATGCACAATTTCGGCGCAGGACTGGTTCAGGAAGCACATCAGTTTGCAGCTTCTGTTCTGGTGCAGGATCAGGGCGTCGCATTTGCCGAGTTCTCCCACATCGCCGAGAACACGGGCTCTGTTCTGGACGCAGGTATTGGTGTAGACGTTGGAGTAGCTTTCGCCTATGGATTCAAGGTTGTCGATTTCATAGGCCAACTGCCACACGTTGGGGTAAGTGGAACCGGTCATCAACATGCCTCGGCTCTTGAGAGACTTGAAGGTATGCCCCACATGCGGCCATACGGCGATGCCTTCCCAGACGAGGCGCTGTTGTTCGTTGTCGCCGAAAGCGTATTTTCCTTCTTTTTCCTTCTGCTGCAACTCCTCCACGAATTTTTTGAAAGTCAATTCCGCATAGTCGCGGCTGCGGGCGCAGACGATGAGCGCCATGAAGTTCAACAGGTCAAAGCCGTTCAGTGGAGAGGGTTTGTAGCTTCCCATCTCGGCGATTTTCAGCCAGTACTTGACGGAACGCTGGGTCTGCTTTTGCACTTCCCGGAATTTGTCCCAGTCAAAGGATTTGCCGCTCAGTTTCTCCAGCACGGTGATGGCGTGGCGGATCTGTTCGGCCATGTATTTCTTGTTGTGCGGCGCCACCGGCATGGTGTGGTTGTAGGGCGCGTCAATAAGAATAAAAGGCACGTTCAGCTCATAGGATAGATTTTCGTACCATTTGAGCAGGGTATTGCAGATGTTGTTGGTGGCGACGACCACGTCGGGCAGAGGGATGTCCGCGCCGGGACACTTGGCGAGCTTTTCCGGAGTGTTGCCGGAGAGCGCCTTTTCCTTCAGCAGATCCATGTAGGCAAGGTTGATGCGCGCGTAAGAACAAAGATCCGTGGAATATCCTTTTTGCTCGGTCACCTCAAGCATGTCCAGGGCGCCGTGTCTCGCGCCTATGCCGGCGGCATGGGTTTCCGGATAGCAAAGAGCCACGTCCATGGTCACGAAAATTTCCGAAGGGGCCACGGAAGATGACCAGCACACCAGTTTGCCGTTCTTTTTGTGTTCTCTGGCCTCCTCATCCAGTTTGTTCTGGAAATAGCCGAGCATCTCTTTGGCGGACATATTTTCAATGTTTACAGGTTCGCTCATGTTCTTTCTCCTCTTTGGACAATTTAATTTGCGGGCCGGGCGGCGGGAAGCGCCGCCCGGCCGGAAGAAGCGGACGTCAGGAGAGCAGGCTGGCCGCAATTATCATGCGCTGCACTTCGCTGGTTCCTTCGTATATTTCCGTAATCTTGGCGTCGCGCATGAAACGCTCCACCGGATACGACCTGGTGTAGCCTATGCCGCCGTGAATCTGCACCGCCTTGGTGGAAACCCACATGGCGGCCTCCGAGGCGTAGAGTTTGGCCATGGCCGATTCTTTGTTGATGCGTTTTCCGGCCTGCTTGTACGCGCACACTTGAAGGGTAAGAGCGCGGGCGGCTTCCGTGCGGACGGCCATGTCCGCGAGCATCCACTGAATGCCCTGGTTGGCGGAAATGGGCTTGCCGAACTGCTTGCGCTCCTTGGCGTATTCAACGGCCGCGTCCAGCGCACCCTGGGCTATGCCCACAGCCTGCGCGGCTACGCCTATGCGGCCGGTATCAAGAGTAATCATGGCTATTTTGAAGCCTTCGCCCTCTTTTCCGAGCAGGTTTTTGGCGGGCACTTCGCAGTCTTTGAAGATAATTTCCGTGGTGGAAGAAGCGCAGATACCCATTTTGTCTTCACTTTGCCCCACCTGGAAGCCGGGAAAGCTTTTTTCAACGATAAAGGCGGCGGTGCCCTTCAGCCCTTTGGACTTGTCGGTCATGGCTATGACGATGAAGGTTTCCGCGTATTCTCCGTTGGTGATGAAGACCTTGGAACCGTTAAGGATGTACTTGTCTCCCTTCAATACGGCTTCCACCGTCTGGGCGGCGGCATCGGAGCCCGCGCCCGCTTCCGTCAGGCAGAAGCCGCCGAGCTTGCGGCCGGAGGCGAGATCCGGAAGGTATTTGTTTTTTTGCCATTCCGTGGCCGCATGCAGCAGCGTTCCCTCGCACAGGGAGTTGTGGGCCGCCAGAATGGCTCCGTGCGCGGCGCTCACGCGGGAAAGCTCCTCCATGACAAGAGCATAGCTGACATAGTCGCCGCCCGAGCCTTCATACTTCTCCGGAACCGTCAGGCCGAACAATCCCAGTTCCGCCATGCGCTTGACCGTGCCCATGGGAAACTGGTGGCTTTTGTCGATTTCAGCGGCAATGGGCCTGATTTCCCCTTCCGCAAGCCTGTGGGCCATATCTTTGATCAACTGTTGTTCTTCATTCAGAATCATATAAACTCCATATTTTTTGCTGTGATGCCAAGCCTGGCCGCAACCCGGTACAATACCAAGCCGTATTCAGACGGATTTGGCGGGGCTTTCCGGCGCCCCGGGAGTTATTTTCCAAGCCCCATGAGGGGCTCCAGAAAAATTCTGGGATCCATGATTTTCGGTTGAGCCGGAATCACCGGCTTGTATTCCATCTGGGACAGGATATGCTTTTCAATGTCGATGCCTTCGGCAATCTCAATGAGATGCAGGCCGTCCTTTTCCAGTTTCAGAACGGCGCGCTCGGTCACGTAATAAACCGGCTGCCCCAGTTGCACGGCCATTTTGCCGTTGAAGGTGACTTGCTCGATCTTGTTGATGAACTTCTTGAGCGAACCTTCCTGATCAATGCTTAATTTGCCGTTTTTCAGGGAAATCTTCAGGCCCTTGGCCGTAAAGGTTCCGCAGAAGAAAAGTTTGCGGGAATTCTGGGCAATGTTGATGAATCCGCCGGTACCGGGGATTTTTTTGCCCATCTTGCTGACGTTGATGCTGCCTGTGGGGTCGCACTCGGCAAGGCCCAGAAAGGCCAGATCCAGACCGCCGCCGTCATAGAAGTCGAACTGTTCGGCCTGCGTCATGACGCATTCCACATTGGTGGAGCAGCCGAAGAGCGGACGCCCTTGCGGCAGGCCGCCCACGGCTCCGGCCTCGATGGTGAGGGAAATCTGATCGAAAAAGCCTTCTTCCCCGGCTACGAGAGCTACCTGCTCGGGCATGCCGGTGCCCAGGTTGACCGCGGCGCCGCGCGTAAGTTCAAGGGCGCAGCGGCGTCCGATAACTTTACGCTCGTCCAGAGGCGCGAGCGCGCCGCCGCCCACTTCAACGGGAACGCGCAGCTTGCCGCTGTAAACATCCACGTCGTCGCGCGGAATTTCCCACATGTTCTCCGCTTCGGAAACAACGACTACATAATCCACGAGGATTCCCGGAATAATGACATTTTTCGGGTTGAGACTGCCGGCTTTGACTACTTTTGAAACCTGCACGATAACCGTGCCCCCGTTGCGGTTGACGGCCTGCGCTATGGAAAGGTTGTCGCCGTACAGGCATTCCTTTTCCATGGAGATATTGCCCTTTTCGTCAGCATAGGTGCCGCGCAGCAGGCAGATATCGAAGTTGACGGTGGGGTAGAAAAGCACTTCCTTGCCGCCGAGAGTGACGACTTCGTTGACGGGGTCTTTGGCCGCCTCGTTCAGACGGCACCCTTCCCGGCGGGGGTCGGCGCAGGTGCCCAGGCCGACCGTGGTGATCGTGCCTACCTTGTTGGCGGCGGAGTCCCTGTACATATGGGAGATGGTGCCCTGCGGAATGTTGTAGGCTTCGACCTTGTTTTCCGAAACCAGTTTGCCGAGAGTCGGAGCCAGGGCCAAATGCCCGCCGATTACGCGTTTCAGAAGCCCTTCCTTGGCGTACCGGTTAACGCAATAGTTGGCCTCGCCTATGAGCTCTCCCTCTCCGCCGCAATACATCAGGGTGATGTTCCTGGGTGAACCGGTTTTTTCGAAGCGCTCGGCAAGAGCCTTGGACAGCACCTCCGGGTGGATCGTGAGGTTGAAGCCTTCCGTAACCAGAGTGTCGCCATCCTTGATAAGAGCGACAGCCTCCTGAGGGCTGAGTGTCTTCACCATTTTGAAGCCTCCTTGGGTTATGGTTTGATAATGTATATTGTATACAATTACTCAGAGCCAGAATCCGGGGAAGAGAACGCGAACCCCGTGTCCCGGCGGCAGCCCGGCGTCATAGCAATTTGCGGCCGATGGGGAGCAAATTGGTATCAAATTGGCGTCAGACAGCCTCTTTCACCCGCTGCACAAACTCGAAGAGCAGACCGTGCGCGTATTTGGGGCGCAGAAAGTTAATTTTCAGTTCGTGGGCGTCCGAACCGTCCCTGCGCGCGATGCCGGCCTGCCGGCAGGGTGACTCCAGCATCTTGCAACCCTTGCTTTCCAATTCGCGGCTGACGCCTTCGGCATCATCCACCTCAAAACAAATGTGGGCTATGCCCCCTTTGCCGCCGTTAAAATCTTTGAGGACACTGGTTCCTTTGGGAATAATGAACTCTATGGGGCTTTCATGGGCGCCGGCTTTGGTGAAAATCACGTCTGTCTGATAACAGTCCACATATCCGACATGATCCTCTTCCAACCCGAACATCTTCATGATGTCTCTGGCGTCTTCCTCCGTGGGCATTACAATTCCTACATGGTGCATGCGCATGGGTTTCATGGTTTCCTCCTTGTTGTATGAAACATATTGTGGATGAAGCGCGGTTTGCGCCGCGTATCCGCCTTCCGGATACTCAGGCTGTTTTTTTTCTTTTTTTCATTTCGTATATTGTATACAATATATTGGTCAAGTTATTTTTTTAACGAAATTGTTTATAAATAATAAAGATAATATCCTTGATATTATTACAGATTTTCGCATGGAAATCTGAACATCAGCCGTCAGGCTGATGCCGCCGCGAAGCGGCGAGAGTCCACCGAAAACCACGTTTTCGGCGGACGATCCTCCGCAGGGAAAAGTTTACTTTTCAACGCGGATATCAGTAAAAAAAATTTAATTTCCGGGTGCATTGCCGCAACCCGGCGCGCCGCCATTGTTCCGGCAAGGATGTTTACAAGGCAATGCTGCGCATGATACATGAATATAATTCTGGAAAACCGGGATATTACAAAAAATTTAGAGCATTTCAACCTTTTCAAGGTTAAACTGCTCTAAAAAACGGGTCGTCCTTTAAATGAAAATAATCAATTCCGCAGCACAGCATTTAAAAAGGGAAAAAAGGGTTACCCTGAAAGTAAAAGCTTTGACCCAGATCAGGAACGCCATTATTTTCGGCAAGTTTCCTCCCGGGACAAGACTGATTGAGCAGGAACTCTCGCAGGCCATGGGCATCAGCAGGCTCCCCATCCGTGAAGCTTTGAGCAATCTGGAGCAGGCGGGGCTTGTGACGGTTATCCCGTATAAAGGCGCTCTTGTAAGCTCCTTCAGCCGGAAGGATATCGTGGATCTGTTCATGACCCGCGAATTGCTGGAGGTGCATGCCTTAAAGCTGCTTATGCAGGAAAAGGACAAAATCCGTCAGGCCCTGCTGCGCCTCCGGAGCATTGTGAGCATAATGAAAGCCAATAGCGGGCGTGATTCCATGACGCTTAATATGGTGGACTACGAATTTCACGGAACCATATGCGAGTGCACGGACAACACGGCTCTTTACGACACCTGGAAATTTCTGTCCGCCAAGACGCAAACCCTGTTTGTGCTCACAGAACGGTATACCACGGGGGAAGACCTCGTCCACCAGCATGTCATTCTGTACGAGAGTATCGACAGCGGAAGCTTTGAGATTGCGGCCGGGGGGCTGAGAGATCATCTGCAATTGGGCAAAAGCTATGTGCTGCAAAAGCTGCACATGCAGTATGATCCTCCGTAAACTGAAGGTCTGCGGGCATGCATGGATCCGCCCGCAGGCGGAACTTGTTTCAGACGTTGTGACAGGGGGAGCTTCAGTATAACCAAAGTTATCGTGTTCACCATGCTGATAAACCGTTCGGCATCCACCGCTCCAAGAGAAGCTATTAAAGCGTCCGTTGCTTCAATGCGTACATTTTGAATTTGACGCAATCAGGCTTTTATTTTACACTGTATGCAACAAAATTATAAAAATTAACCTTGCCGCGAAAAGGCTAAAAACAAACCCCTTTGCGATTTTATAGAAACAAAAGGCTTGGTCAATGAAATACTACCCACGCCTGATTGATCTCGCCTGCTTCACGCGGGACGATGTTGAAGCCATGACCGGCAATCGGGCTACGTCCCATTCTGTCATTGAAGCATATAAAAAGAAAAGGCTGATTGAAAGCGTCCGGCGCGACCTGTTTGTGACCATAAGCTTTGAAACCAAGCAGCCGGTTGCGAACCGCTACGTCATCGCCTCTCATGCGGCTCCCGGCGCTTATGTGGCCTACCATTCCGCCTTTGAGTACCACGGTCTCGCCAACCAAGTTTATTATGAGGTCTATGCCGCCTCAAAATCGCGCTTCCGCACCTTCGAACATTACGGGCTGACATACCGCCATGTGCCGACATTTTTGGATATCGGGCTGGACGCTGAAAACGGCGTCCGCGTCACCGATCTGGAGCGCACGGTCATTGACGGCATCAACAATTTTGAAAAAGTTGGCGGTTTGGAGGAGCTTTTGCTTTGTATCGGCATGATACCCTATTTGGACGGCCGTAAGCTGATTGACTATCTCAATGCATATGGCACAGTTTTTTTATACCAGAAAACCGGGTACATACTTGAGCATTACCAAGAAGCATTAAAACTGACGGATTCTTTTTTCGACGCCTGCCGAAGCAAAATTACGAAGAGCAAACGTTATCTCTATGGAAACTTGCAGCGAGAGCCGCATGCGCAAAACAAAAATTGGGCCTTATATACCCCTGTTGACTTGCTTGCTGTGACACGCAAAGGAGCCTTTCAGGATGAATGATTACAGCCGCAAAGAAATGGGCAGACTGGCCGCTGAGTACGGATTTATCCGTGATACCTTTGAAAAGGTGAGTCGGCTTGTAGGGCTGTTGGCCTTTTTTGAGCGCGATCCCGCGCTGTCGAAATATCTGGCGCTCAAAGGCGGAACAGCCATCAATTTGACCGTGTTTTCCATGCCTCGCCTGTCCGTGGACATTGACCTCGACTTTACGGAGAATCTGCCGCGTGAGGAGACAAAAGCCGTGCGTGAAATACTCCGTGATACGCTGGGTAAATTCATGGCGATGAACGGGTATGCTTTCAGCACAGACAGGTCAAAACAGTACCATGCCCTGGATTCATCCATATACCACTACACAAACGCCGGAGGTGTGAAGGACAATATCAAGGTTGAAATAAACTACTCG
>JAISBT010000173.1 GCA_031266055.1 Deltaproteobacteria bacterium
GCAAAGCAAAAAACGTGGTTTTTGCTTTGCTCCGCCGCCTTAAGGCGGCGCGCCGGGCTTGTTCGCCCGGCGTCAGTACGCTGTTCTATACGAACTTTTAAGTGTTACAGCGTACTAGTATATTTCTGGCTGAAAAAACACAGGGATTTAGCATTTATAGTTAATGATATAAATATATTATATACTTTTTCAGCATGGACTATGTAAATATGAGCGGACAAAAAGAAGTATTGAAACTGGTGGTTGCCGGGCATGTGGATCACGGTAAATCCACCATTGTGGGACGCCTGCTGCACGACACGGACGCGCTGCCCAAAGGCGCGGTGGACAGGGTCAAACGCATTGCCAAAGAAAGCGGCAAACCTTTTGAATTTGCCTATCTGCTGGACGCCTTTGAAGAAGAGCAAAAGCAGGGCATAACCATTGACATGACCGAACTGCAATTCCACACCGCATTCCGGGATTATGTGCTTATCGACGCTCCCGGACACAAGGAATTTTTAAAAAACATGATTTCCGGCGCGGCTGGCGCGGAAGCGGCTTTTCTGGTTGTCGACGCCTCGCGCGGGGTTGAGGAACAATCCAGAAGACACGCTTATATGCTTTCCCTGTTGGGCATTTCCCAGGTCTGCGTCCTGGTAAGCAAAATGGATCTGGCGGCTTACTCGCAAGAGGTTTTCACCGCGATACAGGGGGAAATGGACGGTTTTGCGGCCTCCATCGGGCTCAGTATCCGGGATTATATCCCCCTTGCCGCCTTGCCGGGGGAAAATGTGCTGAAAAGCTCCGGACTTTTGCCCTGGTACAGGGGCGCTACCCTGATTCAGGCCATGGACGGCTTTGCCGGATCCACGCCTCTGGATGCCGCGCCCTTACGTCTCCCGATACAGGATGTTTACAAATTTGACGACCGCCGTATTCTGGCAGGCCGGGTGGAAAGCGGTTCCCTTCAGGCCGGAGACGAAATTTTAATTTTGCCGGGCGGCAAAAGAACCAGAATAGCCGCGCTGGCTGGCTGGCCGGAGAGCATGAACAAACAACGGGCCAACGCCGGGGAATCCATCGGAATTATGCTCACGGATGAATTCTTCAACCAGCGGGGAGAGGTCATCAGCCGGGCGGAAGCAGCTCCGGCCGTTACCGGCTCTTTCAGGGCCAGTCTTTTCTGGCTCGGCAAAAACGCCTTGCGCAAAGGGAGCAAATATAAGCTGAAGCTGGCCACCCAGGAAACGGAAGCGGAAATAGCCGAATTAATAAGCGTTGTGGATGCCTCTTCCCTGACGGCGGCACAGAACGGCGGGGAAGTCCGGCTGAACGACGCGGCGGAAGTAATGGTCAAAACCCGCGTTCCTCTGGCTCTTGATCGTTTTTCCGTCTGCAAGGCGACCGGGCGCTTTGTTCTGGTGGACGGCTATGATGTCGCGGGCGGCGGCATTATTACCGCGTTTGAAGAAACACAGGCCGAATTTACCGGTTTCGTATACAAAAACATCCGGGCGCGTTGCGAGCTGTTTGAAGAATACAGTTATAACGCTGCAAATTTGAACATCAGCAAATATAAAAAGGCGTCAAAAAATTTTACCCTGGGCGATGCTTTGCCCCTCAAGGGCGAAAGCTATGCTTACCCGGAATTTTTTGATGTTGTAATCAACCGGGACAAAGCCGCGGTCAAAATCCGCGCCGGAAAAATAACGGCTATTCTGCCGCTGGCTGATTATGTCCATGCGGGGCTGCCGGTGGTCAACGGACGCGGTTTTGCCTTTAAGGTAACGTCGCAGGCTGACTGGCAGAACTGTCAGGCCGATTATGCCGCCTCCATGCCTGACGGGGAAGAAGGGTTTTTAAGCCGCTGGCTGGAATTCACCACTTACAGAGGAATCAGCTTTGCGGGCAACAACTGGGAAATATAAAGGCGATCTACTGATATCCGCATTGAAAAGTAAACTTTTCCCTGCGGAGGATCGTCAACCGAAAAACGTGGTTTTCGGTTGACTCTCGCCGCGAAGCTGCGACATCAGCCGGACGGCTGGTGTACAGATTTCCATGCGGAAATCTGTACACGCTTCAAACATAGCGAAGAAAAATTTCAAGTGTGGCATGGCACGGTTGGCGTTGAATACTGATACTGTTTTACTTCTGGAGGTCAGAAGCAAGGTGCTTCACTTCTTCCGGAGAGAGGCCGGTAAGTTTCACAGCCGTTCAAAATCCTCCTCACTCGCCATTTTTTGAGGCGATGCGTACCAAATTGCGTGGAGCAAACAGGATGCCTCCCGAAATGTTAAACACTTCGGGAGGCAAGGCGAAACTTAAGGCTTTCGCCGCAACCGACAGATAAAATCCGGAAACGCTTGCGCCATGCTCTACCGGTTTTATTTTACTTCCAACTTGCCCGGGTTGGTATTGGCCCTGGCATCCGGGTCGTACATGGCCTCGGCGTACACGGTGGGCAAGGTATAGCTGCCTTTGTTGATGGCTTTGATCCGGTAGATGAACACACGGCTCCGCTCGTCCAGCGAAGTAAAGACCACCATGCGGTCTTCGCGCCGTTCCACATGCACCAGATTCAGAGCCGTGCCCTGCATCCCGGCCTCGTTCAGCATATCGTTCACGTCCCGGCGGAAGGCTTCATTGGGATAAGCCCTGGTTTCTCCGGCATCCCAGTAGTCATCGCCGCCATCATCGTCATCATATTCTTCGTCATAGTCGCCTTCGTCATATTCATCCTCTTCGTCCGCACCGGAGCGCGAACCTGCTCCGCCGCCCACAACGGCTCCACCCTTGCTGATGACCATTTCAAAACCGCCGGGAAGCAGCGAGGTTATAGCCACGTTATCCATATCCTCTGTGGCGCTGGCCGTGAGCAGCACATAAACCTCGTCGCCCTGGGCCAGATCATCCAGGGCTTTGCCCCCGGCCGGAATGTAGCTGGCCTGTATGTTTATCTTTTTGGCCCTGGCCGCCGGAGGAGTTTTATCAAAACCATTGGCGGAAATCTGCCAGTACAAATCTGAGCCCCCGCCAAACACAAACTCCGCTGCTTCCGCCCCGGTCTCCAGGCGTTTTACGCTCTCTCCGGACGCCTCGACAGGCAAAACCGCGTGCCGCGCATCCCGCGCGCCGAGTTTAAGTCCGGGCCTGCCGGCCATATTGCTCAGGGCGTAGCCGATAAGGCCGCGTATCGCCTGGGTGGATGAAACGGTGGTATAGCCGCCGGCCATGACGTCATTCACCACCGTGACCAGCAGATTCCGGGCTTGCGCGCTGTTCAGGAGTTCAGGGAAATGCCGGGCGATAATGTTGAGTTGCAGCCCGTTATCCCAGAGGCGGCTGAAGAACCACCCGTCATACGTCCAGGCGTCCTTGTCCGGTTTTACCGGAACCATCCGCACTTCTTTAATCAGCGCCTCAGCCGCGGCGTCTTGCTTGAGCATTTTATAACCGGCCGCGATGAACGCGCCGCAGGTACTCTGCCGCCAGCCCTTTACCGCCGCGTCCAGGTGTTTCACCAGTTGCGGCAGGCCGGTAAACCGCTGCCCGGAGCGAATATACACCCAGGCGGCGTAGCATACCGTTTGCGCGGAATTACGGTTGTCCGGCAAGTTCTGCAAGATGGCCGCGACTTCCCGGCGCGTGCTGTCCAAAAGATCATTAGGCACTTCAAAACCGGCCTCGGCCGCGCTTAAAAGAAAATCGAAACCGTACACGGTGAGGAAGGGATACGCGTAACGCTCCATAGGCCAAAGCGAAAACCGCCCCGGCGCAATCTGGCGCTCCCGCAAGGTTAAAATGCCCTTGTTTACAGCCGCCACCGCCTTCTGCCGCGCCATAGCCGGGGTTTCGCCTCTGGGCAGCGGCAATAAATCCGGTGATTCATGCAAGACGGCATAAGGGAAAGCCCTGCTCAAAACCTGCTCGGTGCAGCCGTGCGGGTAGGCAATCAGAAAATCGGACAGCGCATCCACCAGGGGCAGGGGCAGACCGGAGACGCTGGCCCGCACGTCGGCAAATTCGGCGTACAAAGCACGTCCGGTCGGCACCACCTGCTCGTCGCCCTTGACAAAGCCCGCCTTGAAGCTGCTGATGCGCGGCGAGGCCGGGCGCACGGACAAAGATACCGGGCGTTGAACCACCACGTCGCTGCCGTTGATATGCGCTCCGGCCGTGAGCTTTACGCTGGAAGCTCCCAGCGCGTCGTTGGCTTTGAGCCTGAACACAGCCTTGCCCTCGCGCCCTTCATCCACAAGGATGCTTTCCGGCGCCTGGCGCACAAAGCTCAACCGCTCATCCAGCTCGACCTTGACGTCAATCTTGAGGCCGGCCCCGCTATTTTCGATATTATTGGCAATGGCCGCGGTCACTTCAAATTCGTCGCCCGGAGCCACCGCCACCGGCAAATCCGGAGTGATGATCAAGGGGCCGCGCACAAGGGTCTGGCTTCTGCTCTCGCCCACGGCCGCGGCTGAAGCCGATATGGCCATTATCCGCAGCGCGCCGTTAAAGTAGGCGGGAACTTCCCATTCCAGGCTGGTCGCCGCGCTGCCCACATCCACCAGACCCGACCAGTAAACCACCGAAGGTTCAGCCTTGCGCTTGAACGGGTTGCCCAAAGGACCCGCGGCCGATGCCGCCTCAAAATCACCGCCGAAGGCTGAACGGTTCATCAGGTAAAATTCCGGCATGATCAGATCCAGATTCTGCATGGTGGAAACCATCAGCGGATTTTGCTTGAGAAAATAATCCAAAGAAGACGGCGTCTTATAACTGGTCAACTGTAAAATGCCTTCGCTGACCGCCCAGACTATGGCTTTGCCCGGTTTCTCCGCGCTGAGCTTTATGTTCAAGGTATCGCCAGGTTTGACCCTATCCGGCGTTTCCAGCTTCAACTGCATATTGCGCTTGGCGATATTGGCCATAAAAGGCGTCAGCGCATAAGTATAGGGCGTACTGTGCACGGCGTCGGAATCCAGCGCGCGTACCAGAGCCACGCTCACAAAAGCCCGGCCTTCAAAGTCTCCCGGTACGGTTATGGTTTGCACGGAATCGCTGGTATCGGCCTTGAACCATTTGCTGGCGTTGACTTTGTCGCTTTCTATGGTGATAAGCCCGCTGCCGGCATAAGGCGCGCTGATGAAAATACTCATTTCCTCACCGGCCTGGTATTCATTTTTATCCAGATGAATACGCAAGGTGGCGTCGCGCTCCAGGCCGAAACGGCGCTGGCTCCCGCCGGCCACGACATAGCCGAGGTTGCAGCGCTCAATTCCCTGCCCGTCCACCAGGCTGAGCGCAAATTCACCGGTCTTTCCGGTGGGCAGGGCCACTTCCAGGCCTTGCCGGGCATCCACCGCAACCTCCCGCTCCAGCACTTTACTCAGATTGCGCACCCGGTCATAGCGGTATTTGCCGGAACCGTCCTTGACCAGCGAGGCCACATAAGTGACTTCGCTGACCTTCAGCCTGAGACCTTCCAGAGAAGCCGGGTCAAGGTTATGGTCAACGGCGATAAAGGAAACCTTGGCTTCAGAGTTGGAAGCCAAAAAATCAAGCTTGGCCTCGGAGATCCAGCCGACCAGCTTTTCATGCGGGGAAACCAGCACCCGGGCGGATCCGCTGACGCTGCGCCCGCCGCCGCTTTCAAAAGCTTCCGCTCCAAATGTAAGCCAGTAAGTTCCTCCGTCAAACATCCCGGAGGAAAGCGCAAAACCGGCTTCGCCGTTATCATCCGTCTCCTGCGTGCTTAAGGTGTTATTATACCTGCCGCCGGATTCGCCCGGATCATAAAAAGTATAGTTACGGTATTTGGCAAAAGAAAGCCGGGTGGGCAGCAGAGTCATGTACGCCTCCACACGGCTGCCCACCGCCGGCGTACCGTAAAGATTTTCCACCCGTACCAGACCTTCCAGGTTCTCGGGCGTGATCCAGCCCTGCACCCCGGCTGCCGGAACATCTTTAAAAGAAACCTGCACTTTCAGGTTGTCCGGCTGAAATTCCTCCACCTGCACGCTGGTCGAACCGGCCAGATTGTCCGAAAGGCGGATATCCAGATTGTATCTGCCGGTCGGATAGCTGTCTTCCATAGGTATATCCAGATCAAACATACCTTCGGCGTCAAGCACGATCTTGCGTTCGAAAATCTTGTTGCTTCGCGGGTCGTACACTGTGGCTTTGAGGGGAAGCCCGGCAATTTCAGCGATCCAATTGCCGGGTTTGGCCACCAGGCCGAAACGCAAATTTTCCCCAGGCCGGTAAATGCCGCGCTCGCTGAAAGCAAAAATACTTACGCCGTGCTCATCCACATTCCGTCCGGCGGTTTCCGGAAAATCCGACAAAGAAACCACGCGGTTGTACCCGCTCAGCGGCAAATAGGCAAAATCTCCGGCTTTTTCCACCGTAACCGCCACCGGTTCTTTTTCACGGTAAAAACCGGAAAGCTCGGGAAGCGACACCTGCCCGTTGCTGTTCGTGTGTTTGGAGAACAGCGGCAACCCGTTGCGCCCCAGCACCTGGACGGTGGCGCTGCTTACCGGCCCGCCCTTGGCAAAGGAACTGACAAACACCTCGCGGCTGCCCGCGGAGCTTTTTTTGATCGTAAGGCCAAGATCCGTAAGCAGCAGAAAACGCCTGTCCGTCACTTGCCGCCGCGTGTTTTTGTACCCGGCAAGTTCCAGAAAAAAGATGCCCTTGCCTCCGTCTTTAATGAACCGGGATAAATCCACGGAACTGTAGTCGGCCCGGTAGGCGCTGGATGTCCCGGTTTTGTAAAACAGGCTGGACACTTCGCTCACTTCGGGCAGGGACAGCTCTCCATAATAGCCTGCTTCCTGCGCAAGGTTCAAAGCGGAAAAATCGCCGTCCGACTGGGCTCTGGTGACCAGAAAGTTTAAAAATTCCGGGCGCACGCGATAGGCCTTGACCTCTATTTCGTCCACCCCGCGCGAAATAACCGCGAGTTTTTTAGCGCCGGCCATGCTCAAAATAGACCCTTCCTGCATGATGCGCAGTTCCGGGTCAATGGTCGGCACGCGGCTTACGAAAGCAAACTCCGCCAGATTATAATCCGTTTCGCTGGGCACGACGCCGCTGCCGGTCACATGTAAAAAACGCCCTCCATCCGCGCCATAGCTGAAGGGAAACGCCGCGCTGTACTCTTCCGGCACCGGCATGGCTTCAAGCGCGACCGGCGTGCCGCGGTTAAGATCTTCCGCGGTAATCTGCTCCACCGGGACAGCGCTCCAATTCGTGCGGCGTTTATCGCGCAGATCTTCACCGGAGCGGGAGTAAGGCAGCAGAACAGCCCTGACGGCCTTTTGCGCCTCGTCCGTCTTGACCTTACGCGTAAAGGACAAAAATAAAACCTGCTTTTTATCCAGTTCGTCATCCGTGACAACCGTGTTATCAACGTCCGCAAGGCTCACAAAAATATCTTTTCCGGCAGCGGTGGCTCCCTTGGCAACATCGTACCGGGTGACTCCGCTGCCTTTAAGCCTGCTGACCCCGGCCAGAATTTTAAGCTGAACCGGAGCGGAGACTTCCGGGAGATCCAGAACGGGAACAGTGACATAAGCCTCGGTTTTGGCGGGGTTATAGGTAATTTCAGGAGCGCCGGTCTTGACGCTGCCTCCGGAATCTATCTGCAGGCGCCTTTCCAGGCCGGCCGGGTCAATGGCATACGGCGCGGCGCTGATCGTGCCGGAAAATAATATATTACGCGGGTTTTGCGGATCCACCAGAAACTGCCAGTCCAGGATATCCAGTTTATAAGCGCGCGATTCAAAACTGTAGACTTTATTCTCAAGCACCACCCGGTCACCCAGTTCAGCCGGCGCATACACGGAAATTTTCGTACTGCTCGGAAATTCCTCCATTTTTACGGTCAACGAGGCTTCGTACGCATAGGTGCTTCTGCGCGTTTCCCAATTGGCGCCAAGCGCCGGAGAAACGGAAAAACCCTTGTCATCCGGATGTAAAAAATCCCAATTGTTACGGCATTGCAGCAACCCTTCCGCAGCGCCGTAATAATTTTTACAGGCTTGTTCATCAATATTCAGCTTTACGATAAAACTGGTGTACATTTCTCCGTCTCTGGCGAAAACAGGCCCGCTGTAATCCATTTTTACAAAAAGCCTGGGTTCGAGCTGTTTCGCCTCGCCCCGCTCGGACATGGCGGCGCCTCCGCTTCCCGGCGCGGGCTGCTCCACGCTGTCGTCACGCAACAAAACGGCGGCAGGGTCGCTGTCCTTTATTACAACTTCTTTTTCGCCACGCCAGACCAGAAAGGCCGCCCCGGCGGCAACCGCCAGCGTTAACGCGGCGACAGCGCCCAAAACTTTGATGTTTTTAAGAGGCCCGGGTAAAAAGGCGGACACTTTGGCGGAAATTGAAGCAAAAAAATCGGACATGCCACTCTCCTGAATAAAACGTGGGGATAAAACGGGGATTTATTGGCTCTGACCCTACCAGATTCAAGCCTACAAGACAAGGCGCCGGAGAAAAAAACCCAGTACGCTGTTACACTTAAAGAGGCGAACTTGCTTCAGCCGTTGCTGCGCAGCAGCTTACGGATGAATACAGCAGCGATGCTTCGCCGTTAAGCGACAATCTCAAGCGTAAAATGCCATAAGCGATACATGGTACCAGGCGCGCAAAACAATCAATATTCAATATATTGTTGTATTTTTTCCGGTAAAATATTAAATAGTCGGGCGGAATATGTAAATCTGCCGCAGAGAAGCCGTCTGAAATCATAAAGGAAATTTATATGAAAAAACTGCTGTTCGGCATAATTTTTTTGCTCTGGCCCGTTGCCGCTCTGGGCGAGGACGGCCGGATTCCCGTAAGCATTGGCGAACATTCGGCCCTGCCCCTGCGGGTGCTTACCCGGCCCATGTCCGCCTTGTACAAAGATACTACCGGAGCCGTTGTTCTGGAGAGCAATCTGCCCGCCTTCCAGTCCTACTTTGTGTACACGCGCCCGGAGGGTGAAGCTCTGGAGAGCGGTACGGGCTGGTATGAGGTCGGCGCGGACGATAAAGGAAAAATTGCCGGCTGGCTTAAAGGCGAGGATATTTTTGAATGGCGGCAGACCATGTGCCTTGCCTACACCCACCCGGAAGGCCGTAAGCCTGTATTGATGTTTGAGGAAGAAAGCTCTCTGGACAATCTGGCGCGGGAAGAAGCCGGCGCGCGCAAAACTTCCGCGGAAAAATTTTACCAGGCCATTGACGCCGCCGCCGCCGGGGGAACTACCCTGCCGCCGGCCTTTCCGGTTATTTCCGTGGAACCGAAAATGGCGGTGGATATAGCCAGGCAATTTTATCTCCTGCCCATTCTCGCGCATAAATCCGTGGATATTGACGGGCGTGAAGGGAGGATTCTGCGCATAGCCGCCGTGAGCGGAAACGGCGAAAAAGCCAGGGAAAGCAGCGACCTGCGCTCCAACGCCGACTTTGCCAAATCCGCCTCCGCAAGCAGCGCCGATAACGCCGGAAGCATGCGGGATCTCAAAATAGATTTTGTCTGGGTCATCGACACCACCCGCAGCATGGGGCCGTTCATAGCCAAGGCTACGGAAGTCATGCGCGCGGTTTCCAAAAATATTGCCGGCAACCCGGAATTTTCCGGCAAAATCGCCTTTGGCGTGTGGGCTTACCGCGACTCCGCGAGCATTGCGGATATTGAGTATCAGACCAGAAATTTTACGCCTGAACTCCAGCCGGTGGAGGAATTTCTCTCTACCATGAATAACGTTCAGGAAACCAAAACAGATTCCGTGGACGTGGCTGAAGACATGTTCGCCGGAATTTCCGACGCCATCCAAAAAACAGCCTGGAGGCCCGGCGCCATACGCATAGTGGCTGTGGTGGCCGATGCTCCCGCGCATGAAGCCGGGCATAAATGGAACTCCTCCGGGCAAGATGAAAACACCTTGCGCGTTCTGGCCACCGAAAGCAAAATCTACCTTCTGGCGCTGCACCTGCAACCTTCAAAAACGGCAAGATACAACAAAATAGCGGAAAGACAACTCGCCGCGCTCTCCCTGAACCAGGGCACCGGCGCGCCCATGTACTGGAAAATCAATTCCGCTGATCCGTCCGTTTTTGAAAAGGCTGCCGGGGAAATTACCGCCGGGGTGGTGGCTTTTGCCGGAGCCGGAAGCGGAGCCCTGGCCGAAAGCCGGGAGGGAGCCCCGGCTGCGGAAAATAAATCCGCCCCCGGCCCGGAGGACATTCATAATATGCTGAAGGCCGCCGCCGTGCAATGGATTGGAAGCCAGTCCGGCGCTGTTCCCCCGCGCGACGTGGAAGCCTGGGTCTGTGACAAGGATCTGACGGATGCGGCCAGACAATCGCTGGAAGTGCGCCTGCTGCTGAACAAACGCCAGCTTGACAGTCTGGCCGTTCTCCTCCGGGAGGTGCTCCAGGCCGGACGCTCCAACCAGATAAGCGGCGAGAGCTTTTTTAACTCGCTCCAGGCCGCATCGGCTGTGGCTTCGCGTAACCCCGACCTGCTGGCCAACGCCCCTACTCTGGAAAAATCCGGCCTCATTCCCGATTTTCTGTCCGAGCTGCCTTATCACAGCCGGCTTATGGACATGAGCAACGACCTCTGGGCCAGTTGGGGCCCTGACGAGCAGGACGGGTTTTTGAACGCCATTGAAGCCAAAGTCACCTCCTACTCCTCCCTGCATGACAACCCGGAGGTATGGGTAGCCCTGAACAAGGGGGACGACGCCGCGGAATATGTCGCCCCGGTGCCTCTGGAACTGCTCCCCTGATTAGAGCATTTTGTCATTGAAAATATCTATTCGGATAAAATGCTCTGGCGGTGCGAAGCGTAGCGTAGCAACGCCCGCGAGATTGGCGTAGGCTGGCTTTGCCCGCCGTTAAGCGACAATCTCAAGCGCAAAATGCTCTAAGGAGAACGTACCCTGTGGATTGCCTGCGCATCCGCAACCTTGCCCTTGAGCGGGAAAAAAACGGCGCGCGCTTCACGCTGCTGGTGCCGGATCTTGCGCTGCGGCCCGGACAGGCTCTGGGGATAGTGGGACAAAGCGGCTGCGGGAAATCCACCCTGCTGGATATATTGGCGCTGATCCTGCGCCCCGGCAGGGCGGAGGAATTTACCTGCGCTTTGGGCGGAAACGGGCGGCGCAATCTGTTTTCCGCCACGGACAACACCCTCGCTTCCATCCGCGGCCGGGACATCGGCTATGTGCTGCAATCAGGCGGACTTTTGTCCTTTTTGTCCGTACGCGCCAATATTCTGCTGCCCGGCAAACTCCTCGGCCTCAGAAAAAAAACCCTGCTGGAGCGCATGGATTTTTTAACCCAACGTCTGGGCATAACCGATCAACTGGACAAAAAGCCGCAGCATCTTTCCGGCGGCCAGCGACAAAGAGCGGCCATAGCCAGGGCGCTGATCCATTCGCCCGGGCTGGTTCTCGCCGATGAACCCACAGCGGCGGTGGACAGGGAAACCGCCGCGGATATTTTCGCGATATTTCGCGATATGGCGAAGCTTTCCGGAGTCACTCAGGTCGTAGTCAGCCATGACGCGCCGCTGCTGCGCCGTTTTTCCGACCTGACGGCGGGTTTCAGCCTGGAAAAAACCGGCGGAAACTCCGTGGTTTCCACTCTCGTCAGCCCGAATGCCGGGGAAGCAGCGTGAAAGGCGCCCGGATCGCCGCGCTGGCCCTGCAAGACGCCTCCCATGAATGGCGGCTGAGTCTGTGCATGATTATGGCCATTGCCGCCATTGCCTCCCCCCTGCTGCTCTTTTTCGGTCTTAAATACGGGACGGTGGAAACCCTGCGCTCACGCCTGCTGCATAATCCGTCAACCCTGGAGTTGCTGCCGGTTACCGACAAACTGCTCAATGCGGACTGGTTTGCGCGCTGGCGGGAAAACCCCCGGACGGCTTTTCTGGTTCCGCACACACGCAAACTTTCCGCCCAGGCGGACATCGCTCCGGCGGGGAGCGGCGCTCCCTTGAGCCGGGTGGACATTCAACCCACCATGCCGGGAGACATTCTACTGACGCGCTTTAACGCTCCGGTGCCGGGAAAAGACGAATGCGTACTCACCGACCGGGCCGCCGCCCTGGCCGGAGTTAAAACCGGCGACGCAATAACCATGCAGGTGACCAGGGAAAACGCGCGGGTAAAAGCCGCGCATAATTTTACCGTTGCCGGCGTGCTTCCCCCGCGGGCCGGCGCTCTGCCCGCGGCGTATATCCTTCTGGAACAACTGGAAGCCATTGAGGATTTCAAAGACGGGCGCGCTGTTCCAGCCTTCGGCTGGCCGGGAAGCGACCCTCTGGCCTACCCGGTTTTCCCTTCCCTGCTGCTGTTTTTTCCTGATCCGGACAAATCCGCCCTGGATCCGGTGCGGGAAGCCCTGCTTGTGCAAAATACCGGCTTCAGCTTTCTGGAAAAGCTTGACCGGGAAGAACTTGCGGCTGCCGGCCTTTTTTCCGCCGGAGAGGGGTACAGGCTTAAAACATCCGGAGCGCCGGCTGACGCGCAAAATATTGCCGCGGTGCGCGACAAATTGCGCGGAAAAAACCTCCTGATCCTGCCGGAGGCTTACCCGCAACTGCGCCTGGACATCATTACCGGGCCGGACGCGTCAAGCGGCAATAGCCGCGACCCCGCAAGGGGGTGCGCGTCCATCAGCCTCAAACCCGGAGCCGCGTACGCCATAAGCGACAGCGCGGGCAACGCCCCCGTGGAAGCGGGACTCCCCCCCGCAGCGGATTCCTCCGCCTGGGCCTCGCTGACCGCCGCGCCCGCGCTTTTTGAAATCCTGGTATCCGAAACCCTGCCGGAAAAACTTTCCCCTACGGGAACAGCTACCGGCGATGCCGGCAAAGGCCTGACGGCGGAAGTACGCGCCGTCTTTGCCGGCGACGTTTCCGGCGAAACGCGCGCCGTGACCTTCCAGGCGCTTTTACGCCCCGCTCCCGGAACGCCCGAGCAAACAGCCCTGCTCCCGCTCGCGCTTCTGGGATCTCTCAACCTTTTGGAACAACGGCCCCTGCTCTATGGGCCAACAAACGAAAAACCATCCGGCGGCTCCAAGGCTCTTTTGCTCGGAAGGCGCGGATATTCCGGCTTCCGCATGTACGCTTCCAACCTTGAAAGCGTTGCGCCGCTGGCCCAGGCTCTGGAAGAAGAAGGAATCAGGGTGAATACGAGAGCCGACCGTATTGATGAAGTTCTGCAACTGAATAAATACCTGAATCTGCTGTTCTGGGTTATTGCCGCGGCCTCTCTGTCCGGCGGCACCGCCTGTCTGCTGTCCAGCATTTACGCCAATGTGGAGCGCAAACGGCGCGATCTTGCCGTGCTTCGTCTTTTGGGCGTACACGGCGGCGCTTTGGTTATCTTTCCCCTGGTTTCCGGTTTTATTCTGACTTTGGGCGGATTCGCGCTGGGCCTGGCCATTTTTCACGCCTTGAGCGCGGCCATCAACTTTCTCTTCAGCGCCAGTCTGGAACCGGGGGAGAGCTTTTGCCTGCTCACCGGCTTCCATCAGATTGCGGCTCTCGGCCTGGCCATAAGCCTCGCGCTACTTGCCGGGCTGGCGGCCTCACGGCGCGCGGCAATCATAGACCCTGCGGAATCACTCAGGGATGAATGAAGGAGCGGCCATGACGGAACAGTTTTCAAAGCGGAAATTCGGACATTTTTTGTTTATCGCCGCCATAACCGTAATAAGCTGGCTGCTTGCCCAAGGCAGCCTTTGGGCCGCGGAAAACAAACCCTGGCAGGATCCGCATCCATACCCGGGGGATCTGACGCTGCCCGGGCCTGCCGGCAGCTCTTTCGTCTTTCGCCCCATAAGCGTCAGCGGCGAAGGCGGCCCGCTGGCCGGTAAAAAATTCCTGATGGGCGACCCGGCGGGCGATTTTCGCTCTCCGCCGACGGCGGTAGTGGTGGGCGGAGCTTTTGCCTCCGACTCCGACAACAATGCCTGGATTTATTACCTGGGTAAATACGAAGTCACTCAGGCCCAATACAGAGCGGTTATGGGAGATGCCGGCGGCGGCGAAGCTTCCGGCAACTTTCCCGTAACGGGAATTTCCTGGTTTGATGCCACGCAGTTCACAGACAAACTGAATACCTGGCTCTATGCCAACGCTCTGGATAAAATTCCCGCTTCCGGCTCTTTCCCCGGTTTTGTCCGGCTGCCCACGGAAGCGGAATGGGAATACGCCGCCCGTGGAGGTTCCGCTGTGGACGCCACGGTTTTCGACATGGACACGCCTTATGGAAAAGATCTCGCCAAGTATGAGTGGTTTTCCGGCCCTTCGTCCTCGCACAACAAAATCCAGGAAGCAGGCAAACTTCTGGGCAACCCCCTCGGTCTGCACGACATGCTGGGCAATGTGCGCGAAATGACTCAAAACCATTATTATATCGAGTATTATCAGGGGCGGAGCGGCGGCTTTACCGCGCGGGGAGGGCATTACCTGGTGGCTGAAGCCGACCTGCGTTCGGCCATGCGCGCCGAGGAACCATATTATCTCGGCGCCAAAGACAAGGGCATGCGGGCCAATGTGAAACCCACCATGGGTTTTCGCCTGCTGCTCTCCGCGCCTGTGCTTACCGGCCGCGAAGCCATAGCCGACATTGAGGAAGCCTGGGACGAATACCGCGCAGGGGCCGGAGCCGCGCTCCCGGCCGCTGTATCCACCGCCCCGGTGGGCGCGCAGGAAGCTGTGCCCGCGCAGGAAGCCCTGCTGCGCCTCGGCAGAATCAAAGAAGGCTTGCAGCAGGCCGGGATCGCTGAAAATTTCAAGCAGGACATGGCGGCGACGGAATCCTCGCTGCGCAGCATGGCTCAGGTGCGCAAACAGGCCGATGAAGACAGCGCCAAGGTCTGGGCCAAGATTGCCGGCGAACGGGGCATGTATCTGGCGACGAATTTGAAGGGCCTGGAAGTGACCAAAGACGCTCCCACGGAAAACCTGCGCCGCCGGGCCGAGCAATTTGCCTACAATGTGGATAACGGCCTGGAAAATTACAGTGAAATCATGGCGGAACTGGCCAAACTGCCCGCTGAAGCCGTGCTGAAAGGTTTTGACTGGCACAGCGGCAGCATACAAGCCAAAATGGAACGCGCCATGCTCTCCTCCAAACCTGAAGCCGCGGAGCAGGTAAAGGACATTCAGGCGCAGCTTGCCTGGATTAAAACCACCCGGGCGCATTATGAAAAATATGTCCGGGAAAAACGTTTTGACGCCGCGTCCTGGAGAAAGGACTACGCGCCAACGCAGCCGTGATTCTGATTTTAGAGCGGTTTGACATTGAAAATGTCGAACCGCTCTGCAAGGGTTTGCCGTGCAAACCCTTGCCGCGGCGAAAGGCGAGCCGCAATTTACTTGCGGCGTCCGCGCAGCGGCGCCTGGAGCCGGCATGCCTTTCCGAAAAAGCCGTTTCCCGACTTTTTCAGCATTGACTGAATTAACCCAAGGTCCGGTCAAACAGATATATTGATATAATCTTGAATTGATGTATTAAATACGGCGAGGACGAAGCCTCACAACACCGGTAACCGGACAGGAGTTAAAAATGCATAAAACGATACGGATACTCAGCCTGTTGCTCATTTTGGCGCTAATTTCAGGCGCCTTTTCCGGATGCGCTAACATATCCAATGACAGCACCAGAACAAAAACCGAGGGGACTCTGGTCGGCGCGGGCACCGGAGCGGTGTTGGGCGCGGGTATCGGAGCGCTTGCGGGCGGCAGCCGGGGCGCGCTTATCGGAGGCCTCCTGGGGGCTGCGGGCGGCAGTCTGGCCGGATACCTGGTGGGCGACCACATTGCGAACAAAAAGGCTGAATACGCCTCGCAGGAAGAATGGCTGGACGCCTGTATCGCCCAGGCCAAACAGGTAAATGCCGAATCCGTCCGCTATAATGCCCAGCTTAAAAAGGAAATCGCCGACTATGACAAGCAGGCAAGCAAGCTGGCCGCCGACTATAAAGCGAAAAAAGCCTCGCGCGACGCCCTGCTGGCTGAGGCTGGAGTTTTGAATAAAAAAAGTGAAGAGATAAAATCCAACATCGCCACGCTTGAAAATGAACTCAAAAACCACCGGGCAGTCGCCAAAGATGCGCGCGATAATGGAAACACCGCGCATTTGACGGCCATAAACAGAGAAATTTCCACTCTGGAAAAACAAATTCAGCAAATGCGGGATTACAACAACCGGCTGGCTTCCATTTCCGTCCGGGTAGCGGTGTGACGCACGGCATTTTTACTTGCGGTGGAGCGAGCCGGAAACCACGCTTTCCGGCGAAGCGATCCTCACGCCGAGACGACAGGCAAGGCGTGACATGACATGACATGACATGACGCTAAAATTTATGGACAAAAATTAAACAAAAGGAAAAAAAATGCGTCTGACGCAAGTTGCCACAGCCCGAATCATCCTGGCCGCAGGTCTTGTCCTGCTGCCGGTCGGCTGCGCCCTTTCCGAAAACCCCAGGGAAGGCGGGCTGTTCAGTTACAGCCCGTCAAAATATGAGCAACGCCAGGAAGAACGGCAAACCACCCTGACCGGACTTAAACAGGAAACTGAAGCTGAAAAAGCGGCCAGCGCCAAACTGGAGCAGGAACGCGGGAACAAAGCGCGGGAGCTTGCCGGGCTTCGCAAGCAAACGTCAGCCCTGGCTGCGGATCTTGACTCCATATCCGCGAAATTGAGCAGCATCAGAGCCGGCAATGCCGCTCAGGAAGCCCGCCTCAATGAACTGAAAACCCTGCGGAAAAATTTGTCCGATTCTGTCGCGCAGTTGGAAAAATCCGTTGGCAGCGAAGCTGACGGGCAGGCCAGGCTGGATGAACTGAAAAAGCAGTTGCGGGAACTGGAACAAGAGGCTGACGCCCTCAGCCGTATGTAATTCAATGCCGGCTCCGAGCTTTGTCATTAAAAGGTAGATGTTATGCTGTATAAAAAACCCCTGTTGGCGCTCTGTTGCGTCCTGATGCTCCTGATCCCCGGAATGGCCCGGACAGCTTACGCTTATGAGTATGTTTTCGTAACGGCGGTGGGCAAGGATATGGCCACGGCGGAAGTGAACGCCCGCGTTGCCGCTGTGCGTAAAACCCTGCAGGAAAAAGCCTCCATGGAATTTTTGCAGGCGCATGGAACAGAGGTGCGCCGGGATTTTCTTTTGAAAAGTTCCGCCTATACCCATGGCGTGACCGTTACAAAATCCAGCGTTGAAACGAATCTGGTGCGTATTGAGGCCACAGTCGAGGTAAACAAAGAAAAAATCGGCGCCGACCTGCAAAAAATCTCGGGCTCCCAGCCTGCCGCCCCGGCTCGGGTAGAATCCAGCCCGCCCGCCCCTCCAGCGCAGCGCAGCGAGAGCGAACTTGAACGGCGGCGGGCCATGGCTTCCCGCATGGAATCCGGCACCGTATGGATCATCGCGGCGAGCAAAAAGGGTGTCGTCAGCACGGGCAGCGGATTCATAGTCGGTAACGGGTACATCATGACCAATGCTCACGTGGTGGAAGAGGCCAAAAATGACGGGATCATAGCGGTGATAAACGACACCATGCCGCCCACCCAGGCGCGCCTTGTGGCCATTGAACATATTACCTCTTCCCCGCACGGCAGCGATTTTGCCCTTTTGCAGTTTACCCCGCCCGGCGGCCTCACCTTCCCCATACTTACCTTCAACGCCGAGGCGCGGCGCATGGATCGCGTGAGCGCCTGGGGATACCCCGGCGTGGTAATTGAAATGGATCAGGGCTACATGGATATTTTAAAAGGCGGAACCGACCTGACACCCCCGCCCGTTGTCTTTACTGAAGGGGTGATCAGCGCCATCGTCAAGGATAAATCCGGTTCCTCCCTCATCCATACCGCCTCGGTCTCCCCGGGCAGCAGCGGCGGCCCCTTGATCAACGACAGCGGACAGGTGATCGGTATAAACTCCTGGATACGTTCCGATAAAGGAGCGGTAATCAATGCCGCTCTTTACTGCCCGGAAATAATAGATTTTTTGCGGCGCAACAAAATGGAGCCGCTTATAGCCGAAGGCTCCGAAAAAATCATTGCCGCTGAACTGGCAGCCCGTACCAAGGCAAAACCCGCTCCCTCCACCGGCGCCGCAACTCCGGGAAGGACGCCGGCAACGCCCCCGGCAACGTCGCCGGCAACGCGAAAACCCGCGAACATTTCCGGGCTGTATAAAGCGGAAGTGAACTTTAAGGAACTGGGGGAAACCGAAACTTTCAGCCTGCGTTTCACCCAGAAGGGCAAGGCTTTGACCGTCCAGGATGATGCGAGTTCCACCTTTAAAGGCACTTACGACGCTTCTAAGGGCATTTTCAGCGCCGTTACGCGCAAAGACTCCGTCGACATCGAACTTGCGGGGCTCTGTGCGGCCGAGGGCAAGGCTATCCGTTGCTCCGGCCTTTTTACGGTCACCGTCGAGGGGCAAACCCTCAAGGCCGAAGCCTCCTACATAAGAACCGGCCCCTGACGCGTTGCGCCGCCAAATGGCGGCGCGGCGCATAAACCGCCGGCGCGAGAAGGGATTCATTCCCGCCGAAGCAAGACATGGAGCGAAGCGATTATAAAACGGCGGAGTGAGCCGGAAACTACTCAGCCGATCTTGAGCGAAGCTAAAGGCGGCGTCATTCCGCGAATCGGCGAAGCGATCTTCACACTTCAAACGGAGCGAAGCGAAGTTTTAAGGAGTGAGCCATTATGCAAAAAACATTCATAATAGCTGGTGTACTTGCCCTCTGCTTCAACCTTGCCGCCTGCGACCTGCTGCTGGATTTCATGCTGCCGTTTTACGACGACCGGTATTATTCGGAGTACGGGGACGGCTACCCGGAATATGACCCGAATCATGACGAGGTATATCTTCTTTCTCTGCATAACTATGAAAGAGACCGCGCGCTCAGGATGGAACGTGAACGCAAGGCGCTGGCCGCGGATCGCCTTAAGCTGGAGCGGGAACGGCTGGCCTGGGAACAGGCGGAACGGGAACGTCTGGAAAGGGAAAAAGAACAACGGCGGGATCTGTGGCGCAAAGAACACGCGCAAAGGCCGGAACCGGATCGCCCTGATCGGAACCGTCCGGGACAAAGGCCTGAACAGGATCGCCCTGACCGGAACCGGCCCGAATCAAGACCTGAACGCAGGCCGGAACAGGCGCGTCCTGACCGGAGCCGGCCGGAACACGAAAATACGGGCAGATCCGAACAAAGACCTGAGCGCAGGCCGGAACAGACCCGTCCTCAGCGGGAACGGGAGCAGAGACGGAATACGGAACGCCCGCGGCAGGAGCAGCGGCGGAACACCAATGTAGAACGCCCGCGGCGGGAACAAACCCCCGTGCGGCAGCAAGTGCGGGAGCGCCCGGCGCAACGCCAGACCGGCACTTCGTCGCACAGGCAGCCCTCCGGACGGCGCGCGCAACGCCGGTGACGATAATGAATACCGCCCGGCGTAAACGCAAATTTCAGGGCAATTCCTTCTTGCATCAAAGTATAAATCATGTTGAAATAGCCATGTAAACAATAAATATAATATAATAACAAGTATGGCGATTTATGGATGTGTAAAACTGTAGTATCGGGAGATCCAGTATGAAACTTGCTGAAGCGCTTATCCTTCGCGCGGATCTACAAAAGAACATAGAGCGGATAGGAAGCAAATACTATAGTATCCGACTCTTAAAAAGCATATAATAAATATACGGACAGCGGTACCCGCCGCCAGGGCATTTTAACCCTTGCAAGGTTAAAATGCCCTAACCATAATGAGTACGGCACTGAGCTATCTCTACGCGATTCTCCACAATCCGGTACACCAGCCGGTTTACGCCGTCAATCCTCCGACTCCAATATCCATGCTTGTCATGCTTGAGCGGTTCAGGCTTGCCGATGCCTTTATGCCCGTTGCGGTCAATATCAAGCAGCAGCTGGTTTACGCGGCGAAGCGTCTTTTTGTCCCGGGTAGTGTCCAGAAATTTTCGCACTTTTTGTAGCAGCCAGTCAGTATTGGTTTTGGCGATGCCGTAAGGTGCCGGCAATGCGGAATTCCAGGCTAAAAATCCGTTTTCCAAATGGAACCGGCTACATGCGCAAGACTTTTTGACGCGCTTCAACCTTGTGCTCATCCCAGGTTTCATAATGCTCCGCCACCGACCTTGTTATCTGAAATGCGCTC
>JAISBT010000062.1 GCA_031266055.1 Deltaproteobacteria bacterium
GCAGCTTACGGATGAAGACAGCAATTGGTTACACAAAGCGCGAAGCTTCGATCCGCTGTCGCTATCCGTAAGCCGGAAAGAACGGCTAACGGCTACCGCGCCGCGAGATTGTCGCTTAACGGCGGGCAAAGCCCGCCTACGCCAATCTCGCGGGCGTTGCTACGCTATGCTTCGCACCGCCAGAGCATTTTATCCGAATAGATATTTTCAATGACAAAATGCTCTAAACTGAACTTCCAAAGATTCTTTTCTCCAGTCGAAGCTGAAAAAATTTTTTACTTGGCATAAAGCAGTGTGGAACTGGAGACAGCCATGGGCCAGTTGCAAATCTGCCTGCCCTATGCGACCATAGAACCTATCCGCTCCAAGCTTCTGGCCAGTTTCCAGACCGAAAGGCTGGAGGTCGACCACGCCTGGGTCGCGCGCCTTACGGAACGTATTCTGGAATCTCCGGTGGAACTGAAAATCACCTTCGGCAACACCACCATTACCGGGAACCAACTGCTGAAACTGCGGGTCGGCGACGTCCTGATGCTGGATACGGATGTCGAAGACATGATGCCGGTCACGGTGGCCGATGTGCGCAAGTATTGGGCTTTGCCCGGAATCTACAAGGGCAGTAAAGCCATCCAGATCGTCAGGGATGAAGAGCAGATTCGTACTTAAATTTCAATATGTTATTCCTTAATGCGCGTCAGGCGGGCGGAAAAGCCGTAGTCCGTGGTATAGGATATATTGTCCTGGTCTTCAAAGATGATGGTAATCCAGGTTTCGACATTTGCGCGCAAACTGGGGACTAAAAGCACCCGTTCGTTTCTCCCCCGGACAGTCACTGTAAAATATCCGCCCCCAAACTCGGACAGATTCCAGTCCAGTCTCTCTTTGCCGAAGTCCAGCGTCAGCCGGGTATTGTGCAAAACCTCCCGCATTTCTTCCTGCCTGTCTGCATCAGCGTCCTTTGCAAACTCGCGGATAACAGCGTCTACATCGGATATCCCCCATATCCCGCTATAATTTTTCTGTATGTCGCGAACCAGGACAAGATCCCACCAAGTATCACCCCGGCAGACAAATTCAACCGTGTCACTGTCTCTGGCTTTCCAGGTACAAATCTGGCTGCCGAAAAATTTGTCTTTCCGGGACATATGAATTTGTCCGGATTGGATTTCAAGCTCAATGGGAATATCCCGTATTATCCCCCCGTTCCAGTTTTCCGTCATGGTTGAGGATTCAAAATTTACCTCCCACCAGCGTTCCTTCGTGAGATGGACAATCATGTCGTCGGAGAAGCCGCCAAGACCAAGCTGTTCCCGAAATACCCCGGTGGCCTGCAGATCCGTCACCCAACGACCGTTGAACGCCGAGAGATCAATCTCGGGCGCAGCTTGGGCGGCAGGGCAGCAAAAGGTGAAAAAAGCAAGACACATGACTGAGGAAAATACAAGCTTGTTCACTGCCCTTCTCCTTTGCAGTTCGCGCCAATACGCTTGGCTGCCTCCCGAAACTCCTGCTCATGCTCTGTCTCGAAACGCTTGTTGGCTTCAGCGAAAGCTATGAACGCTTTTTCATACACGCCGCTGTCCAAGTAGTCAACGCGGCCTATAATGAGATTTTCTCCATCAGATTCTTGCCATTTGCTTTTTAATTGGATAATTAAATGATTCATGTGGCTTGTCGAGTTTTCCCGCCTGCGGCAGCCCGGTTCCCGATTGATCCGCATGGCAAAACAACAGTAAAAATGTGGAGGCATTGGATGAAAAAGACCTTTTTCACGTTGTTGTTTATGTCGGTCATTCCGGCAATGTTCATGCTTGCCGTGCACGTGGGCCAACCCGGTGTATATGCCGCCGAATTATATTCCTTTGAAGATGAACAAAAGGGATCGACCTGTGGCGATGACAGGGCGCATTATCTCTATACACAGACAAACGTATATCGAAAGGGAAAATTGTTCGCGGTAATTTCCATGCCGACATCTTCAATGATAGATACGGACACTAATGTTCAGGTGTCCAGCAATTTGGGACGATATAAATCCACAATAAAAATCTGCAATAATTATACACTGGATGGGTATGACCAATGGCATGTTTCATGTAAATTGATAAGAGGATTCTTTGAATGTGATTCAAAGGAAGAATGCATTAATATTGCAAAAGAACAGTGCGTCCCATAGCTGATTATTAAATTTATATAAATTTTTTATCAACATTTTATTGTTTGGATGGTATGCTATGAGAGTTACTAATACGCTTTCTTATATATGCGCTATATTTTTTATATATGCCATAATATATCATATGTACCCTGGCACGGCTATTGCCGCTGACGTTTATCAAAGGCAAATGGACAGAGCATATCAAGATAATAATATATCATTGATGAGAGAAATGCTTAAAAAAGGAGCATATCTTCCTGATAGTAAAATATATGAATTTGTACAAAAACCAATAAATGTAGTTAAATTTATGCTTGATAACGGGCATGAAATACGTAATAAAAAGGAGCTGTTTACACAATTAATGATATACTCTCCTCCTAATACGTATGAAAAAATGAAATTATTCTTTGATAAAGGATTATTTCCAACTAATGATGAACAACTGATAGTCGCTATTATGTCTGAAGTTACAGCAGACATGAAAAGGCGTGATATTTTATCGATGTTTACCAAAGAGCGCAGCAGGGTGAATGCGGACAAGCTCAATGCTTACAAGTATTTTTTGTCAAAAACGAAAAAATATTTCAATTTATATCACCCCGCGTACGCGTTTTACGGCGCTCCTATTATGAAAGAAATTATCAATGAATATGGAGGTATAAATTTCAATCAATGCGTTTATGAAATGGGAGATATGTTCAGAACCTATTACACTGATGATGAAGATCTTAAATTTTCATTGCTTCAGAGAGCGGCATATGCCAGTCAAGATTTAGAGTTGGTTAAATATTTCATTTCAAAAAATGCTGATGTAAACTTTGTTTGCAGTGGGAATACAGCCCTTGACTATGTAAGAAAACTGAATTCAACGGAACAGAAGATGATTGATATTGAGCTGTTTCTGCTCAGTAAAGGCGCAAAACAGGCAAATGAGTTGAAGGGGTTTGCCCCTGCAGCCGCTCCGCCGGCCTCGGGAGCGTCTTCCGTCCAGGCTGACGTCCAGGCTTCCGTCCAGGCTGCGGAAAAAACGTACACTAACAGCATAGGTATGGAATTTGTACTTATACCAGCCGGATCGTTCATCATGGGGTCGAGTGGAGATTCTGATGCAAGACCGCACAAAGTGACTATAAGCAAGCCATTCTATCTTGGTAAATTTGAAGTGACCCAGGCGCAGTGGACGGTATTGGGAAGTAGAAATAACAGCCAATTCAAGGCTCCCTCCAATCCGGTGGAAAAAGTCTCATGGAATGACATTCAAAAGTTTATTCAACGTCTGAATCAGAAAGAAGGCCATACCCTCTACCGCCTGCCCACGGAGGCGGAATGGGAATATGCGGCCAGAGCCGGGAGCACGAGTGCCTATTATTTCTTTGGGGACGATGCCGGTCAGCTTGGGCAGTACGCCTGGTATAATGAAAATTCGGGAACCATGACGCATCCTGTGGGACAAAAGCAACCCAATGCCTGGGGTTTGTACGACATACTCGGGAACGTCCAGGAATGGGTGCAGGACTACTATGGCGTAATTCCCGCAACATCCGTGATCGATCCGCATGGCCCAGCCCCCGGCCCTCACCGCGTGGTTCGCGGCGGCAATTTTGGCACCGTTGCCAGGAGCTGCCTCGTCACCTCCAGGAGCTACCTCTCGCCGGATGACCGATACAACAGCAAGGGTTTCCGGCTGGTCCTCTCCCCGGAGTAGCGGGCCGGAGCGCTTCAGGGCATTTTAACATTGAAATGCTCTGGCGGCGGGCACCGCCACCCGCCCCACAGGCGTAGGCGAAACTAGCTTCAGCCGTTGCGACGAAGGAAGCTACGGATGAAGACAGCAGCGATGTTTCGCCTTAAAGCGCCGGAGGGAGCGTCTCAAAATTAAATTGCTCTAGGTGTAGAACATTTTAACGGCGAGCTTTGCTCATTTTTCAGGCTCGATCAGGTAGTCAAACAGGGTGCGCAGCCCCACCCCGCTCGCCCCGCCGGGGCAAGTGGGGGTTTTTTTGCTGGTGTAGGCCGGGCCGGCAATGTCCAGGTGCGCCCAAGGCGTGGTTTTTTCCACGAACTGTTTTAAAAAAAGCGCCGCGAACAAAGCCCCGCCTTCGCGCGGCCCCACATTGTTCAAATCCGCAACCTCGCTTTTCAAGGCGTCCAAATCTTCATCATAAATGGGCATAGGCCAGAAGCGCTCGGAATTTTTAACGCTCAAGCGCATAAGTTTGTCGCGCAGTTCATCATTATTGCCGAAAAGCCCGGTGGTCTTTTCGCCCAGAGCCACCACGCACGCTCCTGTAAGGGTTGCCATATCTATAATCGCCAGCGGCGACCAGCGTTTCTGGGCCAGGGCGAGGCAATCGCAGAGAAGCAACCTGCCTTCAGCGTCAGTATTGGTTATTTCCACGGTTTTACCCGCGAGGGTGGTCACAATATCGCCGGGATGGGCGGCTTTGCCGTCCGGCATGTTCTCGGCGCACGGCATGATGCCTACAATGTGGCGTTGGGCAAGTTTTTTAGTTTTGGGCGCAAGGCCGGCTTCGCCCAAGGCGGCAAAAAGCCCGAGCACCGTGCCTGCTCCGGCCATGTCGCAGTGCATTTCATGCATCCCGGCTGAAGGTTTGAGGCATAGTCCGCCGGAATCAAAAGTTATGCCCTTGCCGATAATAACAATCGGTTTGTCCTTATTTTGGGCTTCTTTCGGGTTATGCTCCAGAATAATCAAACGCGGTTCTTCCGCCGAACCTTTGGCCACGGCCAGAAAAGATCTGTAGCCTTCATTGCGCAAATAATCCGGCCCCATGGTGGTGCAGGAAAAATTATAACGCCTGGCCAGATTTTGCGCCCGCGTTTCAAGATAGGTCGGAGTTACTATATTGGCCGGCCCGTTGACTAAATTGCGGGTGAAGGATATGCCGTGGGCGAGAGCCTGCGCTTTCCGGGCGGCGGGCATGACCTGCTCTTCCATGCTTTCATCCAGGCAAAGCAGGGTCAGGGATTCCGGGGTAAAACGCGCGCCGTCATTGTTGCCGGGTCTGCTTTTATAAAGCTCGCGGGAATATAAGGACAAAAGCGCTCCAAGCACGCTCTCTTCCGCCAGCCCGGCAAGCGAGAGGACGGTTTTGTCCACGGCGCGGCACTGCAGTATGGCCGCAAGAGCTTCCACCGGCAGCAGAATACGCTTAAGCTTAAGTTCCACGCAGATTTTTAACCCCGTGGCCACCGCATCGCGCAAAACCGCCGGGGTGAACTCCTCTGTTTTGCCCATGCCGCAAAACAGGACGCGCCTGGGAGAAGAAGCCCCGTCCTCCGCCGCGCTGCCGCCGCTCTCAGGTATTTCGGCCTTCTTTTCAAGGCCGTCCATGAACAGTTCGACATCAGCCTGCGGGTGGTACAGCCGTTTACCTTGCTCATTTTTCAGAGAACTCAGAAATTCATAGGCGTCTTCAGGGAGATAGGCGATGACCGCGCTGTCCTTTTTGGCTTTAAAATCCCGCAGCGCCGGAGTATTTTTGATCCAGTGCACGCTTCTGTCCAGGTATTGAAAAAACGTCAGCGGATCTTTGTCTCTGAAAACAGGAATAAGAATACAATCAGCATCGTTCAAGATAGTTTGGAAAATAATATCCATGGATAACCGCTCCAAGTTGTTGCTGAGAGCAAAAAGCCTTTCATGCTTTCCGCCCGGTACCATGTCACGCTTAACACTTCGCTTCGCTACGTTTGAAGTGTGAAGAGCGCCAGGCAAAAAACGCGGTTTTTTGCCTGGCTCACGCCGCCTGCGGCGGCGCGCACCCCCTTGCGGGGTTGCGGGGCTTTTAGCGTGTAGCCGCCAAAAACCCCCAAACCC
>JAISBT010000089.1 GCA_031266055.1 Deltaproteobacteria bacterium
ACTGGGCGAGAGCATCATGTTTACCAATGATATCAAGGATTTCGCTCTGGGTGAGGATAACCTGGTCATGGGCGATTTGCTGGGCACCAGCAGCCAGGAATCCATGGATAATCTGCTTAACGGAGGCCAGTGGAACAACAGCGATTCCAGCCTGACCGTGAATACAGGTAACGGACTCTCCATGCAGGCGCTGTTTGAAACGAACGGCGTGACCCTGAACATCAAGGGCGAAGGAGAAGCTCTGGTGCAGACTATAAACGTCGACCTGACGAGCGGCGACTATTCTTACAGTGAAATAAATGAAGCGGTCGCCCGCGCGGTGCTGACGGAAATGATCAAGAATAATGTGTAAACGGAGGGGGATGGCCGGAGGGGCGTCTGACTTCCGGCCATCCCCGCAAGGTAAGCTTTGCTGATTTCAGTCGCCGCGAAAGCGGCGACTGACGTTTTAAATGTTGAAATACCCTGAAAATTCGCTGCGTTGAAGTGCTCAATTGATGAGGAAACTTCTGGTCAGCCTGGGAGAGGCCTCCAGAATGGCGGCTATGCATCTGTCCTGCAAGCCCGGATCCGCATCGGCGCGAAACTGGGGCATGGAAATGCTCACCGCAGCCAATGGTTCGTTGTGCTGGCTCAAGATGGGGACGGCGACGCACCGGATGCCGAGATGGTGCTCCTGGTTGTCAATGCTGTATCCCTGCTGCCTGATGCGCTCCAGTTCCTTGAGCAGGGCCTTTTTGTTCGTGCATGTGAATTCGGTAAACGCCTCAAAGGGGAAGTTTGTGCAAAGCGATTCCACATAGCCCGGATCATAATAAGCCAGGATGGCCTTCCCCACCGAGGTGCAGTACATCGGACGCCGCTGGCCGATGACATTGGCAAGTTGGAGAATATCTTCCGTTTCGTGCCGGTCGATGTAAATAACCTCAGTGCCGTCCGCTATGGCCAGGTTGACCGTCTCACGGGTCGTTTCCGCCAGTTTTTTCAACTCAATCCGGATATTGTGGCTGTAGTTTCTGTGCCGCAACACCGCATTGCCCAGCATGAGCAGCTTTATCGCGTTGGAATATTTCTGGTTTTTCGCATTCTGAACGACAAAATTCCGTTCTTTCAGCGTGGAGAGAAGGCGAAAGGTCGTACTTTTGTCGTAGCCGACCCGCTCGCTTATCTCGGTAACCCCGAGTTCCTTGTGATTTTCAAGCAGTTCAAGGATGTTCAATGCCTTCGCGACGCTGTTCACGATATTGCCCGGCATAAAAATGGCTCCGTATCATGATGGATTCTTGTTATGTACGGTAACCTTTTTTCCCGGGAAAGGGAAGAGCGGATATTCCCGGGCTGGCGGGAAAAGACCCGCCGGCCCGGGCGCGCGATTCCGGGCTTCGGGCATATGATCGCTTCCGCCCAGCCCGGCTTGCGCTCAGCCGATCACACCGTCTTTGAATATGCCCATTTGATAGAACCCGTTGATTTCATTCAGGGTACGGTATTTACCTTCACACGTTTCCATGATCTTGGCGAAAAGTTCATCCGCCAGGGCCTGAGGATCTTCTCCGCTCAAGAGCCGCCCGGCATTGAAATCGTTCCAGTGGGGCTTTTTGGCATACAGAGCGTTGTTGCTGGAGATGCGGAACAGGGGGCCTACGAAGCCGGCCGGCGTGCCCCGGCCTGTGGTGAAGAGCATCAGCACCGAACCCGCAGCCACCTGTCCGGTGATGCCGGGCAGATCCGCCCCCGGGCCGGCTACGATGTTGAATCCCTTTTCGGTGATCCTGCCGCCGTGTGGCACAACGTCCATCACCATGCTGCGCCCGCCTTTCTGAATGCAGCCCAGGGACTTGTCGGCCTGGGTGGAGAGCCCGCCCTCATAGTTACCCGGAACGCTGTTGCCCGTGGCGTCATCCTGCCCGTATTTCTTGAAATATGCCTTGAAGTCCTGAATCATTTTTACGGTTTTATCAAAAACCGCGCTGTCTTTGGCCCGGTTCATGAGGATATGCTCGGCGCCGAACATTTCCGGCACTTCCGTCAGGTTGGTGGTTCCACCGAGGGTCGTCATCCTGTCGGTGAACATCCCCACCAGGCGGTTGGCTGTGATGCCGGAAAAGCCATCGGAGCCGCCGCAGTTGTAGCCTATGTCAAGGGCGCTTATATTGAGGGGTTTGCGGCGGTCTTTGGAAACCACGGCGTACAACTCGTCGCAGAGCTTCATGCCCGCGTCGTATTCATTCTCCACATCCTGCAAGGTGAGAAAGCGGGTGCGCGCCGGGTCGTACTCGCCGATAAAGGGCATCATCTGGTTGAAGTCATTGATTTCGCAGCCCAAGGAAAGAAACAGCACGCCGCCGAAGTTTGCGTTTTTGGAAAGATTGGCCAGCACTCTGCTGGTCATGGCAAGATCGGCTCCGGACTGGCTGCACCCCGACCCGTGCGACAGGATCTGGAAACCGTCGAAATGCTCGTTTTCCGGGTATTTCAGGGCGAGCATGGCGGCGAGTTTCGCGCCTGGGCCGTTACAGCAGTAAACGGTAGGGATGATGGCGATGTAGTTGCGTATTCCGGCTTTGCCATCCTTGCGTTCATACCCCATGAACGTCATGTCGGACGTTCCGGGAAGCACGGTCTTGTTATCAAAGTTATACGCATATTCCACCGGCATATCCATCATTTTCACGTTATGCAGATGTACCCACTGTCCTTTTTTGACATGGGCGGTAAGGCGCCCGATAACTTCGCCGTATTTGATCACGCCGTTGCCCAAAGGCAGGTCCTTGACGGCGAACTTGTGCCCAACGCGGATATCTTCCGGAAGGGTTATCGTCCGCCCGCCGACGGTGACGGACGTGTCTTTTTTTAACGCTTCCAGGGCGACGGCGACATTATCGTCGGCATGAATGAGAGTTGCTTGCATCAGTCTGCGCTCCTTCGGTTATGGCGGTTATGGCGGTTATGAGGATTTTCCGTAAAGCAGGTTCGGCAGGGTCATGCTGATGGCGGGCACATAGGTGATCAGGGCCAGCATTATCAGCATGGTGACCAGATACGGCAAAACCCCCTTGATGACCTGTTCTATGCTCACCTTGCCCACGGTGCTGGCCACGAAGAGGTTCACCCCCAGAGGCGGGGTGCAGAAACCCACGGCCAGGTTGACCACCACGATCACCCCGAAGAAAATGGGGTCTATGCCGTAACTTTTGATTATCGGCAGGAAGATGGGCGTGAGGATGATGATGGAGGCGATGGTTTCCATGAACATGCCCACTATGAGCAGAAAGACGTTGATGGCGAGCAGCAGGACTATCGGGTTGTCCGAAAAGGAGGTAAGCATGGCGGTAAGCTGGACGGGCACCCGCTCAAGCGTCAGCACGCGGCCGAAGGTGGTGGCGAAGGCGATGAGGCAGAGCACCACGCATGAGGTGGCGGCGGATCGGCCCAAGATTTCCCAGATATTCCTGAGGTTCAGATCCTTATAGACGAACAGGCCCACGAACAGGGCGTATGCCACGGCTATGGCCGCTGCCTCGGTGGGGGAAAAAATGCCGCCGTAGATGCCGCCCAACACGATGACCGGGGCAAGCAGGGCGAAGAAAGCCCTTCGCATGGAAGCCAGCAATTCCTTGCCGCTGAACGGCGTGGTGGAGCAGTTGAGCTTGAGCTTGCCGTAGATGATCCGCGCCGTAATGGCGAAGCCCAAGCCGAAAAGCAAACCCGGCCCTATGCCTGCTATAAAAAGACGGGCGACCGAAGCGTCCGCCGAAATGCCGTACATGATGAACGGTATGCTGGGCGGGATCATCACGCCGATCATTCCGGAACAGGCGGTGAGGGAGGTAGAGTATGATTTGGGGTACCCGCGCTTGCTCATTTCCGGGATGACGTTGGAGCCTATGGCGGCCACCGTGGCCGGGCCGGAACCGGAAATGGCCGCGAAAAAGGTGCAGGCCAGCACCGTGACGTAGGCCAGATTAGCCTTGAATTTGCCCACAATGGATTCCGCGAAATCAATGAGGCGTTTGGAAAGCCCGCCGGTCAGCATAAGATCGCCGGCCAGCACAAAGAGCGGTATCGCCAGGATGGGATAGGACTGAAGAGCGGTAATCGCCGAGCGGGGTTGAAACATCACTCCCACTGTATCAAAAACGAGAATGGCGGCGGCGGAAGACAAACCTATGGCGAACGCAATGGGCATGCCGGCCAAAATCAACAAAATAAGGGCTATGAACATAAACAGAGCGGCCATGGAGCTTCTCCTACTGCGCGGCGGGGCGGTTACGGAATTCCCGGTAAAAATTTTGTCCGATACGGATCAGAGAAAGGGCGCAGCCTATGGGCAGCCCGATGTACAAAGACCACATGGGATAGCGGATGAGCAATCCGTATTTGTTGGCGATGGAGCGGTCTCCCAGAAGGCGCAGACCGTTGTAGACCATGAGCAGGAGAAAAAGAAAGAGCAACGCATGCACCAGCAGCGCACAATACCGCCGCCACGCGGGCGGAATCAGATCCGGCACGACGGTGACTCTGATATGCGCCTGGAGCTTGAAGCAGTAACTCATGCCGAACATCACGAACCAGGAGAACACAAAAAGCACCAGGTCGGACGCCCAGGAAATGGCGACACCGACCACAAAACGCATAAAGACGTTCAAAATCATGAAAAAGGTAAAGAAGATGAAGAGCAGGCTGCACGCAACGCGTTCCAAACTCTCATCCATCCAGCGTAAGACTTTCATGCCATCCTCCATGCCGGGAGTCTCCCCGGGCCTGACCGCTCCCGGCCACGCCGGAAGCGGCCTTGTCGTAAAATGCGTTATTTGGGGGTGCCCTCACGGACGGCCTTCAGGAACGCGTCGAATTCCTCGTCGCCGAGATCCTCGCGATACTTGTCGTGCGTCGGTTTGGCGGAATCCATGAACGCCTTGTGCTCCGCGGGGGTCAGTTCGACGACCTCAAAGGGGAAGGCGGTGCTCTTCTTCATTTCCGCCAGGCTGGCTTCGTCTTCCCTGGCGATGAGGTCAAGCTGGTACGCATAGGCGTCTCTGTACGCCTTGTTGATCAGATCCTGCTCTTCTTTGTCGAGCTTCTGCCAGTAATCCAGATTGGTCGCCAGGATAAAGGAGGTGTAGACATGGCCGGACATGGTCATGTAGCGCTGCACTTCATTGAACTTCTGGGTGTAGATGTAGGCGATGCCGTTTTCTTCGCCGTCAAACACCTTGGTGGCCAGGTTGGTATACAGTTCCGAGAAGGGAGAGCCTTCCGCCGTGGCGCCCACGGAGTTCCAGTAATACACGTGGATGGGGTTGGGCATGGTGCGCAGCTTCAGGCCCTTGAGATCCTCGGGTTTGCGGACGGGCCGCTTGCTGTTGGTGAGGTGGCGCCAGCCGTTTTCCATGTACCCCACGCCGTACAGGCCGGACTTTTCAAGCAGCGCCAACTGCTTCTGCCCCCATTCGGTTTCCAGGGTGTTGATGGCCGTCTGGCGGGTGGGGAAGACGTAGGGCAGTTCAATACAGGCGATGCTGGGAACCTCGTCCGTGAAATAGGACGTGGGGGAAACCGTCATATCAAGGTCGCCGGCCTTGACGGTTTCAATAGCTTCCAGGTCGGGGCCGAACACGGCGCCGGAATAGACTTCCACCTTAAATTTGCCGGTGGCGTTCAATATGTCCGCGAAACGAACCATTGCGCGGGACATGTGGTAGGCGTCGTTGCCCATATGGGCGATTTTCATGGTTTTGGGCGCGGCTTCCGCCATCAGCGGCAGGCCGGCGAGAAAAATCATCACGAAGAAAACGGAAAGCAACCTTTTACACATGGGATCCTCCTGACTGGTTGTTGTTAGATGCATTTTGACATTGAAAATGTTGAAATGCTCTGGCGGCGGGTACCGCCGCCCGCTCCGCAGGCGCAGGCGAAACTTGCTTCAGCCGTTGCTGCGCAGCAGCTTACGGATGAAGACAGCAAATAGTTGCTAGACATTCCATCTTGGACAATCGCTGTCGCTATCCGTAAAGCGGCAGGCCGCTTAACGGCTACCGCGCTTCAGCCGTTGCGACGAAAGAAGCTACGGATGAAGACAACAGCTATGCTTCGCCGTCAAGCGCCGGAGGGCTCGTCTCAAAATTAAATTGCTCTAAAGGAGCTGAGCCATGCAAAAATATGTGTGCAAAGTTTGTGGTTATGAGTACGACCCGGCCGAAGGCGATGCCAATACCAAAATAAAACCCGGAACTCCTTTTGAGAAGGTTCCGGAAGATTGGATTTGTCCTTTGTGCGGAGCAAGTAGAGAAGAGTTTGAGCCTTGTGAGTAGAACGTCCCGCCGTTGCCGCCCGTCCTGGTACGCTGTAACACTTGAAAATGTACATGAGACAGCGGCGTACCGGCCGCCGGGCGGCAATTTTATTAACAATTCCTTTATGCCCTGAACCCTCTCCTTTCCGGGCTTACGCGCAAAGGAAATGACGATGAACGCAGTTGCTGTAAAAAAAGATCTGTTCTGGATTGGTTCCGTAAATTTCGGCTGTCTGGATTTTCACGGGTATTCTCTCGCTCCGCGGGGCACAACCTATAACTGCTATGTGTTAAAAGACCAAAAAAACGTGCTTTTCGACACCGTGCAGGCGCCGCATACGGAAGAAATGCTCACGCGCCTGAAGCAGGTAATTGAGCCGGAAAAAATTGATTACATTGTTGCGAACCACCTGGAACCGGATCATGCCGGCGTTCTGCCGGAACTGGTCAAAATTTGCCGGCCGGAAAAAATTTTTTGCTCCGTCATGGGTGAAAAATCCATGCGTGGGTATTTCAATACGGAGGGCTGGCCGGTTCAAACCGTTAAAACCGGCGATGTGGTCAATACCGGCGCGCACAACATCCACTTTGTGGAAACACGCATGCTGCATTGGCCGGACAGCATGTTCTCCTACATCCCTGAAGAGCGTCTGGTGATCAGCAATGACGCTTTCGGACAGAATATCGCCAGCAGCGAGCGTTTTGCCGATGAATTGAATAGAGCGGCTTTAATTCATGGTATTGAAGAATACTATTATAATATTGTGCTGCCTTTTTCCCCGCAGGTTTTAAAAACCTTGGACATGATCGCCGGACTTAAGCTGGATATCGAGATGATCGCTCCGGATCACGGGCTGATTTTCCGCAACAAGGACGATGTCGACTTTATCCTGAAAAAGTATCGCGAACTGGCTGAACAAAAACCCGGGAAAAAAGCCCTGATTTGTTACGACACCATGTGGCACAGCACGGAAAAGCTGGCATATCATGTCGGCTGCGGGCTGGAGGAGGCGGGAGTTCCATACCGCATCATGCCCCTGAAAAATCACCACCACAGCGAAATTATGACCGAGCTTGCCGGTTGCGGGGCGGTTGTTGCCGGAAGCCCCACGCACAATAACGGCATCATGCCAGCCGTGAGCGCGGTTTTGACCTATATGAAAGGTTTGCGCCCGCAAAATCGTATTGGCGGCGCCTTCGGCTCGTTCGGCTGGTCCGGGGAGGCGGTGAAAGTTATTACGGAATACCTGGAAGCCATGCGTATGGAAATTCCGGGACAAGCCGTAAAATGCGCTTACCGGCCCGCGCCGGGTGACCTGGAAGCCGCGGCCGCCCTGGGCAGAACCATAGGCAAAGCGTTGACCGCCAAATGCGAAGACTTGCGGCATCCATAGCGCCGCCGGCTAACCCAGCCGCATGCCTATTTGCAGCAGCTTACAGACGCGTTCAACCGCATCGCTGATCGGTTCAGCGCCCAGTTCCATGCATTGCCGGAGACTCATGGGCTCTGCCGGGCAGGGCATGGCCACGTCAATTCCTTTGGCGTACACATCCCGGTATCCCGCGCCGAGTCCGCCGGATACACACACCACAGGCTTTTTAAACCGCTTTGCCGCTGCCGCCGCTCCCACCGGGGCCTTGCCGAAAGCCGTCTGAAAATCCGTATTCCCTTCACCGGTTATTATCACGTCCGCCTCAGCCGCCGCCTCGGCAAAATGCGTCGCCTCCAGCACTATCTCCACTCCCGGCCGCATCCGCGCGCCGGTAAAAAACAGCAATCCGGCCCCGAACCCGCCTGCCGCGCCCGCGCCGGCCGCATCTTTCACTTTGCGCCCGGTAACCCGTTCCGCAATATCGGCATAATGCGCAAGGGCCGCATCCAGAAAAGCGACCATTTCCGGCGTCGCGCCTTTTTGCGGGCCGAAAACCGCCGAAGCGCCGCGCTCCCCGCACAAGGGGTTATCCACGTCGCAAGCCACAAGGATTTCAAGCTCCCGCAATCTGGGATCCAGCCCCGCAAGTTCTATGGAGGCAAGAGTCCCCAAAGAACCGCCGCCTTCAGGCAAATCTTTTCCGGCGGCATCGACAAAACGCGCGCCGAGCGCTCTTACGGCCCCCATGCCGCCATCGTTGGTAGCGCTGCCGCCTATGCCGAGGACAAGGCGTTTGAGCCCGGCTTCCAATACTTCCTGAATAAGCTGGCCGGTGCCCGCGGTTGTGGCTTCAAGGGGATTGCGCCCGGCGGCAGGAACCAGGGGCAGGCCTGAAGCGGAGGCCATTTCAATGACCGCGGTCTTCCCGTCGCCCAGCACGCCCCATATGGCCTCAACCATTTTTCCCATCGGCCCGGTAACGCGTTTTTTGTGCAGCACTCCGCGCGTGCTTTCCACCAGGGTCTGCACAGTGCCTTCGCCGCCATCGGCAAGGGGGATTTTCACCACCCCGGCTGAAGGGAAAACCCGTTTGATGCCGATTTCCATAGCCATAGCCGCCTCAAGCGCGGAAACAGATCCTTTGTATGAATCCGGGGCAACAACAAAACGCATGTGGTTCTCCTTTTATGTGACAAAAGCGCAGGGCAAAAGTCATCCCGCAGCCGGAGGCAAACCGCACCCGGCCACAGTATTTTCCGGAACGCCGCGCAGGAAGGCTTGTAAATTGCTCACGGCCGTACTCATGAGCCTGCGGCGGCTTTCTATGGCCGCCCAGGAAATATGCGGGGTAATAAAGCAGTTTCTGGCCTTGAGCAACGGGTTATCCGGCGAAATGGGCTCGCCGGAAACCACGTCCAGCCCGGCGGCATACACTTTTCCGGAATTGAGCGCATCGGCCAGATCCGGCTCCACAATAAGCGGGCCGCGGGAATTGTTGAGAATAATCACGCCGTCCTTCATCCGGGCGATGGTCTTTTTATTGATCATGCCGCGTGTTTCAGGAAATAATGCGCAGTGCAGAACCACGACATCAGAATGCGTAAGCAGTGCGTCCAGCGGAACATATTCCGCAATGGCGCGGCCGGATTCATCGGGGGCCACATCATACGCCAGAACGCGCATGCCGAGAGCCTTGGCCATGCCGCCCGTTGTCCGTCCGATACGCCCGAACCCTATGATGCCCATGGTTTTCCCGGCAAGTTCCATGAGCGGGTAATCCCAAAAACACCAGTCAGGGTTGCTGGACCAGCGGCCTTCCTTGACCGCCTGGGCGTGATGCCCCACCCGGCAGCAAATTTCCAGCAGCAGAGCAATGGCGAACTGCCCGACGGCGTAGGTGCCGTAGCTTGGAATATTGCTCACCACGATCCCGCGCTCCCGGGCAGCGGCGACATCGACAACATCATAGCCGGTGGCCAGAAGGCCTATATAGCGGATATTCGGGCAGGCCGCCAGAGTTTCCCGCGTGAGCGGCGTTTTATTGACAATAACCGCTTCGGCCTTGCCGATGCGTTGAACAACCTGCTCCGCAGGGGTACGGTCATGGACAGTCACCCGCCCGAGAGCTTCAAACTCCGACCAGCTCAAATCGCCGGGATTTTCCGCATATCCGTCAAGTATGATAATTTCCATCGGTCTGTCCTCCTGTCCGTGGTATACGTTCACATACGCCGTAAAGTTTACGGCGGCAAGTTTTGCCTTTGACCCGGCATTGAAATTACAACAGCCCCATGCCGCTCAAGAACATTAAAACCGGTATGGTCACTATGGAAAGCAGAGTACTCACTGAAACCGTCAAAGTGCCGAAAGCTTCGTCGCTCTTATAAAAAGAGCAAAGCAGCGCGAGATTCATCATGGCCGGCAGCGAAGCCTGAACGATAAAAACCTTGCGCATCAGCTCCGGCAAAGGAACAAAGCGGCAAATGGTCACGACCAGAAGCGGGCTTAATACAAAACGCCCCAAAAGCACAACCACCAGATCCCGGCTGACCCGTATTTTTGAAATATCCGTTTTCTGCAGGTTCACACCTATAATAATAAGCGCCAGCGGCGTGGTAAGAAAGCCCAAATATCTGGCCGAATCTTTCACAAAATCCGGCAACGGCAGCCCAAGCAGCAGCAAGGCAAGGCCAAGCATCAAGCCCAGCATGGGAGGAGAAAAAACATGCTTTACGGTCGTCCGGCTGAAAAATTCGGGCTTGTAAATTTTCCCGTTTACTGTTTGCGGGCTTCCGGAGGCGGCGATCAGGTAATGCCCCAGGGTCCAGGAAAAAGTCGTATTGGCAAAATAATACAGCAATACATAGGATACGGCGGATTCTCCGAACAGGGCCAAATTAACCGGCAACCCGATAAAAATGGTATTGGACAGGGCAAAGCCGCAGCAAAACCCTCCATGCCGCTCCCGGCTGATCTTGAGAATTTTCGACAGCAGCATACTGACGATGAAGGTAAGCCCGATGGAAACAGCCGGAACCAGAAGCCCGTAGCTCAGGTTCAGCAGAGTATCCTTGCTCATAAAATTGGTAATATTATAGAGCATATAGGGAGGCAGGGCCACAAACAGGACAAGTTTGTTCAGTAATATTTTGGCCTCTATATTGACCCAGCCGACTTTGGAAATCAAAAAACCCACACTGCCCAAAATAAATAAAGACAGCACGCCTTGGACGGCGTGCCATACAACATCAAAATTCATCATTTATTCCTTATAGTTCAGAGCATTTTAACCTTGAAAATGTTGAAATGCCCATGCGGATTCGTCTTCAAATCCCCGCCCTGACAGGCGCAAGTGAGGCAAACGTGAACCAGGCAAAAAACTGTATTTTTTTGCCTGGCTTTTCTGCACGCTTCAAACGGCAGCGAAGCGCAGTTTTACAGATTTCCGCATGGAAATCTGAACACCAGCCGTCCGGCTGATGTCGCCGCGAAGCGGCGAGAGTCAACCGAAAACCACGTTTTTCGGTTGACGATCCTCCGCAGGGAAAAGTTTACTTTTCAATGCGGATATCAGTAAGTGTGACACGGTAGTAGAAGCGATTCTAAATAAATCGCGGAGCATATTCAATAAAAAATGCAATAAACTGCAGGGCAATCGAATGAAAATTGCGTTCTGTCGCAACAATGCCTTCAAAGATGGACGGCCAAAACATATCAGGTTGCCGCCTTCACGGGAATGACGCTCGGAATACAGCACTGGGCGGCAACAAAATATTCATTCGATTGCAGCAATCCTAGTATCATGTCACACTTAAAACTTCGCTTCGCTACGTTTGAAGTGTGAAGATCGC
>JAISBT010000135.1 GCA_031266055.1 Deltaproteobacteria bacterium
TCTGGGCATACAATGTACTCTGGTCTTGCGGCCGAATAATGATGAACGTAAAGCTCTGTACGCCGCCGCGGATATTTTTGTCTCTCCCTCGGATAATCTTCAGGAAACTTTCGGCTTGACCATACTGGAGGCGGGAGCTTCTTCCCTTCCGGTGATTGCGTCTGATTTTGACGGCTACAGGGATCTGGTGGCGCACGGGCGGACGGGTTTCCTGGTTCCGACCCTGGGACCGCTTGCCGTTCCGGATACGGATGTGCGTTCCTGTTTTGTTTCGGCCGGTGAATATCATCTGCGGCTGGCTCAACAATGCGTGGTGGAGCAGGTTCCCCTGGCGGACGCCATGGCCAGGCTGGCTCTGGATCATGAGCTGCGGCGCAGTATGGGCGCTTTGGCCCGCCGGAGAGTTTTGCGAAAATATTCCTGGGATGGCGTTGTACGGCAGTATGTGAAACTGTGGGACAGGCTGGCGGATACGCCCATAAGCCGGGAAGAGGAAACGCGGTTACGCGGAGCAAGGCATCCGGCGCATCCGCCTTACCCGGAAATTTTCGGCGCTTACTACAGCGGCCGTCTGGATGAAGCATGCGAAAACAGGCGTATGGTGCGCTGGAGCCGCGCGGGAGAAGCCATATACAGGGGAGAGGACAAGCTGGTTGTTTACCAGTTGGTGGCAGACAATATTCAGGAGGACGCTTTGAAGCGCCTGCTTTTTTCCGTCAGAAAACCGGTTCCATTGGCCGAACTGGTAAACAACTCTGGCTCCGGACGGATTTCCGACGGGGATTTTATGTTGTTATGGGCCTTGAAACATGATTTACTGGAGTTTGTTGAAAATTGAATATGCCTGCGGATCGTACCCCGCAACGCCTGGCCAAAATACGCCGGGTACTGGAAAAACGCCAGAAAGATTTAACCCTGGTTTTGTCCAATATACACGACCAACATAATGTTTCGGCTATTTACCGCAGTTGTGACGCTTTTGGAGTGCCGGAGGCGCATCTGTATTATACGGATACGGCTTTCCCGGCCCTGGCGGAAGCCAGTTCCGCCTCCGCCCGCAAATGGGTGCGGACGGTGCGGCATAATAGTGCCTCCTCGCTGTTCGCCGCCCTTAAAGCCGGAAATATGCGCGTTTACGCCACCGGTTTCACCGAAAACGCCAAACCTTTGGCCGAATTTGATTTTACCTTGCCCACAGCGGTTATTCTGGGCAATGAACACAGCGGGGTTTCAGGCGAATTGCTTGCGCTTGCGGATGCTGAATTATACATACCCATGTGCGGAATGATTCAAAGCTTCAATGTTTCCGTGGCAGCGGCGCTTATTTTGTACGAGGCTTTCAGGCAGCGCCAGGCAGCCGGGCTTTATGCCAGAGCAAGTTTTGCTCCTGACGAACTGGAGACGTTATTTGAACTCTGGTCAAAAAAATAGGCGGCAGCGGCCCTTCCGGCGGGACAAGAGCAGTTTAATTTCAAGACGCTCCCTCCGGCGCTTTACGGCGAAACATCGCTGCTGTCTTCATCCGTAAGCTGCTGCGCAGCAACGGCTGAAGCACGTTTCGCCAACGCCTGCGGGGCGGGCGGCGGTGCCCGCCGCCAGAGCATTTCGACATTTTCAATGTTAAAATACTCTAAAATTTTCAGGAGCAATTGTGATAGCTTACGTGGAAGGAATTTTACTGGAAGTAACCGACAACGCCTGTTTGGTGCTGACCGGCGGAGGCGTGGGCTATGAACTTTTTTTACCCGCGCACAGTCTGGCCCGCCTGCCGGGAAAAGGCTCCGGCGTGAAATTTTATGTGCATACGCATGTGCGGGAAGACGCCCTGGAGTTATTCGCCTTTGATACCTTGGATGAACGGGAGACTTTTCAGATCCTGATTACCATTAACAGGGTCGGCGCCAGAACCGCTTTGGGTATTTTGGGCGCGTTCAGGCCGGATGATTTGCGGCGGCTTGTGCTGGATGAAGACGTTTTCGGCTTGACGCGGGTTTCGGGAATAGGAAAAAAAACCGCCCAGCAGATTTTTCTGGAACTCAAATTCAAGCTTAAACTGGGGGCCGCTCCGCAGCTATCCGCCGGTTCCGGCGGCTACAGCTTGCCGCGGGACGCGGTTGCCGCTCTGGTCAACCTGGGTTATGCGGATAACGAAGCCGCTTTTGCGGTCAAAGAGGTGCTCAAAATTGAACCGGATCTGGATTTGAGCGGTATTTTACGATCCGCCTTAAAATTTATGGCTAAAAGAAAATGACGACCAATGAACAAAAACTTGCCGCCAACCCGGAGGACACCATCCGGCCGGCCCGCCTGGCCGATTTTATCGGGCATAACGAACTCAGGGCCAACTTGAAGGTATTTATCCAGGCAGCACGGGACAGGCGGCAGGCTATGGATCATACTTTATTTTGCGGCAACCCCGGTCTGGGCAAGACCACCCTGGCCCAAATCATGGCCGGTGAACTGGGAGTGAATATTGTCTCCACTTCCGGCCCTGTGCTGGAGCGCAGCGGAGATCTTGCGGCAATTCTGACCAGCCTTTCCAGACACGATATTCTGTTTGTGGATGAAATCCACCGTATGCCCATTGCGGTGGAAGAAGTGCTGTATCCGGCGCTGGAAGATTTCAAGCTGGATCTGGTCGTGGGCCAGGGCCCCGGAGCGCGTTCGGTAAAAATTGATCTGGAACCCTTTACTCTGGTTGGCGCGACCACCAGGATCGGGCTGTTATCCTCGCCTCTGCGCGATCGTTTCGGGGTAATTTTCAGACTGGAATTTTATTCGCCGGATGATTTGGCCCGCATTGTGCAGCGGGCAGCCAAAATTTTACACATAGAACTTTCTCGGGATGGCGCTTATGAAATAGGACGCCGCTCCAGAGGCACTCCCAGAATTGCCAATCGTTTGCTCCGCAGGGTGCGGGACTTTTGCGTTGTGCAGGGTAAAACGGTTGTGGGGGCGCAAGAAGCCTCCGGAGCTCTCGCGCGTCTGGAGGTTGACGAAAGCGGTTTGGATCAGATGGACAGGAAGCTTCTGGAAATAATCATCGAACATTACGGCGGCGGTCCTGTCGGCCTTAAAACTCTGGCGGTGGCCTGCTCGGAAGACGTGCGCACTATTGAAGATATTTATGAACCTTATCTCATTCAGATGGGTTTTATAAAACGTACGCACCGCGGGCGCGTCGCCACCGCCAAGGCTTATAATCATTTGAAAAGGTAAATAAAATTATGCCGCAGGTGGAACCAAGGGTTGAACTTTTGGCGCATACTCCGGACGCGCTATCTATAATTTACGCCGCTTTCCGGCAGTGTTACCATGCCGGGTTTGTGGGCGACCTGTGGGAAAAACTGGTTTCCGGCGAGGTAGCTCGTGAAAAGCAGGCTGAATTTGTTGAAAAATTACTGGAATCCGGCCACGTCAGCCCCATTGAACACGTAACTTTCACTTTTGCCGTATCCGGAGTTTCCCGGGCTTTGACGCATCAGCTGGTCAGACACCGGGTGGCCTCCTATTCCCAGCAAAGCCAGCGCTATGTTGACGGGAGCGATTTCAACTATATCGTACCGCCGGCCATAATGACGAATCAGGCGGCAAAGCGGCTTTTTGAAAAATGTATGCTGGATCTGCGCCGGACTTACCGGGAGTTGAAATACATACTGGAAGAAAACGGCCGGGCGGAGAAAGCCGCTGAAGACGCCCGTTTTGTGCTGCCGCAGGCTGCTGAAACCAGGGTAGTGCTGAGCATGAATTGCCGCTCTCTGCTGAATTTTTTTGAACAGCGCTGCTGCAACCGGGCGCAATGGGAAATTCGCCGGGTTGCTTTTTCCTGCCTCAAGCTTTGCCGGGAAGTCCTGCCGGCGATTTTTGCCTCGGCAGGCGCCCGCTGTGAAAAATTGGGCTACTGCCCGGAAGGCGAAAAATTTACCTGCGGCCGGTATCCCCTGCCCCGGAGTATTGCTTAGTAGACTGGGAATCCCCCCGGCTCTGCCGGGGGGATTCCCAGTCTACTAAATCCGCCTGATATTCAACCACTTTGTCGCGGCCTGTATTTTTGGCATGATAAAGCGCTTCATCCGCCTTTTCCAGATAAAAAGCCGGCGTATCCTCCACGACGGGGATTCCGCTCATAACGCCAATGCTTACGGTAAAGGAAAATCCGGGTTTCCGTTCAAAGGCCGCGATGGCAATGCTTTTTCTGATGCGTTGCGTGACCACTTTGAAATTTTCCAGATTGGTGTTCGGCAGAAGGATTAAAAATTCCTCTCCGCCATACCGGCAGGAGAGGTCGCCGCCACGCAGGGTGTTACGTATGGTGGCTCCAAGCTTCACCAGAACTTCATCGCCAAAGCTGTGCCCGTGGGTGTCGTTAATTTGTTTGAAATGGTCTATATCCATAAACAGTACAGTCAGAGATGTTTTGTTTGTTTTATGCCGCTCGAATACAGCTTCCGCCGCATCCAGAAAGCTTTTTCTGTTGGAAAGCCCGGTCAGGCTGTCCGTTACGGCGAGCTGGGCAATTTCCTTGTGCGCCAGTTCCTTCATAAGCAACAAATAGGCCGAGAGCCCGAAAATCATCAGCATGACCAGAGAAACCAGAGTCAGGGACAGGATGAAAGTGTGGATCAATGCGCCGCTGTTGCCGGAGAAGGCGAGCACCGCCCGAGGCAGCAGAAGCAGAGCGAAAAAGAGGTAAAATATGCCTATGGTCTGTTTGAAGCCTCCGGTGCGGGCGTAGGCCAGCAATTTTATGCCGGGCGGCATCAAAATAAAAAATATGCATACAAAAGGAGCGGCCACCCGGATGGACGAATCGGGCCAAAACAGCTCCACGCTGTTAAAAAGCGCGAGACCGGTTATAAATACCGCCTTTAGGGCGGCATACAGTTTTTGATCCCTGTTTTGCGCTATCCGGAGCAAAGCCAGCGCTTCCATATAAAACCCGGTCAGCAGAAGGCTGTTGCCCAGGTTGACGGAAAGTATATCCGGCAGGGAGTTGCCGGACAAAAGAAAAAAATGGGCGGCAGCCTGGAATAATTTCGCCAAAATATAGTTTTGGGCGGGTTTTTGGCTTTGCAGGAATTTTGCGCCGGTGTACTGGTAGGAAATAATCAAAAAAAAAGCGGCAAGATTGCCCCAGAACAAAACGGCAAGTATGGATTTGACATCAATACTTACTAATAATAATAAAGAATTGAACATATAGAGCAATTTAATTTTGAGACGCTCCCTTAAGGCGCTTGGCGGCGAAACATCGCTGCTGTCTTCATCCGTAGCTTCCTTCGTCGCAACGGCTGAAACAAGTTTCGCCTACGCCTGCGGGGGCGGGCGGCGGTACCCGCCGCCAGAGCATTTCAACATTTTTAATGTTAAAATGCTCAAGGGCCGCATGTGCTGCGTGCTGTGCGCATTTTCCTTCCAGTCGGTATCTGGAGACAATGCCTTTAGACATATACTTAAAAATTCGCGCTGGCAAGCATTTATGGCATCTTTGCCATTGCCGGAAAGCCGGTGTGGAAAAAGGAGAGGTCGGTATGGCAAAAGAGTGGACTATTGCGGACATTCTGGGTATTTCCGGATCCTACTGGGCCGGGTGCGCGTTACAGGCGGGCATCGCCCTGGACTTGTTCACGGCTGTGGAGAAAGGCAAGGGCAACGCTCAGGACAAGCGGCTTTCCGTGCGGGATCTGGCCCTTAGCCTCGCCTGCGACGAGCGCGCCCTGGGTATGCTGGCGACAGCCCTGATCGCCCTGGGTTTTCTTGAGGGCAATACCGATGACGTCACTTTGCCTGAACATTCCTGGGCTTATCTTTCGCGTACTTCGGAGCGGTATGTCGGCTTTATCATAAAGCACCATGCGCACATCATGCCGGGCTGGGTCAGGCTGGCCGAAGCCGTGCAAAGCGGCAGGCGGCAGCGGGAAATATCCTCCTCGGATACGGACGACGCTGAAGAGCGGGAAAATTTTCTTATGGGTATGTTCAACATTGCCGTGAACCAGGCGGAAATGGTCGCATCCGCTCTGGATCTTTCCGGCAGGAAACGCTTGTTGGATATCGGCGGCGGCCCCGGAACCTATGCGGTCTTTTTTTGTAAGGCCAACCCTGGTATGCGCGCCACGGTTTTCGACCGTCCGACCTCGAAATCTTTTGCCGGGAATGTGGCGCGGCGTTTCGGCCTGCATGAGTTTATCGATTTTGCGGGCGGTGATTTTATAGCCGACGCGCTGCCCGCCGGGTATGACGTGGCCTGGCTTTCGCATGTTCTGCACGGGGAGACGCCTGCTGACGCCGCCAAACTTGTGGCGAAGGCCGCAAAAACTTTGAATCCGGGCGGGTTGCTGGCCATTCAGGAATTCGTTCTTGACGACAAGAGAAACGGCCCGGTTCACCCGGCCCTGTTCAGCCTGAATATGCTGGTCGGCACCTCCGGCGGACAGGCGTATACCGGTGCGGAAATAAGCGACATGCTGCAAAAGGCGGGGGCGGAACGGATAAAGCGGCTTGAGATAGATCTGCCCATGGGCTGCGGCATTCTTGCGGGCCAAATGCCTGGCTGAAGCCATTTGATTAATCAACAATTTTAACCTGCCGGGAGCGACAACAATGAAAATATTGATCCTGAAACAAGATGAAATGCTCAAAGTTTTCAGCATGTCCGAAGCCATTCAGGCTTGCAGGGAGGCTTTTGAGCTTTATTCCGACGGCAAAACCGATATTCCTCTGCGGGTGAATATTGACGTTCCGCAGGCGTCCGGGCAAAGCCTGTATATGCCCGGCTATGCCTGTGACGCCGGAGCTTTGGGCGTAAAAATTGTTTCCGTATATCCGGGAAATCCCGCCAAGGGGCTGCCTTCCGTACCCGCGGTCATGGCGCTGCTGGACGCGCAAACCGGCATGTTGATCTCTCTTATGGATGGAACCTGCCTGACCAGGATTCGTACCGGCGCGGCTTCCGGTGTGGCCACGGATATTTTGTCCAGCCCGGAAAGTTCGATTTTTGCTCTTTTCGGCGCCGGCGGCCAGGCTGAAACGCAGTTGGAGGCAACGCTGACGGTACGCCCCGCTATCAAGGAAGTACGGGTTTTCAGCTTGCAGGGAGTCGAAGAATTTGTTCAGCGTATGCGGAATCGTTTTGAGGCAAAATTCAACTGCAAAATCAAAGCCGTGTCCAGTCCGGCCGAAGCTGTGCATAACGCCGATATAATCACTACGGTCACAACCTCCAAAACACCGGTATACGATGGAAAGCTCCTGAAAAGAGGAGTGCATGTAAACGGCGTGGGCTCATACACTCCGGAGATGCACGAAAATGACGAGTATTTCGTGACCAGGGCCAAAGTCTACGTGGATACCCGGGACGGGGCTTTTGCCGAAGCCGCGGATTTAATTATTCCCGTGCAAAACCATACTTTTTCTTTTGATCAGGTTGTGGGAGAAATTGGCGAAGTAATCGCGGGTAAAGCGCCAGGGCGCGTCGACGCGGAGGAAAATACTTTTTTCAAGACCGTGGGCAGCGGAGTGCAGGACATAGTAACCGCCAGGCGTATTTACGACAAGGCGGTCAAACTGAACATAGGCTCGTTTATTGATTTTTAGAGCGGTTTGACATTGAAAATGGTTTGACATTGAAAATGCCGAACCGCTCTGCACGGATTTGCCGTGCAAATCCTTGCCGCGAAATTATCGCAAGGCGAACTTGCTTCAGTCGTTGCGGCGAAGGAAACTGAGGCCATGCTCGAATGGCTTTTTGCCGCGAACTATCGTTATGTGGTGGCCATCCGGGAACGGACACGGACATTTGACTTGAGCAAAGCCCAAAGTATCCGTACCGCTCAAGCCCAGGAGTTGCAAATATACCGGGAACTCAATGAAGAAGGCACGGAAACCCGCCTGTATTGTTACTCGGCCCGACAGCAGGCTATCTCTGGCACTGCATACATTACAAGCGGCGCAGATTTGAAGGAAAAACAAAATTTATGACCAACATCACCCCTTCCATTGATCGCGCTCTGGAAACATATTTGCGCAAGGGCTACAGCCGGGAGTGGATCAACCAGCGGCTCCAGGCTATCCAGGTACGCAAGAACTGGAGGACGAATGGAGCGACCGGGACGTGAAGGAAGGTGCGGAATACGCCATTCTGACCGATGAGATCGCGCGGGCCTGGGCGGGTATGACAACCCGGCAGTACAAGAACTTCAAAGGATTGAAGAAGGAAAACCTACGCGACAATATGAGTACCCTGGAACTGGTGCTCAACATGCTGGCCGAGGCCACGACCACGGAAATTTCAAAGGCAAAAGAACCGGAAACTTTTGAAGACAGCCGCCGGATAGCCCAGGAAGGCGGCAACGTGGCTGGCGAAACCCGGCACAATATTGAGCGGCGTAGCGGCAGACCGGTCATTACTCAAAAAAACGCCGTGGATTTCACCAAGGTTTTGGGGGCGATCATTGAAACAGACGGTAAAAAGGGGAAATAGCAGATTATGCCATGACGACTCGAATCGTATTTGCATTCCAAAAGGGGATTCGAACATTTCAATGCTAACATGCTCTATAACCTATGTTTTTGCTGTTTACCCATCCCATCCTTTCCTTTCCCTTCCCTTCCCGTACCTGCTCATACCGAAAACAGGAGGTAAGGTGATCGTTGACCATTCCTGTGGCTTGCATGTGGGCGTACAGGATGGTGCTACCCATGAAATTGAAGCCCATCTTTTTCATTTCCTTGGCGATCTTGTCAGACAGCAGCGAAGTGGGCGGCACATCAGCCATGTCCTTCCAGACATTCTGCACCGGCTTACCGTCCACGAAATTCCAGAGCCAAGTGTAGAAGCTACCGTGCTTGGCAACAATTTCCAGAAAAAGTCGGGCATTGCTGATGGCGCTTTCGATTTTTCTACGGTTGCGCACGATGCCGGGATCACCCATCAGCCGTTCCACGTCCGTTGGGGTGAATCGCGCCACTTGCTCCGGATCAAAGTCCGCGAAACAGCGGCGGTAGCCACCTCGCTTGTTCAGGATAGTTGACCAAGACAGCCCGGCCTGTGCGGATTCCAGAATCAGAAATTCAAACTGCCCCGCATCATCGAAGCAGGGTACGCCCCATTCCTCATCGTGGTAACGCTGCATCACTTCCGAGTGCTCGGCCCAGCCGCAACGTGTGAGTTCCATAACTTTTGCTCCTGACAGCTTCGCAACAGTATCTATGCAGTCGCCTCCTATTTCGGGACAGCAAACAACACTGTCTCGCCGTATGTGTTCGTTACATTTTTCATATACAGGTCACAATTTTCCCCGTACGCATCAAGAATAAGTTGGGATATAATACGAATATCATCGGGTAAGTGATAAACGGAAATGGCAAGTTTTGGGCGCATGGCTTTCAAAATTTTTGTTGCTCCTTTAAGGGCGTCCCTTTCAGCGCCTTCAATATCCATCTTGATAAAATCCACACGTTGTAAACCAGATTTTTCCACAAAATGGTCAATCGTTGTTATTGTGGCGCGAGATGACTTTGCATTGAAGTTCATTGTTGTTGCCGCCTCTTCACTCCCCAATCCAGCATTCACCGGCTGCACGACAGGGAAGTTTGCAACATTCTGCCTCAACTGAGAAAAGAAATATTCGTGAGGTTCAAACGTGAACACCTTTCCAGATTCTCCGCAAAATCTGCTGAAATAAATAGCTGTCTCTCCAAAGCATCCGCCAACATCAAAAACAATGTCTCCTTCACCGACTTCACATTGCATAAATTCCAGGATAGTTGGCATCTGCCCGACAAAACCATACGGCTAAAAACAGCAGGGAAATGCCAAGAACGGACAGGAGATTCTTGACGCTCCGCCCGTCATTTGGAATTTTTTCAGTAAAAACAAGGCGTGCCAAAAAGTAATCCAGATGTAATATTGCCCCGTGTAACCTCAGCCCGCTGTCTTTGACCATAGCCGCAAGGAACGCGCCAACCATAAGTTCCCAGAACCGGGTGTATGGTGCATAAAAATTCAAACCAGGATCGCGTTTATAATAGTAGATATTACAGGCGAAAGAGAACAGCAGCATCACGGCAATAAGCGTTGTTGGCTTGAATTTTTTCTTCCAGGCAAGGAGCAGCATGCAGGGGAAAATAATATAATACTGCTCTTCAACCCCCAGGCTCCATAGATGCAGCAGGGGTTTGAGTTTGGTGGCAATATCCCAGTAATCTATTTCCTGCCATATAACCAGATTTGCAACAAACCCGGCTCCCCCTGCGATATGCTTGCCCAGCCCTGTATATTCGTCCGCAAACAGAGAAAACCATCCAAAGCCCATTGTGGCGAGAAGGACGGTGATGAGTGCGGGAAACAATCGGTAAATTCTGCGCCGGTAAAAACCTTTGATCGAAAAAGTATTGCTTTCAAGGGAAGTCAGGATGATTCCGCAAATAAGAAAACCGGAAATGACAAAAAAGACATCAACGCCAATGAAGCATCCTTTGAAGAAGGCAGGGAATGCATGGTAGGCAACAACAAACAAAACGGCCAAAGCCCGCAAGCCATCAATGTCGGGCCTGTATGCCTTAACGGTATTCCCTGTGTTGGTGTTGCTCACTATTTATTGCCTTCTGGTATAGTATTTCCCTGTCGCTGTGGGGCATGCCGTGGGGCAAATTTGCCACACAAAAAGGTTCATCCGGTTGTAGGATATTTTTGACAAAAACTATGGGCATGGGTTCCAATTGAGATGTGTAAAAAATCATCAATAAAGGATCATTAGCCAGAGGCACAAGCCCATCCGGCAGCGAGCAATACAAGTTGTGGTCGGGCAGAAGTTTTTGGAAATCGTCGAAAAAAACTTTTGATATGGCGTTCATTTCATTAAATTCAATTTGAACGGCGGCATGTACAACACCTTTGGCCAGAGTATTTTCCGCTCCTTTCAGAACGGCATGCTCATGGCCTTCAGCGTAGATTTTTAGCAGATCTATTCGAGCGATGTCCGTTGACTGCAAAAAAGCGTCTATGGTTGTGCATTTAATCTCGCGTTTTATCCCCTGGTGCGGTGAATATTTTGCAGAACATTCCCTGCGCCTCATTACTGCAACTCGTTGCGGAGTAACGATTTACAGTAATGAGGGGGATCTGGGGGAAGTTAAAAAAAATCCGGCTCATTCCTCCGGATTTTTTCCCCGGCCGTATAGTGTGGCTACACATTCTCCGCACAGGTGCGCCCCGTCATTCTGCATCTCGGCCAGGGCCAGACGCGCATAATCCATATAAGCTTCTTCCGTGTAGTCTTCCCACGCGTCATCCTGGTCTTCCGGTTCAATCAACTGTTCAACAGGCAGCGGCGCGCTTTTATCCCGGTTGAATTTACCGCAGCAGGTAAGGGTTTTGTGCGGAAAAGAAAATTTTTCCGTGTCGGTGTCGTAGGCTGCAAGGAGCAAATGGTGTTCCTCGCTTTCCTCCACCAGATTATCCGGGCGCAGTTCAATATAAAAAAGTTGTTTCATTTTGTACTCCTGAGTTTGTTCTTTTACAGAAAAAATAAAAAACCACAAGAGAATGCTTTAGGGTTTTCCAAATTGACTACACGTTCCCGCAAAACCGCACAATCTGTTATTGCGCATCTATGCCCAATTTGGTCAGCGTCTCGTCCGCGCTACTGAGGCAATTTAACTTTGAGACGCTCCCTTAAGGCGCTTTACGGCGAAACATCGCTGCTGTCTTCATCCGTAAGCTGCTGCGCAGCAACGGCTGAAGCAAGTTTTGCCTGCGCCTGCGGGGCGGGCGGCGGTGCCCGCCGCCAGAGCATTTCAACATTTTCAATGTTAAAATGCTCTCTAACTACCTGATTTTTCGTTAAACGGAGTACCTGAAAAGCTTCTCAAACACATTAAAAAAGCCATAATCAGAATTGCCGGCATCGGATAAAAAAAGTTGCATTATTTTTTTTTTCAATATATCGAATGCAGATGTATGATTTTAGAAAATTGGAAGCTTTTTGCCGTGTTTATGAGCAAAAAAGTTTTTCTAAAGCCGGTGAGGTTCTCTTTCTTTCGCAACCAACCATAAGCGCCCACGTGCAGGCGCTGGAAAACGATATAGGCGTAAAACTGCTGGAGCGCCTTGGCCGGACGGTATTGCCGTCTCCCGCCGGAGTTGTTTTATACAAGCATAGCGTCAGGGCCTTCGCGGAATTGGAAAACGCCAAAAATGAAATCAGCAGCCTGATGCGGGAAGTGGCCGGAGAAGTCGTGCTGGGGGCGAGCACTATTCCCGCCGGATTTATTTTACCCGACCTGGTGACCGGTTTTATTCGCAAATATCCCAAAACCTCCATGAGCCTCATAGTTAAAGATTCACACGCCATCATCAAGTCCGTGCTGGATTGCGAAGTCATGCTGGGTGTGGCCGGAGCTATCGAAAAACACCCGGATTTGGAATTTACTCCGCTGGTGGAGGATGAGATAATTATTGTATGTTCGCCAAAATTGAATTTGAACCGGCCCGGTTCCGGAGCGTTCAACATAGCGGAGGCCGCGTCCTGGCCGTGGATTTTCAGAAATGAAGGTTCCGGCACCCGTAAAAGTTTTGAGGAAGGATTCATTAAAGCCGGCCAAACCATAAGAAATTTTAAAATTGAACTTAAAGTGGACAGCGCGCAGGCGGCAGTGCGCTATGCCGCGGCCGGGCTCGGCCTGACCGCTATTTCCAGGCTGGTGGTGGCGGATATGCTGAAAAGCGGGGAACTGCTGAAAGTTGATATTGAAGGTTTGCATCTACCCAGAACATTTTACGCCGTCCAGAATTTACGGCGCGATTTTTTCCCTGCTGCGGCGGGTTTTCTGGCGTATCTTGTTGAAAAAACCTCTTATTTACGGAATGCCGGATAGTTTTTGCGCTGGCGGCTACCCCGGCCAGCCGCCAGCGCATTTCAACATTTTCAATGTTAAAGTGCTTTAAAACAATGTAATTTTGAGACGCCCCCTCCGGCGCTTTACGACGAAACATCGCTGCTGTCTTCATCCGTAAGTTGCTGCGCAGCAACGGCTGAAGCAAGTTTCGCCTGTGCCTGCGGGGCGGGCGGCGGTGCCCGCCGCCAGAGCATTTCAACATTTTCAATGTTAAAATGCTCTAATATGGAAAAAAGCAACACTATGCTTCATGACGGTAAAAAAAATTCAATCGGCCCGTTACGCCTGTATTTGTCGCTTCTTGGGGGAACTTGGTTTATCCTGATTTTGGCCAGGATAATTTTTGCCGTTTTTTACCATGACGCGTTTAACGACGCCCCCCAACAGGATATTTTCAAAGCTTTTTACATAGGCTGCCGTTTTGATGGACGGATTGCGGCCATTATTACCTTTCCCATCGGACTTTGCCTTACCGTAGCTCCTTTGGCCCGCAAATTACGTACCAACGCCGGAAAAATCTTTTTCGCCTACTTTGGCCTTTTTGGGGCGCTCGGACTGGTTTACGCGGTGGATTTCGGTTTTTACGCCTATCTTGGGCAGCGCCTCAACAGCATCGTTATTGATCTCCTGGCGGATTTTACCGTCAGCATGGGCATGATTTGGGCGAGTTATCCGGTGCTTACAAGCGCGCTCGGCCTCTTTGCCGTTGTTTTGTTTTGCGCGTGGCGCTTCTGCAAAATCTGCACCCGGAACATACGGCCGTACTCGGGCAAACTGCGTAAAATCTTTGCCTGGGTGCCGGGCTTTATAATTTTTGCCCTGGCGGCCTATGGTCAAATCAGCAGCAATTTTTTCCCGTTGCGCTGGAGTAACGCCTATTTTTCTCCAAACCCGGCAATTACCGCTTTGGCTCTTAATCCGGCGCAAAATTTGTATGACACTTACCGGGCAATGGGCGACTCGGAGGTGAATGTGCAAAAAACCCGCGCCTTTTATCCTTTGGTGGCGGATTTTCTGCAAGTGGATAAACCGGACGCGGAAACCCTGAATTACTTCAGACATACGGAAGGGATACAGCCAAATGATCCGGCGTTCCTGAACCGGCCTAACGTAATCATTATTGTCATGGAATCCATGGCGCATACCAAAAGTTCTTTTGCTCCGGGTTCCGAGAATCCCACGCCCTTTTTAAAAAGCCTGGCTGAAAAATCACTTTATTATTCCAATTTTTACGCCAACACCCGAACGACGGCCAGGGCCATGTTTACCATCATGACCGGCATTCCTGACGTCACGCAAAGCAGCACCGGCACCCGCAACCAGAGGGTGGTGGATCAGCGCATGATCGCGGATCAGTTCGCAGGCTACGACAAGTTTTATCTTATAGGCGGCAATACCTCCTGGGCCAATCTGCGGGGAATTCTCGGCAACAATATAAAAGGAATACGGATACTGGAAGAAAGCTATTGGAAGTCGCCCAACCTGGACGTATGGGGAGTATCGGATTGGGATATGCTGCGGGAGGCGCATGAACTTTTTGCCGCCCGTACGCAAAAACCTTTCCTGGCGGTTGTGCAAACCGCTACTTTTCACTCTCCGTACAGCATACCGGATGACATACCCGGATTTGCCAAACTTGCGTTGAGCCGGGAATCAAAAGAAAATTACGGTTTTGTAAGTGAAGCGGAGTACAACGGCATGCGCCTGGCGGATTATTCCATTGCGGAATTTTTTCGTTTGGCGCAAACCGCGCCGTACTATCAAAACACTATTTTTGTCCTTGTCGGAGATCACGGTATCAATGACGAAGGGCGCAACATGAACAAATCCTATGTTTCCTCCAGGCTCACCCCCTGGCACGTGCCCATGCTCATTTTCTCCCCGGCGCTTTTGGCTTCCGGCCGAATCAAAGCCGGAGAGGATGACCGGGCGGCGAGTCAAATTGATATTTTTCCGACTGTTGCCTATTTGGCCGGTATAGATTATCTGAATGGCACTCTCGGCAGAAATTTGCTGGACACGCGTTTCGCCTCCAGCCGCGCGGCATTTGTGAGCGGGCAGCAAGACACGCCCCTCAGACTTGTGCGGGATGGTTTTTGCTACTATGATAATAAATCCGGGCAGGCTCAATCCGAACACCTGTACAAACTTGATGACGCGGAAGCGCGCGATTATAAGGAAATTGAAGCCGGGCGCTTTGCCGCGATGCGGGACTTGGCCCATGCTCTGCAGGAAACATCCAGGTATTTGCTTTATAATAATAAAAAATAAATACCAGTACCATGTCACACTTAAAACTTCGCTTCGTTCCGGCTGTTTTATCTGTGGAAACGCTGATTTATTTCCTTGAGTTGGCTTTGCCCCCGCAGATTCCCCCGGCAGGGGAATGCTTCCTCCTGCACTCTCATTGTTATTTCAATGAGATATAATGAGGGGGTTCGGGGGAAATCATTTCCCCCGGCGGGGTTTGGGGCGGAGCCCCAATTAATCAGTGTATCCCTGTATTTTTAAGTGTTACAACGTACCAGGATATTTTTCGCTTTCAATGTTGAAATGCTCCAAGATTTGCCGAAAATCCGGCGAACTAAATTCACTTTGCGCCGGGTATCGGCATTATGCGGCAACATGGGCGAGAGTGGCGGAATTGGTAGACGCACTGGATTTAGGATCCAGCGCTTTATGCGTAGGAGTTCAACTCTCCTCTCTCGCACCAGCGTTCTGACCATAATACTGATATCCGCATTGAAAAGTAAACTTTTCCCTGCGGAGGATCGTCAACCGAAAAACGTGGTTTTCGGCTGATGTTCAGATTTCCGTGCGGAAATCTGTAAATACAGCAAATGGCCGGCAATGGCATAAAATTTGCTTACTGCTGTTGAGGCGGCGGGCGAGCACAAGGCGCGCAATATGCGGGCTAATCAATAAAGGAGCTTTTTAATGCAGTATAATGTTGAAGATATTGCTACTTTGAAAAAACGGATTGCGGTAACCGTGTCCGCCGCCGACGTGGATAAACAGATCGAAGAAATGCTCGTCCGTTATCGCGCGTCCGTTGTCATACCGGGTTTTCGCAAGGGCAAGGCCCCGCTGAAAATGATCGAAGCCCAGTTCGGCCGGGATATTATACCTGAAGCCACCAACAGTATTGTAAACCGGCAGGTGCGCGACATCGTCACGGAATTGGATCTGGAGCCGGCTTCCTCCATTGCGTTTGACACCGGTTTCGTCAGCAGGGGACAAGATTTTTCTTATACGTTTACCTTTGACGTTATGCCGGTGTTTGAGCTGCCGGATTACCAAAATTTTCCTGTACAGGAAGAAGACGTGGTCATTGAGGATAGTGAAATTGATCATGTCCTGCAATTGTCCCGCCGTGATTTTTCCATATTGACGGAAGTGGAGGAAAAACGTCTTCCGCAAGACGGGGATATCGTTAATCTGAACATGCGGGTTTACGACGCGGAAGGCGCGGAGATTGCCTTTTTTGACAATCAGGGCATGGATTTCATCCTTGGTGAACAACAATCTTTTGAAGCTTTTGAAGAATTTGTCAAAACTTTGCACGTTGGGGAAGAAGACGAGCGAAAAATTTTTTTCCCGGAAAATTTTTTCAAAGCGGAATATGCCCAAAAGGAATTGCTTGTCCATATTGGCATCAACGGCTTAAAAGAGCGCATTCTCCCGGAACTGAACGACGAATTTGCCGCGAAGCTCGGCAAGTATGAAAATTTGCAGGCGCTCAGGGACAGCATAAAAGAAACTTTCACCCGCACCCGCAAAGAGTTCAGGCGCCATGAAGCGCAGCAAAAGCTGCTGGATGAACTGCTAGAACTTGTGGATTTTCCTCTGCCGGAATCACTGGTTACGCAGGTTGCGTCCACCCTGCGTGAAAATAGGGTAAAATACATGCAGCCCGATGACGATAAGGAAAAAATTGTGGAAGAGGCCCTGCGTGACGCGCAGGCTTTTGTTAAAGAGTACGTATTTTTGAACCGCGTGAGCCAGGTCGAAAAAATTGAAGTTTCGGAAAATGAGCTTGCACAGTACCTGGCCAGGCTGGCGACAAGAGAACGGCGTTCTTTGGCGGAGATGCGCGCCGAATATATCAATAACAACCGTATTGGCGAATTGGAAGACCGCATCAAGTCGAATAAAGCTTTGAACCTCTTATATTCGAAAGCCAGGGTGGATATTGTGCCTCCGGCAGACGCCGATAATGACGGCGTAAATGATGAAGCGGCAGGCGATGCCGAAGCGGCGGGCGATGCGGAAACCGCGCCTGAACAACAGCCGGAAACCGCGCCTGCTGTGGAAACAAAGGAATAAATATGGCGACAATACCTTTTGTACTGGAAAATACCGGGCGCACGGAACGCTCGTATGATATATTTTCGCGTCTGCTCAAAGACCGCATTGTTCTTCTGGGCGACGAGGTGGACGACCACATCGCTTCACTTATTTGCGCCCAGCTTCTTTTTCTGGAATCTGAAGATGCGGAAAAAGAAGTCTATTTGTATATCAATTCTCCCGGCGGCGTTGTAACCGCCGGTCTGGCTATTTATGACACCATGCAGTATATAAGCTGTCCGGTGGCCACCCTGTGCATGGGTCAGGCCGCGAGCATGGGCGCTTTTCTTCTGGCGGCCGGGGCTCCTGGAATGCGTTATGCGCTTCCGCACAGCCGCATAATGATTCACCAGCCTTCAGGCGGTTTTCGCGGGCAGGCCACAGATATAGATATCCACGCCCGTGAGGTTTTACGCCTTAAGGAAGCCTTGAACAAAATCATGGCCGGGCATTGCGGGCAAGCGCCGGAAGTTATTGCCGCGCAGACGGAGCGGGATCATTTTTTGAACGCCGAAGAAGCGGTGCAACTTGGTTTGATTG
>JAISBT010000003.1 GCA_031266055.1 Deltaproteobacteria bacterium
GCGGATTCTGCCGATAACAGCGACGCCAGCCTGAATGCGGCTCCGTCATCAGATGAATTTTACAGCCGTTTCGGCCCGGCTCCGGACGCGTCCGGCGCTAGGCCGTCCGCATCCGCCCCAAGAACGACCGTCAGACCTGATCCGCCGAAGATGACCGATTTACCGGGCGGCATACCTCCGGCGCCGGCGGAGCAGGGAGGACGGCCCGCACTGCCGGGGCAAGCGTTTCAGCGAGGTTCGGGAGGTTCGGCCGGGCGGGACGCTTCATATATACCGCCCATAGGCAGGGTCATTGCTCCGATTGTTTCCGGCGCTCCGCCGGAAATTTCAGAGGATCAGGGTGATGATTCTTTTGACGCTTTGAGTGCTGCGGGTTTGCGGGATACGCAAACTCCGACGCAGCGCTTCGGCTCCGCCATACCTTCTTTTGCGGCGGAACAGGCTGAATCCGGCGCGGGCGGGGGCAACGGTTCCGGCGGAGCGGACAGATCGGGCGGCGAAACAGTCTACATTCCGCCGCCCAACATAACAAGCGGCAGGCCCAGAGGCCCGGCCGGGCAAATGGGACAGTAGCCGGCTGCGGCGGAAGCCTCAAGTTCTGCCTTGCCTTCGCGATGCTTCGCATTTCTGCGTGGCATCCTGTCATGCTTCTCCATTTCCGGATCAAAATTATAGCAATTTACCTGGAAAAAGAATTATAAGGATTTTACCATGGACACCCGCGTTCCGCTGAGCGGAAATTCCTCCGGTTTGACGCGTTCTCCGGCTGTAGCCGGGAGATTTTACCCTCAGGACGCCGCCGTCCTCGCCAAAGCCGTCCGCGATTATCTGCGGGAGGCCGAACAACAGCCGTGCGCGTGCGCGCAGGACAAAATACTGGGGTTTATGCTTCCCCACGCCGGGTATGTTTTTTCCGGCGCTGTAGCCGGCCTGACTTTGGGGCAAATCCTCAAGCAGCCGGTGCTGCCTGAAAAAATTGTTCTGCTGGGGCCAAGCCATACCGGGCAAGGCGCGCCATTGTCCGTATGGCCGCATGGCGTCTGGAGCACGCCTCTTGGCGAGTTGCAGGTGGACGCCGGTTTCTGCTCCGAACTTGTCCAGGCGTCGCAAAGCTCCGGCGCGAAGTTTCTGGCGGATACCAAAGGGCATCTGGGTGAACATGCTTTGGAGGTAATTGCGCCGTTTTTGCAGGCGCTTGACCCACGGATCAAAATTATTCCTGTAACTGTGCGGAATTACAATCTGCAGCAGTTGCAGGAGGCGGGAGGGCTTCTTGCCGGAATAATTGAACGGGGCACGCGGAAAGGCGAAAAAATTTGTATGATTGCAAGTTCAGACATGAACCATTTTTTGCCCCATGAAGAAAATATGAAAATAGACGAGCTTGCTCTGGAACCGTTGAAAAATTTGGATCCGGTAAACTTGTTCAGAACGGTGGCGGTAAATAAAATAAGCATGTGCGGTTTTGCCGCGGTCACGCTGATGCTGTTTGCCGCTAAAGCTCTTGAGGCGGATAAATGCTGTATTACGGCTCATACCAGTTCAGGTTTGACCGGCAAGGCTTTTGGAGCGGATATGCATAGAGTGGTCGGATATGCCGGCGCGGTTATTGCCGCTGGCGGAGCAAAAAGCGCGGGCTGACGCCGGATCGCGGAGCCGGAATCACCTGCGCGGGGGTTCGGGTTTAATCGGAGCTTGACAGGGCGACGCGCAGAAGTTATTAAATCTGTCTTGTTTCTGGCTGAACGGATGCGCAATTAGCTCAGTTGGATAGAGCGACAGCCTCCGAAGCTGTAGGCCGTGAGTTCGATTCTCGCATTGCGCACCAAGAAAATCAAGCGGGCATATTCCCCTTTTGGAGGGGATTCTATTAGCCCGCTCCCGGCCGTGAGGGTTCGGCTGTTCGCCCCGGTGGATCAGACCAGGGCTCAGGGCGGGAAATTTGGCTATTCTTCGAACAGATCCGCGTGCGTTCATGTTGCTTCCAAAAATAGAACGCCATCATCCGCCAGATAGATGAGCAACCAATCCGTTTCTATGTGAGCGTCCCAATGCGGCTTCCATGAACCCTTGAGCGGATGTACCTTATAGAATGCCGGCAATGGCTGTTCCGTGGCGAGTAAGTCCACCAGATCCTTGAGCTTGTCCATATTCTTGCCGCGCCTCTGAATGCGCTTTACATCGCGGCGAAAACGGGTCGAAGGGGCAAGGCGCAGCATGGCTATATGTCCAAGTCTTTATACATGGCCCCCAGGCTGTCATAGATCTGCCTTCCGTCTTCTCCGGCTCCGTTCATGGCGGCAATGGTTGCTGCGTTGGGCGTCATAAAATGGCCTGGAATGCCGTTCAGTAGCCCGGCCAGCTTTTGCGCGTGCTTGTAAGGTATGGTTCGGCGGTTACTTTCAAACGCGGAGACGTGGCTTTGCGGCAACCCCAGAGCGGAAGCTACGCTTTTTTGCGTCATTCCGGCCCTAAGCCGAAGCGCCCGTAACATCTTCCCTCCGCGCTCCATTTCCGGCATGGGGGAAGCAGGGGAACCCTCCAAGGCATAATCGGTCACGTTGCCGCCAAGACGGCCAATCAAATCAACCAACAGAGGAAGGCAATCGGCAGGAATGGCAATGCGGGCATGGGTAAGTCCTGTTGTTTGCATCTCATTCTCCTTACTTGATATGGATATTTTATACCATAATATACCATGCGAAGCAAGACAATCATACCAGTTGTTTTTTCCGGAAAGGGATCCCCGTAGCCTTTTCCCCGCTCACCCCCTGAAAGATGTCCCCGGCCTGTGAAACTTGGGTTGCCTGAAAAATATCAGCTTTTTTCGCGCGCGCTCAGGAGCTTTTTGCGGATTTTGCATGCGAAAACCCCGCAAACAAACTATGTTTTGCGGGGTTTTATGCCCAAGGTAATATGAGCGGCCCATAAAAAGGCATGGCCGGTTTTTCATGCAAGCCGGCAATCAAGCTTGTTGGCTGCGGTTAACCTCCGATGAGCTGCAGGGCCATCTGCGGCAGGGAGTTGGCTTGTGAAAGCATGGCTATGCCGGCCTGGCTGAGTACCTGGTTGCGCACAAATTCCGTCATTTCCGTGGCTACGTCCACATCGGAAATGCGGGATTCCGCCGCCTGGATGTTTTCCGCCTGGGCCTGCAGGTTGGAAATGGTGTTTTCCAGGCGGTTCTGCAAAGCGCCAAGGTGAGCGCGAATCTTGTCTTTGGAGATGATGGCCTGATTAAGCGCTTCCAGAGCTCTTTGCGCGGCGGCCTGGGTGGAAATGCTGAACCCGTCGTCTTCCACCGACTGGTTGCCCACGCCCAGAGCGGAAGCTGTGGCGGTGCCGATCTGGATATAGTAGTAATCTTCAGAACAATCGTTGCCCGCGCCGAAGTGGATCTTCATCTTGCCGGTGGATTCCAGCCCTTCGCCGTTATGGACGCTGCTGGAAAGGTTGCCGTTGAGCAGATGTACGGAGTTGAAATCGGTGGAATTGGCTATACGGGTAATTTCCGACGCCATGGCCTGATATTCCGATTCGATCATCAGGCGCTGATCCGAGTTGTAGGTGCCGGTGGCCGCTTGCTCGGCAAGTTCTTTCATGCGGATGAGCTTTTCATCAATGATCTGCAGAGCGCCGTCCGCGGTCTGGATCATGGAGATGGCGTCACTGGCGTTGCGTACGCCCTGGTTGAGGGAAGCGATGTCGGCACGCATCAGTTCCCGGATTGCCAGGCCCGCGGCATCGTCGGCGGCCGTGCTTATGCGCAGGCCGGAAGAGAGTTTGCGGACGGAATTTTCCAGCCTTCCGTAAGAAACACCTAGGTTACGGGCGGCATTCATTGCCATCATGTTGTGGTTGATAATTAACGCCATGATATTCCTCCTGAATATTCGGCTTTCCGGGCGGAGCGTGCTGCATCCACATCTGTGGAAATACCGCCCCGCGTTGCCTGATTCATCCTGGCAACGCTGTGGTAATTAGAGCATTTTAACATTGAAAATGTTGAAATGCTCTGGCGGCGGGCACCGCCGCCCGCCCCGCAGGCGTTGGCGAAACTTGCTTCAGCCGTTGCTGCGCAGCAGCTTACGGATGAAGACAGCAGCGATGTTTCGCCGTCAAGCGCTTTAAGGGAGCGTCTCAAAGTTAAATTGCCTTAGTATCGCGCAATGCTTGCAGACGGGCGAAAGTTCGCCGTTAAGCAAGCATTTCAATGTTAAAATGCTCTAAAGTGAAAATGCTGTAGAGCAATTTTTTCTCCATTTCCTTGCGCTTGAATTAATGCAAGTTTCGGGCCAATGCCTGAAAATATGCCAAAAGCCTTGCAAACACTGTTTGCAAGGCTTTTGGCAGGCGCGGCAAAAAAAATGATTAAAACTTTTTTGTCAGAGTATCCGTTCTTTCCCGCAGCAGAAAAGAGCCGGTAATGGAAGCCGGGTCATGGACAATTTCCTCCGGGCTTCCGCTGGCCACGATTCGCCCGCCGTTTTCGCCGCCGCCCGGGCCCAGGTCAATTACATAATCCGAGGCGCAGACAACGTCGGTATTATGTTCTATGACCACCACGGTGGCGCCTTTTGCCGTAAGTTTATGCAATACTCCAATCAGTTTGCCCACTTCATGCATGTGCAGCCCGGTAGTGGGTTCATCCAGGACATAGATGGTTCCGGGCAGGTTTTTTTTGCCGAGTTCCCTGGATATTTTAATGCGCTGCGCTTCTCCTCCGGAAAGCGTGGGTGCGGGCTGCCCCAGCCGCAGATAATCCAGGCCTACTTCTTCCAGTACCGCCAGGCGCCGTTCCAGGCCCTGATAATTGGAAAAAAATTCTCTGGCTTCGCTTACCGTGAGATCCAGCACTTCGGCTATGTTGAGGCCCTTGTACCGTATTTCCAGGGTTTCGTGGCTGTAGCGCCTGCCCTTGCAGATATCGCAAGTGACAAAAATATCCGGTAAAAAGTGCATTTCAACGCGAATCTGCCCGTCGCCGGAACAGGCTTCACAGCGCCCTCCCTTGACATTGAAGCTGAAACGCCCGGCGGCGTAGCCGCGTTTTTTGGCGTCCTGCGTCAGAGCGAAGATTGAGCGCACCTCGTCAAAAATTTTGGTGTAGGTGGCCGGGTTGGAACGCGGCGTGCGTCCAATGGGCGTCTGGTCGATAATCACCACATTGTCGATGGCCTGCAAGCCGGCAATGCCGTCAATTTGCCCCGGCTGTTCAACTTTTATGCCTTGGGCGAGAGCCAGATGTTTATATAGCGTGTCAATAACCAGAGAACTTTTGCCGGAACCGGAAACCCCGGTCACGCAGGTCATGACGCCCAGAGGAATACGGCAGTCCGGAATGTTCAGATTGTTCGTGCGGATGTTTTTAAGGATAATTTCGCCGCTGGGGAGGGTGCGTTTACGGGGCACAGGTATGGTTAAATCCCCGCGCAGATATTTGGCCGTGAGGCTTTGGGCGCTTTTAAACAATTTTTCCACGCTGCCCGCAAACACCAGTTCTCCTCCCTGCGCGCCGGATCCCGGCCCCAATTCCAGAATGGTATCCGCCTCTTTTATGGTCGCCGCGTCGTGTTCAACCACAAGCACGGTATTGCCTCTTTTTTGCAGGCTGCGCAATGTTTTGAGCAGGCGTTCGTTGTCTTTGGGGTGCAGGCCGATGGAGGGTTCATCCAGCACATAAATAACGCCTACCAGTCCGGAACCGAGCTGCGAGGCAAGACGGATGCGCTGGGCTTCCCCGCCGGAAAGCGTGAGCATGTTGCGCCCCACGGAAAGATATTCCAGCCCTACATTAACCATAAAGGCCAGGCGATGCTCCAGTTCTTTAAGGAGCGGCGCGGAAACGGCCAGTTGCCGGCCTTTGAATTTACGCTCGCGCAGCCAGTCCAGAGCGCGGGTTATGGAAAGGGCGCAAAAGGCGGAAATATTCAAATCATCCACTCTTACGGCCAGGGCTTCAGGTTTTAAGCGCTCCCCGCGGCAATCCGGGCAGTTTGTGGTCTGGCGGTAACGGGAAAGATGTTCTTGCCAGGCTTCGCCGTACTGCATGCCTTTTTCCAGCAGGGCGATTACACCCGGCCATAGGGCTTCGGAAGCCGCGTTTTTCCCGCTGCGTTTTTTTATCAGGCGGGAACCGCCGAACCAGTTGCGCCGCATGTTTGTGCCGGGTTCCGCGGGAGAGCCGTCTTCGCGCTCTCCGTTAAACAGGGCGTTTAAGGCGGCGGGGCTGAATTCCTTCAGGGGAGTGGAAAGATCAAAACCCCAGCGTTTGCCGAGCCTGGCGAGATCCGTCCGGTAACGCTCCATTACCTTGGTGTTTTTCCAGGGCAGGAGCGCTTCGTGTTCCAGAGAAAGCCCTTTGTTGGGCGCAATCAAAGCAGGCTCAAAGTATTCCACGCTGCCCAGCCCGAGGCAGCGCGGGCAGGCTCCCTGCGGGCTGTTAAAGGAAAAAAGCTGCGGAGTCAGGTCGGGCAGGCTGATGCGGCAAGTCGGGCAGGCGGATTCAGTGCTGAAGACAGTTTCGGAAATTTGCCCGGTATTTTTATCCTCGGGCAAGGTCGCCACAATCAGGCGGTTTGCGCCGTACTTCAGGGCAAGTTCCACCGATTCGGCCAATCGGCCGCGTAAACCTTCGCGTATGACCAGCCTGTCCACCACCAGTTCGAGGTTGTGTTTTTTGTTTTTATCCAGCAGGGGAGGTTCGTCCAGAGAATGGATTTCCCCGTTTACCCGAATTCGCGCGAAGCCTTCGGATTTGAGCTTTTTAAAACGCTCCTGGTGCGTGCCTTTCTGCTGTTCAACCAGCGGAGCCAAAATCATGAAGCGGGTATTTTCCGGAAATTCCAGGATATCGGCTATAATTTCATCCAGGGTGCGTGAAGCGATGGGTTTGCCGCATTTGGGGCAGTACATGGAGCCAAGGCGGGCAAAGAATACGCGCAAAAAGTCGTAAACTTCGGTAACTGTGCCCACCGTTGACCGGGGGTTGCGCGCGGAACCCTGCTGTTCCAGTGAAATAGCCGGAGAAAGCCCCTCTATTTTATCGACCAGGGGTTTGTCCATTTGCGGCAGAAATTGCCGGGCGTAGGCGGAAAGCGATTCCACGTAGCGGCGCTGCCCTTCGGCATACACGAGGTCAAAGGCCAGGGTGGATTTGCCGGAACCGGAAGGGCCGCAGATAACCACAAGCTCGTCTCTGGGTATGTCCAGGCTGAGGTTTTTAAGATTGTGCTGCCGGGCGCCTTCAATATGGATGAAATTTTTGCTCATGCGGTGTATTTCGGGTTAAATCAGCTTTATCACAAAGACCAGCAAAGGGGCGCAAAGTAAGGCCGGCAACAGGTTGAACAGTTTGAGCGCGGTTATTTCCAGCAGATTCAGGCCGATGCCCAGAATGAGGACTCCGCCGGTTGCCTGCAGTTGCGCAAGCATATCCGGCGTCAGCACGGGCTGGATGTATACGGCGAAAACAGTCAGCGAGCCTTCGATCAGCAGGGTCGGAAAGGCGGCAAAAATAACTCCCAGGCCCATGGCGGCGGACAGAGCCATGGACGTAAAGCCGTCCAGCAACGCTTTGCTCAGAATAATGGAGCGGTCGTTGTGCAGGGCTTCTTCCAGCGGGCCGAGTATGACCATGGAACCTATGCAGAAGAGCATGGAAGCCGTGACGAAACCTTGCGTAAAAGAGCTGTTTTTTGTCCGGAGCCTGCGTTTGAGATAATCTCCAAGTCGCGCCGCCGCGCCTTCCAGGTCAAGGAGCGTACCCAGAATGCCGCCTGTAAGCACGCTGAACATGACTACCGTAACGTCGGGCGTGGGTATGGCCATGCGCAGCCCGATAATGATAGAAGAAAGGGCAATGCCTTGAAAAATGACGGTTCGGAGGCCGGAGGAAAGGTTGTTGCCCAGAACCAGGCCCAGGGAACTGCCGATAATGATGGTTCCGAAGTTGATTAAACTGCCCGTGGGTATAAGCATGGTGCCTTCTGCAATATATTTTTTTTCCGCTTAAGGCAATTGTAAGTGAATAATTATTTATGGCCTTGCTTATGGGCCGGGGCTGCGCTATAATCTTACATGGATAAAGCCGGTTTGAACTGCTCTGGCGGTTTAAGGCCGTAACACTTAAAAATGCGCGTTTTTATTGCGGAGGTTCATATGTTCACCGTTACCGAGGAGGCCAGACAGGAGTTGGAATCTTTCTTCTCCGATAAAGACAAGGCGTCCGTGCGTATATACATGGCGGCCGGAGGGTGTTCCGGTCCGCGCCTGGCTTTGGCTTTGGACGAAGCCTGCGCTTCGGACAGTATTTTTGACGAAAAAGGTTTTACCTTTTGCATGGAGACGGAACTTTATAACAAGGCCCAGGATATAACCATTGATTCCGGCTATATGGGCTTCATTGTCCAGTCCGCTGTTCCTCTTGCTCCGGAGGGCGGTGGTTGCAGTTGCTGCAGCGGCGGCTGCGGTAATTGAAAATACGTACAGATTGCTTAACAGCCCTCGACAGAGGGCTGTTTTGCTTAAAAGAGTTTTAATATTATGCCGAAGTTGCAGCGTATGGAAATTACGGTTTCTTCCCCGGACGAGGCCGAGGCGCTTGCGGGCCTGCTGTATATGATCGTTAACCATGGCTGGGAAGAAGAAGAGCGTCCCGGCGGCAAAATGATGTTTCGCGTCTATGCACCCAATAAAGACTTTATTCTGGAGCTTGCGGAGGAAATCAAACAACGCCTGCCCAAGTTGCAAGTTGTTGCGGAAGCGGTGGAAGAACAGAACTGGGTGGAAAGCTGGAAGGAATTTTTCACTCCGGTGGAGGCGGGGAGCCGTTTTGTGGTGCTGCCTCCCTGGATGGAAGAACAAAAACGGACAACCGGCCGCATCCCGATCGTTATTGAGCCTAAAACAGCCTTCGGCACAGGGCATCACGCCAGCACGGCCCTTTGCCTTGCCGCCCTGTCGGATCTGTTTGACGCCGGACGCATCTCGCCCGGACAAAGCTTTCTGGATTTGGGCACCGGTTCGGGAATTTTAGGAATTGCCGCCGCAAGCCTAAAGTTAATCGGAGAAGGTGTCGATCCTGATCTTATAGCGGTGGAAAATGCTTTGGAAAACAGAGCCGTAAACAATATCGCGGCGGAAAGTTTCGCGGTGCGCCGAGGCAGCCTGGAAGCTGTGCAAGGCAAATCTTTTGACCTTGTCATGGCGAATATTCTGGCCGGGCCGCTTGTGGACATGAGCGCCGGGATTATGCAAAGGGTGAATAAAGGGGGAGCGTTGGCGCTGTCGGGAATTTTGACCGTACAGTGCGCAAGCGTAAAAGCCGCCTATGCTTCCCTGGGGGTTCCACGGCTGTTTACGCGGGACGAATGGGCGTGTCTCGTATGGGCGGGTTAGCGAATTATCATGCCGACGGCAACGGAACTTTGCATTTATTATGAGGCTTTGCGCAGTTATTATGCCGGGCGGGCGCCGGAACGGAATGAAAATTCGCCGCCTTTTGAGCGCGTTCTGCGGGTTATCGCGGGCTTCGGCAAAGCGGATGCGGTGCTCGGGAATTTGCGGGGCGGCCTTCCGGCGGGGGAAGTTTTAACTCCGGCTGCGCTTGCCGCGATGCCGGATGTGGCGCTGGAGCGGGCTTTGCGCCCGGCCGGGCTTGCCGGAAGCAAGCTGCGCAAAGTACGCGGGCTGTTGAATGTTTTGGCGGGGGGCGCAAGCATGGCGGATGTTCCGGCATTCAGGCGGGAACTCGTTTCCATGCGGGGGTTTGGCCGGGAGAGCGCGGACGCCGTAGCGCTGCATGCCCTGGATTATCCTGTTTTTGCTGTAAACGCGCGGACGTACAGGCTGCTTAAAAGGCATGGCTTTGTGGGAGAAGACGCCGGATACGCCGAGATGCAGGATCTTTTCCAGGGTGTCTTGCCGGAAGAAGCAGGGGTTTACAAGGAATATTATCATTTGATCAGGCAACTGGCGGCCGATTTCTGCCGGGCGGCGAAACCGCTCTGTGCCGGGTGTCCCCTGAAGGGATATATGGAATATGAACCTGATGATTAACAAGACATCAATATGCTTGAAGGCTGCCGGGCGGCGGTTGCGGGCCGTTTTTCGCCCGCGCGCCGGGTATGTTTTTTGCGCCGTTTTCCTGGCTGCGCTTTTGTGCGGGCAAACCCCGCGCGTTTTCGGGGTTCAGTTTTCCGAAAAAGAACTGCTTGCCGGCTTGAAAGCCGAGGAAAACCGCGCGAATATCCGTAAAGATACCTTAAACCGTCTTACTCAGGATGAACGTAAAGCTTATTCTTCTCTTGCCTCAGTCGAAGACAATATTTTGCGCATAGAAAAAAATATGGCCGAGCAGAGGGAGAAACTGGTGTTGTTGGCTAAATCGGGAGCGGAGGCGCAGGCCGAATATGAAAAAATATCCGCCGAACGTAATAAGTCCGAAATAGCCATGCGGGAAGTATTGCGTACCGTATGGGAATTGCACAGCCGCAAACAGAGTATAGGCGGGCGGACTCTGGACGAATGGCCGGTGGTTGATCGTGAATATCGCTGGTCAACGGAAATTTTTGCTTCTTTGGATGTATACCACGGGCAAATCCTGGAGCGGGAAGAACTGTTGAAGGAAATCAACGGGCGCAGGGCAGGGTTGGCCAGGGCGATTACCGCCAGTCTGACGGAATTTGAAAATGAAAAATCCGTCATCCTGGCGGACAGGATCAAGTACGAGCAGCATTTGGCCGAAATACGCAAGAATAAGCAGAGCGTCCAGGAAGAACTGGACGTAACGGTCAAATTGATTTCCGATTTGAATTTCAATCTGCAATCCGTGCGTATGGCTTCGGCTGATATCGACCATTCCAAGGGGTCTTTGGTCTGGCCGGCCCAGGGCAGAATAGTCCAGCGTTTCAAGCCGCCGGTGCAGGGCATAGGCATAGCCACGGTGAATGGAGCGCCGGTATGCGCGGTGCACGCCGGCACGGTGATGTATAATGATACCATGCGCGGCCTGGGCCGGGTGGTGGTGGTGCAGCATGGGGGGGCATATTTTACGGTGTACGCTTTCTTGTCGGACAGCGCCGTGAAGCAGGGGCAGACGGTCAGCCGCGGACAAAATATCGGTAAAACCGGGTATTATCCGGTTCTGAAATCCAGCGGCGTATATTTTGAATTGCGCCACCATCAGAAAACAGTTGATCCTGAACCCTGGCTCGCGCGGATGAGCGGGTGATTTTTTACATTTTAGCTTGCATGTATATGAATTGAAGCCTAATAATTATCTATTCAAATGCTGATATCCGCATTGAAAAGTAAACTTTTCCCTGCGGAGGATCGCCAACCGAAAAACGTGGTTTTCGGTTGACTCTTGCCGCTTCGCGGCGACATCAGCTGGACGGCTGATGTTCAGGTTTCCATGCGGAAATCTGTAAATTACCGATTTTGCCAGGAGTTTTTTCATGCGTCCTATGTTGACAGCCTTTGCGCTACTGTTGTTTTGCCTGCTTTCCTTATGCCCTGTATCCGGGTTTTCGGCCGCGCCCGCCAACGGCGATTACGCTCATCTTAAACGCTACAGCCAGGTATATGAATTAATCCAGCATTATTATGTCCGGGATGTGACGAATGAAGAGCTGACCGCCGGCGCCCTCAAGGGTATGCTGCAAAATCTGGATCCGCATTCCACTTTTCTGGATGAAAAAGAATATAAAGAAATACGCGAAAATACCGCCGGAGAGTTTTTTGGCGTGGGCATAGAAATTTCCCATGAAAACGGCCAGGTTATTGTGGTCAGCCCGATTGAGGACACTCCCGCCCATAAGGCCGGAATTTTGGCCGGAGATATTATTCTTGCGGTGGATGGAGTTCCGACGCAGGATTTGAGCTCACAGGAAGTTGTGGGGAAAATACGCGGGCCCAAAGGCAGCGCGGTTGAACTGCTGATTTTGCATAAAGATTCCAGAAATCCGTTCACGGTCAGCATAAAGCGCGACGCTATTCCGGTGATCAGCGTAAAGGCCCGCTATCTGGAAGAGGGTTATCTCTGGATACGGCTGACCAGATTCAGCGAGCGCACCAGCCAGGAGCTGGTGGACGCCATGAAAAAAGCCGTGAAACAGATTGCCCTGAAGGGGATTATTCTGGATTTGCGCAATAACCCCGGCGGCCTTCTGGATCAGGCGGTCGCGGTTTCGGATTTATTTCTTTATGACGGCCTGATTGTTTCCATGCGCGGCAAAATTGCCAACCAGGACAGAGACTTTAAAGCCGGACGCGATAAAAATAAAATTACCGAGCCTGTGGTGGTGCTTGTAAATTCCGGCTCGGCTTCCGCTTCGGAGATTGTGGCCGGCGCGCTTCAGGATCGTAAACGCGCCGTGCTTCTAGGCGAGCGCACTTTCGGCAAAGGCTCGGTGCAGCAAATAATGCCCATACCCGGCACTTCCACCGCCATCAAAATGACCACCGCCCTTTACTATACTCCCAACGGGCGTTCCATTCAGGCGCAGGGCATTGACCCGGATCTGCTGGTTCCGTATGAAACTCCCTACAAGCCGGAGACGGATGCGCCGAAATTCAACGTGCGGGAGCAGGATCTTTCCAAGCATCTGGAAAATGACAATGCCGGCCGGAGCAAGGTGGAAACCGGCAACGGAGTTGACCCGGAGGCCAAAAGTTTTTTGGAGCGGGATAACCAGTTGCGGATGGGCCTTGAGCTGGTAAAAAGCCTGCCCGCGCTCCAGACGCTGCAGCGTCCGGAATAAACGTTTTGCTTACCGCAATCTATGCGGAGTAAACTGACTAAAGCTAAAACCAACCTTACGGCAATATTTGCGCTGCTTGCGGCGCTGTTGTCGTTATACCTGCTGTTCGGCGCGGACTGGCCTAAACAGCCCGCGCCCGCGGGAGAGCCGCGCTCGGTCGCGTCCGGCGCGCCCAGTGAAGTGCCTTTTTCAAGCGCGCTGGATGAAGACGTTTTGCAGGTTGATTTTGCTCTGGCCCAGAGTTGCGGGCGTCTGCAGTGGTCAACGGCGCATATGCGGATCACGCTGGATGAATTGCGTGAACGGCGCGGAATTTCCTACCATTATAAAAGCATTGATATTTACGCGGGTGACCGCGCTTCCCTGTTTATTCAAACTTTGCGTGACGCGTTGCTGGCCTGGGCGGAAAAAGCACGGCTGGAGCCGGACGGCGGGGGCGGAACCTGGAATATCGTCCTGGACGGCATGGTAACGCACAGCCTGCATATTTTTGACCGGGAGCCCGGACGGGCTTCAGACCTTCCGGATCGGCAGGGGGAGGACGGAGGCGGAGTTCAGCCCGGTATGCCGCCAGGGCGCAAGTTGAAGCTGGTTATTGTCCTGGATGACCTGGGTGAATCCGTCCGGCAGGCCGAGTTTTTGCTCGCTCTGGACTATCCGGTCACCTTCGCGGTCTGGCCGCGCAGCACGCATGCCGGCGAAGTGGCCGGGCTTGCCACAAGACGCGGGATGGAGCTGATTATTCATCAGCCCATGGAGCCTGTGGGTTATCCCAAAAATAATCCGGGGGCCGGCGTATTGCTCAGCCGTATGCCGGACAGCGAATTTATGGCGGTGTTGCGGGAGAATTTGCAACTTGTCCCCCAGGCCAGCGGGCTGAACAATCATATGGGTTCGTGGCTTACCCAGAATTCCACGCTTATGTCCATGGTCGCCCGCGAGCTGAAAGAACGGAATATGTTTGCGCTGGATAGTCTGACCCACCCGCGGAGCCGGTTTGCCGGCGCGGCAAGGCGGGAGGGCGTAACGGCCTATAGGCGCGATATTTTTCTGGATGTCCGGCCGGACAAGGAATATGTTCTCGCACAGCTCAAAAAAGCGGAAAATATCGCCGAACTCAAGGGGCAGGCCATAGCCATAGGACACCCTTTGCCGGAGACGCTGGAGGCGCTTGCGGAGTGGCAGCGCTTGCGTAACCCCAAGGTTGACATCGTGCGGCTGCGCGATTTGAAGCCTATGCGATAAGTAGTCGGCCCTTAAAAAGTATATAATATATTTATATCATTACATTCTCATCAAAGACATACGGACTGTTTTGGATTGAGTTGGTATATTGAAGTCTCCGTTGCAGCGGGCTACGCAGCGCTGGAAAACGTTGTGCGGTAGAAATTCCATGACCTGTGAAAAAACAATTTTTCCTGTTACATGAACTTTTTACTCAAACGTTGGGACACCAGTGATTGAAAATGTTGAAATGTTCTAAAACCGCGCTCCAAAAAGCAGCAATAAACAACTCCAGGCAATGCCGTAAGCCATCTCCGTGGATACAAGAGCCAGAAGTTTACGCCAGATTTCCGCATAGGTGCTTTTAAAAAAATCGCAGGTCAGAGCCAGGCAGACGTGCAGCGGCGTAAGCAGCATGCCTGCGTTACCCGCGATCAGAGCCAGAACCACCAGGGGCACTGTATATTCCTGCAATCCGCTTTCCGCGATGAGGGCCAGCAGAATGGGAAAACACGCGCCCACATATCCGACCATAATGCCTATGAGCAAAGCGCAGGCCAGCGGCAGCAAAATAAACAACAGCACGATGAGCCATGTGCTGTTGCTGATATGGCTCATATCGGCCACCAACCCGGTCAGCCCGATGATGTCTTTAAATACGAAAATGGAATAGACCAGCAGGAGGAGCTTCAGCAGGTTCAGGTTGAAAAAAATGCGGATTAAAGGGGTGGAAAGATGTTTGTATCCCTGGGCCAGGGCAACAATAATTCCGCAGGCCACAGACAGTACAAAAGCCAGTTGGGACGGCGCGTCCGGAACAACCCGGCTCAAGATGAGGCTGAAAAGAGCGGCGCCGAGCAAAGTTACGGTTATGGGCAGGGATTCATAAAAAATTGTTTTAAGCGCGGCTCTGCTTGTGGCTTTGTTTTCCGCGCCATGCGCGTTCGCCCGGGCTGGAACGCGAATGTCCCGCATCAAAAAAAACCAGCCGGTGATGAAGTAAAAAATTACCAGCGGAAAAGTATATTTTAATATGGCCAGGAGAGAGACGCCCAGCAGGGAACTGGCCAAAATATAGCCCGGATAAAGGGGCCAGGCCAGCTCCCACATGTGCCTGAACCAGTAGTTGATCAGGCTTTTACGTTTCGGGCTGAGGCCAAGGTCGTGGGCGGCCGCTTCCAGCATGGGGCAGGAAAAAAGCGCTCCCCCCGGCATGGGCAGAAAGCCTATAAGCGCCGGGAAAAACACCAGACGTATGCGGGGGGATTTTATGCAGCGCTCCATTCCTTCCACCAGCCGCGCGCTTTGTCCGGTAGCGTTTTGCAGGCCGGAAAGCACCATAATGCCGAAAATCATGACTTCCATAATAAGAAAATCGCTTTGCGTAAAAGTCGCCAGTGCTGCGGCAACCCATTGCGGCGGAGGCAGGCCGCTGAGCAGGGCAATAGCGGCGCATCCGGCAAAAATGGTTATCCAGAGAGGCACTTTAAACCGCAGCAGCAGCATTATACAGCCAAAGGCAAGGACAAGTTTGCCGAAGGCCAGGGTGGAAACAGAAAATTCCGGCATATAAACCGCCTGTGTAACTGGTTATGCTAAAAAATTTGCGTCAGGGGGGCATTTGGAGGATATTGCGTCTGCTTTTTATTCACGACGCCATTTTACCCTGTTTTCCGTATGCAATGAAGAATAACCCGCAAACCGGATCTGAGGAAATTGTTAATAGCATAGCGGCAGGCCGGAGTAAAGAAGGTCTTTTTGCTGCCCATGGAAGTCATGATTTTCAGCCGCACTGTGTATCGCTGATATTTATTCGCCGCTGCGGATTGCCGCGTAAGGCTCCAGCCTGGACGCGATCAGGGCCGGATAAAGCGCCGTCAGGATGCCTACGGCCACGGTCACAGCCAAAGTTACGGCCAGCTTGCACAAAACAGAGCCAAGAAAGGACAGGGAGGATAATTCAGCGGAAACAAAGCCGGTATTGCTTAACATCAGCCATATTGCCGAAAGCGCTATACCCAGGACTCCCCCTATGCCCCCAAGCATGACGGCTTCGCAGATGATCAGCCTGAAAACGAAGCTGTTTCCGGCGCCCATGGCCTTGAGCAAGCCGAATTCCCGCCTGCGCCCGTGCACCATCAGGGCAAACAGGGCGCCTGTAATCAGCAGTACGCCGATGACCACCAGCAAAGCGGCAATATTGGCGCTCCCGCCCTGAAGCAGCCCGTAAAGCTGGTCGTTGATGGTTTTGAGCAATTCCGGGCGGGTGATTACTTCAATTCCGGCGATGTTTGCCTCCAGCCGGTTGACCACGGCATCCAGAAAGGCGCCGCGTTGGAGGCGCAGTAAAATCCAGGAAGGTTCGGCCATTTGCCCCGCAGGCAGCGGAATAAACACCGAGGTGTCCGGAAAAGCGCCGGTTTCTTGCATACGTCCGGCAATCAGCAAATTTTCGCCGTTTAGTTCCAGCTTGTCACCGGGGGCCTTTCCCACGGCAACCCGCGCCCCCAGCACCACCCCGGCGGAGCGTTCCCGGAAGCCGGGAGAACTTTTCTTATCCAGCCAGGGTTGAACCACAAAATCCGTCGCCGGTTCATAGCCGGTAAGCTTTACCCGGACGTTTCCCACAACCGCGCTGCCGAGTTGCTTCTGGACGGCCACCGCTTCAATATCGGAAAATTGCGCCAGTTGTTCCGGCACGCCCGAAGGTACCGCGCCTTGCGCCGGAGGCCCCTGGGTCAAATGAAGCTGCCCGCTTTCCTTTGTTCCGCTTGGAACAACCGCCAAATCCGGCTCCTGCAGGCGGCGGGTGTTTTCCAGTTCGTTCTGCACGCCGCCGGTCATGAAAGCGGCCGCAAACACCATGGTTAAAGCCAGAGCAACGGCGAAAACAATAATAACGTTGTACGCCTTGTGTCCTTGTATATTTTTCAGCGCCAGATGCCGCATGACTTGATCCTTGTTTTTTAAGGATATTCACCAGACAGGGCGTCCGGATTTTTGCACCGCTCTTTTTCTTTTCCTCCGGAGCCAAAGCAACCCTGCAAGCGCCAGCGCGACAACTCCGGCCGCTCCGTAGCGGATACCCCGCGATGCGCCGGAGTCTTTGTGCCGCAGTTTTTCCAGCCGCGCGTCGGTATAAGACAACAGTCCAAAGGTTGTGCCCGCGAGAATAACGGGCGGAACCGAGGGTATAACGAAAATTTTATGCAAAAAGGCGTTGTCCAGCCCCTCGTTCAAGTCCACCCAGGATTCGCCCCTGTCCACACTCCTGTAAGCCCCGCCCCAGGCTCCGGTATAAACCACTTCCGGGTATTCGGGAGCCGCGGCAAAAGAAAAAATGGTCACCGTCAGCAAGGTGGTCTCATTCCACGTTCTTCCGCCGTCCGAAGTCCTGAATACCCCTCCGTTGGCCTCACCGACGTAAAAATCCGTCGGCGTTGCCGGGTGATAGGCTCCGGCCAGCACAATGTCCGGATTTTCCGGGTCAATATGCAAGGCGGTAATGCTCAGGCTGCTTAACCCCTGATTGATGTCTATCCAGGAAACCCCGCCGTTGCCGCTTTTAAAAACCCCGGCGCCTCCCGTACCCGCGTATAAAAACTGCGGGTTTTTAGGGTCAATGCTGACCGCGTTGACATTGACCGTGCGTTTGAAGCCGGAAGACATGTGCCAGAGCTTGCCGCCATTGGTGCTGATTGCCACCCCGCCCATGATTCCTATGTACAGGAGATTGGGGTCTTTCGGGCTGATGGCCATGCAGCGGACGGACAGGTTGGGCAGCCCCTCGTTCATGGCCTGCCAGGTATTTCCGCTGTCAGAGCTTTTAAAAATACCCCTGCCGTCATAACTCACATACAATTCTTTGCTGTTAAGCGGGTTGACCAGCACAGCATTCGGGAAAGCATCCTCCGGTAAATTTCCGCCAAGCTTCGCCCAGGTGCTTCCGTTGTCCATGCTCTTTTGCACGCCCACGGAAGTAGCTGCGTACAGAGTGGAAGGGCGGGCGGGATCGCTGGTCAGGGAAACAATATGCACTTTATCCAGGGCGATTTTATGCCAGACGTTTTCCCCGGCCCATGCCGGCGCAATGACGGAACACCATAAACCTGAAATCAAGAATACGCTGAATATCCTGGCCATCACTTTTCCTTATATAGTTGATGCTGAAAAAGTCGGGAACCGACTTTTTCAGAAAGGCACGCCGGCTCCAAGCGCCGCTACGCGGACGCCGCAAATAAATTGCTGCTCGCTTTTCGCCGCGCCCGGTCGATTGCATCGACCGGGTCAGTCGGCCGACAACATACACCTTGCCGGCCGGTTACGGGTGAATAATTTTCCATTCCCGTTTGACGCGCGCGAGATCCATGTTTGAATCGGAACTGTACGCGCCGAACTGCAAAGGCACCACCACCCTGGCGTCAACAACGGCCGTATCGTTTTCTATGCTTTCCCCTTTTATTTCCAGCAGCATCTCCGGCGAATACATGGAAACCCTGTCAATAAACTGGTTGTAGGAATTGTTGTAATGCCGCAGGCTTACCAGGGAGTAGGCTTTTTGGTAATCCCGGTTTTTCACGGCCGCGAAATATTGCTCGACCACCTGCCGGGGAGAAACTTCCGGCAGTTTGATGTTGTCAAGATAATACTGGCTGCCTGCAAATCCAATTCCCGCCAGAAGCAAAAAAAGTATCGTCCATACCGCTTTCTTTTTAAGCGCTTTCCTGTTGGCCGTCATGTTACAATTCCCCTTCCCCGGCACAGCTTCCGGAAGCGACTTCGCTTTCTTCATACGGCATCAACCGGCTGTTTTTCAAGGTATAAGCCAGGCCGGATTTGACGTAGCCCAATGCGTGGGTCACCATGATCACCGTTGTGCCTTGTCCGTTAATCCGCTGGAAAAGGCGCATGATCTCCTCTTCGGTTTTTTCGTCCAGATCACCGGTCGGTTCATCGGCCAGCATAATGGACGGCCGGTTGATCATAGCTCTGGCTATGGCCACTCTGCGCTGCTGCCCTCCGGAGAGCTGCGAAGGGGAATAGTCGTCTTTCCCGGTTACTCCCACCATTTCCAAAAGCGAACCGGCAAATTCCCGGTCTTCAACATTGGGGTTTCTGCCGCTGAAGGCAATGGGCAAAAGAACATTGTCCAATACATGCAAGGTAGGAATCAGGCTGGGAAACTGAAAAACAAAGCCCAGTTTCCGGTTCCTGAGAGTGGCCAGCTCCGGCTCGGGCAGTTGCCAGATGTCCGCATCGTCAATGAACACCTTCCCTTCGCCCGGTCTGGTCAAACCGCCCACAATGCTGAGCAGGGTCGTTTTCCCTCCGCCGGAACGTCCCGTGACAATGACAAAAGCGCCGTCTTCCACCCGCCAGTTTATCCGGTTCAGCACATCCACGCCTTTATATTGCTTGCTGAGGGTTTCCACTCGGATCATCGCGGTTTATTCTCCTCTTCTGATGGCTTCATATGGTTCACAACCGCTGATACGGCATGCCGGATAAAGGCCGCCCAGTATCCCGGCCAGCAGAGACGCGGCCATGCCGGTTAAAGCGGTTTGCAAAAAATAGCCGGTATCCGGCCACATATATAAATTGCCGATCATGTCGGTTATAATGTCTTTACCGAAATAGACCGCGGCAAACCCCGCCAGGATGCCGAAAAAGCCGCCGATCCCGGCAATGCAGACAGCCTCCAGGACAATCAGCTTGAAAACCAGACTCCGCCCGGCTCCCATGGCCCTGAACAACCCCAACTCCCGCATCCGCTGCCGCACCGACAAGGCAAACAGGTTGCCCGCCAAAATAAGCGCCAGAAGGCTGAAGATTCCGCCGGCCACAAAAAGCGCGTCCACCAGATTTTGTAACTGCCGGCTGAAAGAGCGCGTCAGCTGATTGGCCGTCACCGCTTTGAGTTCCGGAATATTTTGCTCAATGCTTTGGGCTACCAGCGCAGGGTCTGTCCCTGCGTCCACTTTGACCAGAATGGTGGAAATTTGATCCCTTTTCACCGGCACAGGGTACAGCGGCGATTCTTCGGTCATCCGATAGGCCATATCCATGGTAAGAAAGACGGTATAATCCGTTCCGAGACCGGTCGGCTCCAAAATCGTGGCCACGGTGAAAGGCTTGCCCATAAACATCAGCCGTTGCCCGATGGCCTTTGCGGGGGTGCCGACTACCGCTGAAATAACCTTCGCCCCCACAATGAGCTGGTTATTTTGCAACGGTTCCGCGGTTTTTTGCAATACCCAGGGGTTTATGGTAAAGTCCCGTTCCGGGTCAAAACCGACCAGAGCCACCTGCACAACGCAACACGCCGCGTCCAGGCTGCGCAGGTAAACTTGCGCGCAAGTTTGTTGCACCCCGCGCGTTTTTCGCACCTTCTCCTCCAGAGACAGCGGCATGTAAAAGGTACTGGGACTGCCCGAAATCAAGGCCGACAGCGCTTCTTCCCGCGCATCGGCGGGCACGGCCACAATATCGGCTCCAAGACGTTCACCGGCGGTTTGCAAGGTATACTGAATCCCTTTGGAGAGTATTGCCGCCGTAAACAGGGTGGCGCAGGCCAGAAAAATTCCGCCGATCATAAGCCAGGTGCGGAACGGCTTGCGTTTCAAATTTTGCCTGACCAGGTAAAAAATCTGTCGCATCGGTGCTGTGCCTTATCCGGGTTAGAGCATTTTACGCTTGAAATGCTTGCCTGCAAGCATTTCGCGGCAAGGAAGCGAAGGGGGCATCCATGTAATTTTAGGGCTGATTCGCTATATCCAGGTCAAAGGATTGCTGAAACAGCCGGTCGTTGTCATCTTTGAACTGCGCCTTGACCTGCCAAAAGCCGCCATGCCCGTATTGCGCCAGCGCAACGTATTCTCCGTCTTCCGCTTCTTTAAATTCCAGGGCCAGGGGGTACCCCGGCATCGGCATTTCGGGCATCCACACTTCGCCCGTCACTGACCGCTGTTTAACCGGGCTGCCTCCGGCATGGCGCAAAAACAGGCTGATTTGAACCAACCCCGGCTTGCCGGGCGTTTTCAATATCCAGGTATACTCCGGAGATTTTTTTTCAACGGTTATTTCCGGAATATTTTGACCGGATGAAGCCGGAAAAACCGGCCCGGCCTGAAGACCGGCCGTAAACCAACAAAGAAGACCGAAAATGACGGAAAAAAATTTAATCCTCGCGCAGCAGATCATTCCAAGCTCCATGCAGTTGATATTTCTGGTGCCGGCTTGCGTAAAAGCCGCTTACCAGCTCGGAACATCGGCATCCATCATCCAGAAATATTGCGGATACCGATAGTGAAGAGCCAGCCATTTATTGTCATAGCGGCTTGAGAAATCGGCCAGCATACGCGGAGGATTGGCCATGGCCTGGCCGAAACCGCTTTTGTGGCAGCTCGCGCAGCTCCATATGGGCGTCGTACTGCAAGTATGCGCGGTAACTACCGCCAAGGCCAGAAAAATCGCGAGGCCAAAGCCGCCCGCCAGCCGTTTGAGCCATTTTTTACGGGCTCCGCCGCGGTCAAGCCGCGATAATACGCACATTCCCACCAAAACGAATGCCGGAAGCCAAAAAACGCCGACCATTTCCAGGCTGTCCTGAAAATAGCGGGTCACCTGGAAGATCAGCATAAAAAGCCAGTCGGGCTGAGGAATGGAGGAAACGGTTATCGGGTCGGCGGTGCTGTGTTCCTGCATCCCGAAGGCCGCCAGCCCGAAAAGCAAAAGCAGCGTGCAAGCTGCCGCAACCGCTGTATGCGCGAATTGTCTGAATCCGAAGGGCTCGGTTTCAGCGGGATCGTATTTTTGTGCTGCCATATCCGCCCTACATCAAAAAAATATAAATAAAAATATAAAAAATATAAATGCCAAGGATACACTGATTAATTGGGGCTCCGCCCCAAACCCCGCCGGGGGAAATGATTTCCCCCGAACCCCCTCATTATATCTCATTGCAATAACAATGAGAGTGCAGGGGAATCATTTCCCTGCCGGGGGAGTCTGCGGAGGGCAAAGCCCACTCAAGGAAATAAATCAGCGTTTCCATAAATTCCTGCATTTTTCCGGACTGTTACATGGGTTTGGCAACGCCGAGCCTGCGTACCATCAGGAAATGCCCGACAAGAAAAACCCCGGTCAGCGCGGGAAGCACAATGGCATGTATGGAAAACCACCGGCCAACCGGCACCACGCCGTCGGGCGCATCGGAAAACAACAGCCATTTCAGCGCGTCCGCGAACAAGGGCAGGTTTTCAAGCCAGTTGCCGATGGTTTTTACCGTCCAATAGGAGCGGAAATCCCACGGCAACAGGTATCCGGTCGCCGCGAACGCCAGGGTAAGCAGCAACAGCGCAACGCCGCTGATCCAGTTCAACCCGCGCGGGGAGCGGTAAGCGCCATGATAGAGAATACGCAGGACATGGATGATCAGGAAAAGCACCATGATCAACGCGCCCCAGCGGTGAAGCGAACGGCAGAATCCGCCCATCCGGACGTTTTTTTCAATAAATTCAATGCTTGTCCAGGCATCCGCCGGAGTCGCCTGAAAAAACATCGCCAGATAAATTCCCGATAAAACCTGGAGTAAAAAGACTATAAAGGTCAAACCGCCAAAACAGTACAGCCAGTTCACCCATTTGGGCACCGGGCCGAACAGTTGTTTGAAACCCAGTTTGTCCGCGCACCGTTGATAAAAATTTTGTCCAGCTTGCATAAAGTATCCGGCCTTGAATAGTCATAGGGGGCCGCAGCCCCCTATGCAAACTCCGTACGTACGTTAAGCTTCAACAACAAACCATCCGCGCATTTCCAAATGCAGCGGTCCGCAGAAATAGGAGCAGAACATGGCGAATTTTCCGGGTTTGTCCGCGACAAATTCAAAAATGACCGACTTGCCTTGCGGAACGCCCCAGTTGGTTTGCAGACCGTATTCGTTAATGATGAAGCCGTGAACCGGGGCCGGGTCATTGGTCAGCCCGGTGGCTTTGTCGATATTGGTCAGAATGACGCGCACCTTGTCGCCCTGTTTCACCGTAACCGTGTCCGGCTTGAAGCCGTAGCTGAATTCCTGCAGGCGGATTTCCACCACCCCGTCGCTGGTCTTCGTCACGCCCGGGGCTCCTTTATCTTCCGGAACCAGCTTGGCGGCCACACTGGGGTCTCGGTGCGGCGCATAGATGGAAGCGTGTCCTTCAGGAGGCAGCTTGGCGTTCAGGTACCCCAGCACAGCGTCCGCTTTGATTATTTTGGCGTTATGCGGCTCAGGCACAGTGGGCGCTCTGGCGATCACTTCCTCTGTAGCGAGGTCGATCAGTTCGACGTTGGTCGGATCCTGGTTGGAAATGGAGCCGGCAAAAAGCCCGGTGGAGTATTTGTTCCAAACGGTGATGTATTTGCTGTCGGGCGTGATTTGCAGATGGCCGGGACGGTAATGGACGGGAATCTTTTTCACCAGTTCCATTTTTTCCAGGTCGATCTTGGCCACGGCGTTGTCCACAAACAGCGTTGTGTAAGCCCATTTTCCGTCATTGGTAAATACGGTGTGCAAGGGGCCGGGCGCGGCGCTCTTCTGGAAACCCGGGACAGCCGGCGTAAGGTCGATCTCCTTGATCACTTCCATTTTGCTGATGTCGATAACCGGTATGTTTCCGGAAAGTTTGCCGGCGACAAAAGCAAGTTTTCCATCCATGGTCAGATCTATGCCGTGCGGATTTTTTCCGGCGGGAATAAACTTGACCCGTTTAAAGCTGTCCACTTCTATAACATGCACACCGGAACGGTAGTAATCGGTGGCCAGGCAATATTTTCCGTCATGCGTGACGAGCAGGTAGTCCGGGGCCGATTCCTGCCCGTCCGATACGTCAATAACCTCGACCTTGCCGCTGGCGATGTCGATTTTGGCCATTTTGCCGGACAATTCGCCGGTGGCGAAAAGAGTTTTTCCGTCAGGCGTCAGGGCGATGTGGTGAGGGCCGAACGGCGCGGGAATATTGATCTTGCGCACCAGTTCCTGGGTGGAGATGTCCACTATGCCCACCGATGAGTCGCCTTTGTCATTGATGTAGACATATTTGCCGTCAGGGGTTCCGTTGGTTCCGGGCTGATTGGTGCCGGAAAATACCGGCTCGTGGGTATCCACGCCCACAGGAATCAATTTGATGGTTTGCAGACTGGGCAGGCCGATGACCTGCAGCGTCCCGGAAATGCCTCCGGAAGCGAAAATAACATACTCGTCCTTGGCAACGTTCAACGGAGCGGCGCCAGCCTCAAAACCCGCCGCCATCACCATGAACAGCGCCAGCAATTTGGCGGCCGTCCGCAGGATTCTTTTGTCCATACTCAGATCCTCCTTGCTCCAATAAAACTGGAAAGTAACATTTTTTCGGAAACAATGACTCACGCCCTGACGCTGGTACCATGTAGCGCTTAAAACTACTTCTTTCTCGAAAGATATGCGGATACCTCGTGCCGTTCCGCGTCGCTGAGGGGAATTACCGACATGATCGTTGCCTGGTTCACAATTTGCGGGTCGATAATAACCTGCTCAATATAGGCCCGGTTCGCCCGCGCGCCGATCTGCGTCAAATCGGGCGCCATGAACCCGCCTTTTCCGTCAACGGAATGGCAGATCTGGCAGAACCTGCCGAAAATTTCTTCTCCCGCGGCAATTTGTTCGTCGGTAACCGGCGGCAAATCCATGGTGTAGAGATGCGACTCGTCCTCCAGCACAGACAGCGCGGTCAGCGCGGCAATGCACAATACGCTTGCCAGGGCGAGCGCCGCGGTCAAAGGTCTTTTTCTTATGCCGGTGGCCGCGCTCCGGTCAAGAAACGGCAGGAGGACAAGCAGCGCCAGCGTCAGAGCCGGAAGTACGACAATGGCGACAACAGCCAGGGAACCTTCAAAATATTTCAGCAGTTGGAAATAAAATAAAAAGTACCATTCCGGCCTGGGCACATACGCTGTATCGCCGGGGTCGGCCATTTCCTCCAGCGGAACCTGCCAGACAAAAGCAATCAGCACAATGACCAAAAAAACCGCTATGGCGGCAACGCCCTCGACAAACAGATGATCCGGATAAAAAGGGGTAGGGTTTTTATCCGTGGAGCCAGGAAGAGAAGAAATGCCGCTCATATCGTCCAGAGCCTCATCATAACGGGCGGGAAATGCCCTGGCGGCGAATCATGAAGAAATGGGCCGCCAGAAATATTGTCAGCAACGCCGGTAACACCATGACATGAATGACGAAAAAGCGCGTCAAAGTAAGCGCTCCGACTTCGCTCCCGCCCCGGAGCGCGTCAGCCAGAAACCCGCCGATCAGAGGAATGCCCGCAATCATATTCACGCCGACAGTGGTCGCCCAGTAAGCTTTTTGATCCCAGGGCAGCAGATATCCGGTAAAACTGAACCCCGCGACGAGCAGTAAAAGAAAAACGCCGACAACCCAGTTCAATTCACGCGGGTTTTTATACGAACCGGTAAGAACAACCCGCAGCATGTGCAACATGACCATAACCACGGCGGCGCTCGCTCCAACTCTGTGTACACTCTGGAGCAGGCCGCCGAAGGCGGTCTCCTGCCGGATATAGGTGACGCTGGCATACGCGTGGTCAGGGGAGGGCACATAATAGAACATCAGAAAAACGCCGGTCAGGACTTGCAGCAGAAGAATGAAAAAAACCATGCCGCCGAAACAATAAATTATTGCCTTGGGAGTTTTCAAAAGGTTGGCGTGATCTGGAACCGGGTGGTTCGCTATTTCGCTGATCAGCGGGCCAAGATGCAACCGTTCGTCTATGAACTGGTAAATCCGGTTCACGGTTAAGCCTCGTTTATGAAAATTTTGTTTGCTTCCACTTTGACCGCCAACTGGGCCAGCGGTTTCGGCGGAGGCCCTTCCAGCACTTTTCCCTGCGCGTCGAATACCCCGCCGTGGCAGGGGCATTTGAACCGCCGCGCGGCGGGATCCCAGGTCACCCCGCAGCCAAGATGCGTACACCGGTTGGAAAAGGCCGCGATATTGCCGTCCGCCTGTTTCAGCACAAAGGCCGTTTTGCGGATTTCCGACATTTCCCAACCGTCCTTACGGGCGTATTTATAGGTTATTCCAACGGGCTCTCCGGCTGTAAGCGCCGGAACATCCGCTATTTCAATCCAGCCCGGCGCGTTTTTTTTCAGTACCGGCGAAATGAAAAACCCGGCCAGCGGAATGCTCAGGCTCAACCCGAAAAAGCCGACGACAGCTTTAATCCCGTTGATAAAAAATTTGCGTCTGGGCAGGTTTTTCTTTTCTTCTGAATCCACGCGCAATACCCTCATCATGGTCAGGTTAACAACCCGGATTTATACGCTATAATAGCAGTCAAACCGTAAAAAAGCTAGCTTTTATAGAAAAATAATCAACCCAGTTGCAACCGGTACAATGTCACACTTGAAACTTCATTTCGTTGCGTTTGAAGTGTGAAGATCGCCGAACAAAAAAACGCGGTTTTTTGCCTGGCTCACGCCGTCCGCGGCGGCGCGGCGCAGGTCTGCCCGCATCCGTTTTTGCCCGGTAGGGCCGTCGCTGCCGTCCGTAAAAAGGGATGGCAGCGGCATTGACCCACTGGCGCGAGACGGGTAATGTCGAGGTGTGAACTGAAACGTCAACCGTCCGCAAAATACTTTTGCCAACTTTTCTTGGGGTAGTCAACAAAAAATCTACTCTCAAGTGCAAGTTTGTTTGCAATTTTGTATTTTGCGAATAAATTTTTGTATTTGAGTATGTTAAAACAAGACAAGTCCTCCAAGAGCGTTTCCGGGAAAACTTCCAAGCCCAGGGATAAAACTTCAAAAGATCCCGCGTTTGCCGAACGATTGAAAGGCAAACGCAGAGAGCTTGGTTTAAACCAGGAAAGCTTGGCAAAAATGACCGGCGTCAGCAACACCACTTTGCAAAATTATGAATCAGGGCAGTACCCGAAAGGAGGGCATGCCATTGCCCTGGCTCAAACCCTTGCCTGCTCGTTGGATTGGCTTTTGATGGGGAAGGCGGCGGAAACTGCCGCTGTGGTCGATTTGAAAACAAAGCTGGCGGAACTGGAAGCCAGGAACGCGCAACTGGAGGCGGAAAACAAAGCCTTGCTCAAGGAAGCGTTACGCGTGTACAGGATCGCCTTGGCCCGTGATTTGAAAGAGGAATCCGCCCTTTCCGGCGCGCCTTCCGCCCCCTCGACCGGTCTGGACAATGACGCGTAGCTTTGCTTTCCTACAGGCGGCAGAGCGGAGTATAAAACAGAGCATTTTAACATTGAAATGTTGAAATGGCATAAGGCGCGCGGGCTAATGCTTTTTTTTGAACTGCCGATTATATATTTGAGGCCGTATTACCGCTGAATCGGTTTTGAATGCCGGGTAACCGCATATTTTTGTTGCAATTGTTTATTTTATGTGCTTATGTAACAGAAAGTTTTTGTATTTAACCGCGTTGCGTAATAAAAGAAGAGCATTCCATGAGAATTTTCATAAAATTGCTGCTTGCCGCAAGTGCGCATGCCCTTGTTTTCGGCGGTATCGCCGTTGCCGCGGATTCTGCCGTTCCCCTGGCCGGCGGAGGGGCATATACCCTTAAAGACACTGTAGATATTACACTCAAACACAACCCTAACCTCAAATCGTTGCAGGAGTTCCGGCAGTCTTCCAGTTTTGACCGCAACACCGCGCGCAGCGGATTTTTTCCCTCTCTTGACGCTGACGCCGGAATAGGGTTTGAACAGTGGAATGACACAACCACGCGCAGCGGCACCCCGGGCACGCAGAACAGATATACCTACCACAAAAGGGCGGATGTCACGGTAAGTCTTGCCCAGACCATCTGGGACGGGTTCGGCTCCTGGAGCTTGTACCGCATGGCGGACGCGAATCTTGTTTCCGCCGAACACCGTTTGTTCGACAACGCGGAAGGCTTGGCTCTGGCCGCGGTTACGGCGCACATGGAAGTGTTGCGCCAGCAGAAAATGGTGCAGCTTTCCGAACTTAACCTGAGCAACCATCAGCGTATTCTCGGTTCGCAGCTGGAGCGGGAAAAAGCCGGCGCATCCACCCATGCCGATGTGACGCAAACCCAGGCGCGTACGGCCAACGCGGAAACTGCCCTGGTTGAATCCAAACTTGCTTATGAATCGGCGCTCTACAGTTACAAAAGACTGACCGGGCAACTTCCCGGCCAGCTCATGCCGGCAACGGCTCCCAATGAGACTTTTTCCAGTTTGAACAATATCATTACCGGCAACCTTGGCAATAACTCCCAAATTCTTGCCAAACGCGCCGATCTTGATTCCGCTTCCGCCCGGTACGATATGGACAAATCAGCTTTCCACCCGAGGATTTATCTGGAAGCTACCTATAATTACAGCGATCAGGCTCAATCCAGCCCCGATTTTTCCTGGGGTTCGGCTTTTATGCTGCGCGGCCAGTGGAATTTGTTTAACGGCACCTATGACTGGTATAACATCAAGGCGAGCGACGCCCGCTACCGCCAGCAAGGTATGGAACTGATAGCCCTGCGGGATAACCTGATCAAGGAGACTTCCTCCACCTGGAGCGAATGGCAGGCTCTTATACAACAGGTGACCTTCCTGAACAACGCCGTTGTCTACAACACCCAGACCCGCGATATGTACATGCAGCAGTTCAATGTGGGCAGCCGTTCCCTGCTGGACGTGCTGGATTCTGAAAACGAACTTTACACCACCTCCATGCAGCTGGTATCCGCGCAACAAAACGAAATAGCGGCGCAATACCGCCTGCTTACCCTGGCCGGCAGAATTCTGGATGCGTTCGCGGTGGACAGAAAAAGTCTGACCCCCGAAACGCAGGACACCGAAGACAATTGAGTATTTCCTGAATCATCCCGGTTTCCGGGGGTAGAGCGGTTCAACATTGACAATGTTGAACCGCTTGGCGCATTCCGCAGCAAATTCCGGTTGCCTGAAACATCTCCTTCTGTTATTACCGCAGTTGCGTCGCCATTGACGGACAGCAATGCGCTTTCCGGCGCAAGCTTGCCGTGCTCTTATTATTTTTTAATTATTTTCCGGAGTTTATCCATGGCCAAAAAGCCCGCTGTTTCACCTGTAGATGCCCGGCTGGAAGCGTTGCAGACAGCTTTGACCACCATAGAGCGCAAATACGGCCAGGGTTCGGTGATGCGTCTGTCTGACGACGCCCATGTCGCCGTGCCCGTTGTTCCCACCGGTTCCATCGGACTTGACCTGGCTTTGGGCGTCGGCGGCCTGCCGCGCGGCCGGGTTTCCGAAATCTATGGGCCGGAATCCTCGGGCAAAACCACCCTGGCCCTGCATGTTATCGCCGAAGCCCAGAAAATCGGCGGAGTATGCGCCTTTGTGGATGCCGAGCATGCGCTGGACATAAGCTACGCCAGGCGGCTGGGCGTAAAAACCGATGAACTGCTTATTTCACAGCCGGATTACGGCGAACAGGCTCTGGATATCGCCGATATGCTGGTGCGTTCGGCAGCGGTGGATCTGGTAGTCATAGACTCGGTCGCCGCCCTTATTCCGCAAGCCGAGCTTGAAGGAAACATGGGCGAAATGCAGGTGGGCGGCCAGGCCAGACTGATGTCGCACGCCTTGCGCAAGCTTACGGGAACTATCCATAAATCGCGCACAGCGGTTATTTTCATCAACCAGATACGCATGAAAATAGGCGGGATGCCGGGTGGTTACGGCAACCCGGAAACAACCAGCGGAGGCAACGCGCTTAAATTTTACGCTTCCGTGCGTATGGATATACGCAAGATTCAAACCCTCAAGGACAAAGAAGAAGTTTTCGGCAACCGCGTCCGGGTAAAAGTTGTTAAAAACAAAGTTGCGCCGCCTTTCCGCGAAGCGATTTTTGATGTGCTGTACGGTCAGGGAATTTCCCGCACCGGAGAAATTCTGGATATGGGCGTTGAGGCCGGGGTGGTGGATAAAAGCGGCGCCTGGTTTGCCTTCAAGAGTGAGCGGCTGGGCATGGGCAAGGAAAATGTCCGGGCCATGCTGGACGACAACCTGGAATTGCGCAAAAGCATAGAAGATGCGCTCATGGCCCACCTTGGCCTGCATCCTGAACTTGCCGCCGGCGCCGCCAAACCTGATGAGGCTGAGGAAGACGCGGAAGGCGCCGCCTTAGAGCGTTTTAACATTGAAAATGTATAAAGCGCTCTGCAAGGATTTGCAGGCAAATCCTTGCCGCGGGATTGTCGCGAGGCGAACTTGCTTCGCCGTTAAGCGACAATCTCAAGCGTAAAATGCCATAGTTGATTAGATTAAGCATGGACTATATATAATGCTGACAACCACTGAGATACGCCGCCGTTTTCTGGCTTATTTTCAAGCCAGGGGGCATGAAATTGTACGTTCGTCTTCGTTGATCCCCAAAGATGACCCCAGCCTGCTTTTTACCAACGCCGGCATGGTGCAATTCAAAAAAATTTTTCAGGGACAGGAAAAACGCGTCCACACCCGCGCGACTACCGACCAGAAATGCCTGCGCGTGGGCGGCAAGCACAACGATTTGGAAAATGTCGGGCGCACGGCGCGCCACCACACTTTTTTTGAAATGCTGGGCAATTTTTCCTTTGGCGACTATTTCAAGGCCGACGCCATCAAATTTGCCTGGGGTTTCATAACGGAAGAACTGGGCCTGCCTCCAGACAAGCTTTATGTGACTGTCTACGAAGATGACGATGAAGCCATTGAGCTGTGGCTGCGAAATTCCGGCATCCCCAGGGAACGCATCTTGCGCATGGGCGAAAAGGACAACTTCTGGAGCATGGGGGATACCGGCCCCTGCGGCCCCTGCTCGGAAATTCTTATCGACCAGGGCGAGCGGATGAGCTGCGGCCCGGACTGCGGCATCGGCAAATGCGACTGTGACCGCTTTCTGGAAATCTGGAATCTGGTCTTCATGCAGTATAACCAGATTGAGCCGGGCAAACGCGAACCTCTGCCCAAGCCCAGCATTGACACGGGCATGGGCCTGGAACGTGTGAGCGCGGTCTGCCAGGGCGTGTATTCCAATTATGACTCCGACCTGTTCCGCTCCATTATTGATTACACCGCCGCTCTGGCCAAGGTGCGGTACAGCGGCAGCGCTCCGGACACCAACGACGTGGACACGGCCCTGCGCGTTATCGCCGATCACAGCCGCGCCATGGTTTTTATGATCGCGGACGGTATTATGCCTTCCAATGAAGGGCGCGGTTATATTTTACGCCGCCTGATTCGCCGGGCTTACCGCTTTGGCCGCCAAATCGGCATGTCCGGAGCTTTTTTGCACCTTACCGCCTTGAAAGTGGCGCAAGTCATGGAGGAAGATTTCCCGGAACTGGCCGGGGCCAAAGTCTTCATGACCCGCATGATCAAAGAGGAAGAGGAGCGTTTCGCCGGTACGCTGGAAAACGGTCTGCATCTTATGTCCGAGGAAATGGAAAAGCTTGCGGAGCGCGGCGAAAGCGTTGTCTCCGGAGCGGTTGCCTTCAAGCTTTACGATACGTTCGGCTTTCCTCTGGATATAGTCAATGATCTGGCGGGAAAAAAAGGGTTCCGCGTGGATGAGACCGGCTTCGGAAAGTTGATGGATGAACAAAAACAACGTTCAAAGACCCACTGGAAGGGTTCGGGGGAAATTGACCCGGCCGGGCGCTTTGCCGCGCTGCTGGAAGAAGGTCTGCACTCGGAATTTACAGGCTACGCGTCCACCGATGCCCGGAGCCGTGTCACCGCCTTGTTGAACGGGCAGGGGGAGAGGGTTGCCTCCTTGCCGGAACAAGCCACAGGCTGGCTCGCTTGCGGCAGAACTCCCTTTTACGGGGCGTCCGGCGGGCAGACCGGCGATACCGGCGAAATTAAAACCGCGCTGGGAGAAGCCCGCGTGCTGGAGACGGTGAAGGCTTCGCCCGCGCTTACCATGCACCGGGTGCAAGTACGCTCCGGCGCGCTGCACCTGGACGCGGAAGCGGAACTGGCGGCAGATCCTATCCTGCGCCTGAACACGGCCCGTAACCACACCTGCACCCATCTTTTGCACGCCGCGTTGCGTTCCGTGCTGGGCGGGCATGTACGCCAGGCGGGTTCCCTGGTCGCGCCGGATCGTCTGCGTTTTGACTTTACCCATATAGCGGCCGTGACAGCGCAGGAACTGCTGGCGGTTGAACGTCTGGTCAACGCCGCCATTATGGCCGACAGAGCTGTCTCCACGCGGGAAATGCCTTATCAGGAGGCTGTGGCCGCCGGCGCCGCGGCCCTGTTCAGCGAAAAATACGGCGATATTGTCCGCTGCGTGAGCATTGATCAGGAAAGCCTTGAGCTTTGCGGCGGCACACATCTGGAACGTAGCGGACAGGCCGGTTTTTTTGCCGTTTTGTCTGAAAGCGGCATTGCCGCGGGCACAAGACGCATTGAGGCCGTAACCGGCTGGAACGCGCTGGCTCTGTTCCACAACCAGCGCGATGAACTGAATGCCGCCGGTGCGCTGCTCAAAGCCGGGGGCGGAAATATGGCGGAAAAAGTACGCGCGTTGCAGACAGAACTGCGCTCCGCGCGCAAAGATCTGGAAAAAGCCGGCGCTCGCGCCGCCTCCGGTCAAAGCCAAAGCTTTATGGATAAAGTGCGTGAAATTAACGACCTTAAAATACTGGCCGCCCGTACTGAAGCGCCGGATATTAAAAGTCTGCGGGAAATTGCCGACGACATCCGCTCCAGAATGCCCTCCGGGATAGCCTGCCTCAGTTCCGTGGAAACCGGCAAGGTAAACCTGATCATAACTGTATCCAAAGATCTGCACAGCCGTATAACAGCTTCGGCGCTGATTAAAGAGGTGGCCGCGAAAATCGGCGGTTCCGGCGGGGGCAGGGCGGATCTGGCTCAGGCCGGCGGGACGGACGCCTCTGGTCTGGAAGCGGCCTTCAAGACGTTTATGGAAACGGTCTCGCGGGTTTAGGCATTTTAGTATTGAAAATAATGAGAAAACTTGTTGCCCTGGCCTTGCTTCCCTGGCTGTTGCTTTCCGGATGTTCCGGCGACGAGGCGGAACAGCAAAAGTCCGGATCTGCCGTTCTGCGGCTCGGCGTCATGCCGTCCATGGATTATCTGCCCCTTGCCGTGGCTCAGCGGGAAGGCCGGCTGAGCGGCAGGATCAAGATCGTCAGGTTCTATTCGGCCAATGAGCGGGATTCCGCGCTGCAAAGCCGTAATATTGACGGCACGGTCACGGATCTCACCGGCGCGATGCTGCACAAGGCGGGCGGCTACGATTTGCGGATCACTTCTCGTTGTGACGCTCCTTTTTATATTGTGGCCGGCGCCGGAACAGGCATTACCGCCCTGAAGGAACTGAAGGGGCGCAGCATCGCGGTCTCCGGGCATACGGTCATTGACTTTTGTGTGGATGCGGCTCTGCTGCTGGCCGGTCTGACGCCTGAAGACGTGGAAAAGGTGGAAATCAACAAAATTCCCCTGCGGTTCGAAATGCTGCGCAACGCCAGGGTGGACGCCACGGGACTCCCCGACCCGTTGGCCACGATGGCCCGCGTGGCCGGGGATCATATCCTGACCGACAACAGAAGCATGGGTTTTTCCGTTACCGGCATTGTTTTCTCGCAACAGGCCATTGACGCCAAAGCGGATTTGATCGGCGAACTGTATCAGGGGTATAATTATGGCGTGGAGTATCTGAAAAAGCACACGGTTATGGATGTGGCCGATATTTTGAAGGCGGAAATGGGTTTCACCGACGATATTTTGCCGCATAGCAGCCTGACGGATTACGCCCGGGCCGCCGCGCCGGAGGAGAAGGATCTGCATATGGCCGCTGTCTGGCTGAAGCGCGGCGGGCTTATCCCTCAGGATTTCGATCCTTCGCTCATGGTGGATGCCCGTTTTGTCCGGCCTTGACGCGATTCGCATTGAAAACCTGTGCGTCCGTCTGGGAACGGCCGATATATTGCGAAACCTCTGCCTGACGCTGGATGTCGGCCGCATCCATGCCCTTATCGGGCCGTCGGGCTGCGGTAAATCCACCCTGCTCAAAGTTTTGGCCGGCGTCTGCAAACCCCGCTCCGGCGCGCTGCTTTTTCAAGGGGTTCCCCTTGGGCGGAGCGGCATCCGCATAGGCTATGTGCCGCAAAATTACGGTTTGTTGCCCTGGAAGACCATTGGGCAGAATGTTTCTCTCCCCTTGCGGGTGGGCCCGCCTGCGTTGCGTCCTCCCGCTGCCGGGAGCGCGGGCATTATCCGGGCTTTGGGCCTGGATTGCCTGCTGGGCAAATATCCACGCCAGATCAGCGGAGGACAACAGCAACGGGCGGCCCTGGCCAGGGCGCTCATCATGAAACCTGACCTGTTGCTCATGGATGAGCCTTTTTCCGCTCTGGACGCCTTCACCGCGGCCGCGTCCATATCGCTGTTCCTTGAAATATGGGAGGAATACCGGGTGACCACCCTGTTCATAACCCACAATATGCGGGAAGCGGCCGAGGTCGGGCAGACCATTCTGCTCATGGCGGAGGGCAATGTCGCCGCCCGGCTGGATAATCCATGTTTCCGGAACGCCTGTGCCGAAGGGGAAAAAGAACGCCTGCTCGGCCGCATGGCGGATTCCCTGCACAAGGTTCTGCCTCATGCCTGAAGCCGCCCGGGATTCCGGAAGCGCCCGGCAAAGCGCAGGGCGTTATTTGTGGTGCGCCGCGGAGGGTCTTCTCGTCTTTCACGCCCTGTGGTATGTTCTCAGTCTGGCTCTCGGGCTGGCCGCGCTGCCTCTGCCCCATGAAGTGTATCTGGCCTTCCCCGACGCTCTGGAACAGGGCATAGGCCGGCATTTAAGCGCCAGTCTCGGCCGGGTGGCAGCCGGAGTGGCCATTTCCCTGTCGCTCGCCCTCCTGCTGGGCATCCCCCTGGGCTACAAGCGCAGCGTCAGCCACGCGCTCAGTCCTCTGGTATATCTCTGCTATCCTGTACCCAAACTGGCTCTGCTGCCCATAATCATGATTTTGCTGGGCATTGGCGAAGCCGCCAAAATCTCCGTGCTGGTTATGATTATCTTTTTTCCCCTGCTTTTGTCCGTGCGCGACGCGGTTCGGGCCGTGCCTGAAGAAGACTGCGCCGTTCTCGTCTCGCTGAACGGGCGTTTCCGCGACAAGTTGCGGCACATCATCCTGCCGGCCTGTCTGCCCGCCATCCTGTCTTCGTTGAGGGTTTCCGTCGGCATCGCTTTTTCCGCCCTGTTCATCACGGAAACTTTCGGCACGGACACGGGCCTTGGCCTGTATGTCAACGATTGCTGGATGCGCCTGGATTACGTCAGGATGTATTTCGGCATCGCGCTGCTAGCCTTTGTCGGCGTCGGCCTGTTCGTCCTGATTGACGTCGGCGAGCGCGTGTTTTGCCGCTGGCAGAACACGGCTTAGTAAGCTAGTACGCTGTAACACTTAAAAGTTCGTAT
>JAISBT010000021.1 GCA_031266055.1 Deltaproteobacteria bacterium
AAGCCCGGCGCGCCGCCTTAAGGCGGCGGAGCAAAGCAAAAACCACGTTTTTTGCTTTGCGATCTTCACACTTCAAACGTAGCGAAGCGAAGTTTTAAGTGTGACATGGTACTGGAGCAATTTAATTTTGAGACGCACCCTCCGGCGCCTGACGGCGAAACATCACTGCTGTCTTCATCCGTAAGCTGCTGCGCAGCGACGGCTGAAGCAAGTTTCGCCTACGCCTGCGGGGCGGGCGGCGGTGCCCGCCGCTGGAGCATTTCAACATTTTCAATGTTAAAATGCTCTATAATACTAATTTTAGCGACAGCCCTGAATGAGTGTGACATATGGATTGACACGCCTGAGCGGTACGTTTATAGATTCAGGATGTATAAAAAAATTGCGATTCAGCTCCTTAAGCCGGGGATGTTCATAGTAGACAGCGGTATTAACTGGCTGGACGAACCTTACCTATATTCCGACAACATAGAAGCTACGGATCTCCTCATAAAAAAAATTATCGCGGATGGTTTTCAGGAAGTGTTCATTGATCTTGACCGTTGCAAACCGGGCGCGGTTATTGACGGTTTGGCGGGGGAAGCGGACGCATTCCGGAAAGCTACGGCCGACGTCGCGCCGGACGGGGGCAGCGGCAGCTATGTCCCGCCGAAGGTGGCCATATTGGAAGAAATGCCTGCGGCCAAGAAAATTTATGTGGAGGCTCTGGAGCTTTCCAAACTTTTCATGGATGGCATACGGCGCGGTGAAAATGCGGACTTGCGCAAGGCCAAGCCCCTGGTTGACGAAATGATCAAAAGCCTTGACCGCAACCCTGACGCTTTGATGGCGCTGTGCAAATTGCGCGCTCGCGATGATTATACCTATGCCCACAGTGTCAATGTATCGGTACTCGGCTTGATGTTCGCCAAGCATATGGGCTTTTCACGCGAGCAGCAGATGCAGGCCGGCATGGCCGGAATTTTTCACGACCTGGGCAAGGCGCTGATCCCGCTTAACGTGCTCAATGCTCCCCGGAGTCTTTCCGAAGAAGAATTTGCTCTTTTGCGCAAACACCCCCGGCTTGGCTACGAGCAGATTAAAAAAACTCCGGGTTTCAGCCAGGAAATACTTATGGGGGTTTATGACCATCACGAACGCTTTAACGGTGGAGGTTACCCCCGGGGCGTCGCCGGAGACGTCATAAGTTTGACCGGCCGGGTTCTGGGCATTGCGGATGTATATGACGCTCTTTCCAGTACGCGTTCCTATAAAGAAGCCGTTTTGCCGCACCGGGTTCTGGGCATTATGTACCAGATGCGCAGCGAAGACTTTTTCCCCGGATATATGGAACATTTCATCCGCATGTTGGGTATTTATCCTGTGGGAAGCGTGGTGGAATTGCAGGACGGCAAGATTGGAGTTGTTTCCGGTTCCAACAAAGCCACCCCTACCAAACCCAAGGTGCTTATTACCCGCGACAGTGAGGGGAAACTGCTTCCTCCTTATGAAGTAGACACCAGCATAGGGCAATGTGCGCCCGTTCAGCGTTGTTTGACCGCGCTGGAGAGTCCCATAAACCCGTCCAAGGTATTGGGCGTTTATTAGGCATTTTGACGTTGAAAATGGTGAAATGCCCCAAATGCTTGCGCGATACGCGGGTCAAGTCCAAAAGCAATCAAACGGCAAATTTATAACTGAGAGCAAAATATGAGTAATCCCGTAGTATTGCTGGAAACGACTTCCGGCGATATTTTAGTTGAACTTTTTGCGGATAAAACCCCGCTTACTGTCGAAAATTTTTTACATTATGCGGACAGCGGTTTTTATAAAAATACAATTTTTCATAGGGTCATTAAAGGCTTTATGGTGCAGGGCGGCGGCTATACCTTGCGTATGGAGGAAAAAGCCACGGGCGCTCCCATAAGGAATGAAGCGGCGACCGGGGGGAGCAACGTGCGGGGGAGCATAGCCATGGCGCGCACGGGCGACCCGCACAGCGCAACCGCCCAGTTTTTCATCAATTCTGTGGATAATCCTGAACTTGATTTCAGCGCGGAAACTCCGGACAGCTTCGGCTATTGCGTTTTCGGGCAGGTTATAGAAGGAATGGATACCGTGGACAAAATCAGCGGACTCAAGGTAAAGGCCTGCGGCGAACACGAGGCTCTGCCTGTGGATTCCGTGGTTGTGACGGCGGTCGCGCGTTTTGAGTAGCCGGCCTGATCATGTCTTATAAGGGCCCACATCTTTCGGCTCGTTCCGAGTCCCTGGTGAACCGGGTTTTGCACATCAATGAGGACGAATTTGAGGAATGGCCCGCAGCGGTGCGCAACTTGGCTATGGAAATCGCTCTGGAGCTTTTTTTAGTCCGCTATAATCCCTTTATAAATCCGGAAACGGTCAAGGCCAGTGTTCAGAAGCATTTCGACGATTCCCGCCGGGGTCTGGACGTTCATTATGCCAATACAATAAACGAAGGCATAACGATGTTCTGGAGCGCGCACAACGCGGATCTTGCCTTCAAAAACGATATTATTGCCCGCCTGTCCCAGATTTTGCCCAAAGAGAATATGGATTTGCGTCCTTTTTCCATGGTGGAAAACGCCACGGACGCTACGGATTTGCGGCTGGAACTGCCTCTTCTGGTGGTGACCCCGACCTCGGCCGAAGAAGTCAGCGCGGTGGTGCGCCTGGCCAATGAGATGCAGTTTGCCCTGATTCCGCGTGGAGGAGGTTCCGGGCTTACCGGCGGAGCCATACCGGCGCGCAAGCGTTCAGTAATTATTTCTCTGACCAAACTTAATCATATCCGCGAAGTCAATGCGCAAAACCGCACTCTTACGGCCGAATCCGGGGTAATTACCATTGAGGCCATCAACGCCGCGGCGGAAAAAAATTTGTTGTTTACCGTTGATCCGGCTTCTAAAACCGCTTCCAGCATCGGCGGCAATGTTTCGGAAAATTCCGGCGGACCGCTGGCCGTGGAATACGGAACCACGGTGGATAACCTGCTGTCGTACCGAATGGTTATTCCCACCGGCGAAATTATTGAGGTTATCCGCAAGGATCACCCCGGGCACAAAATAGAACAGGAAGAGGAAGCTGTTTTTGAAGTGCGCGACTTAAGCGGTGGTTTGCGCACGCTGGTACGGATTAAAGGTTCGGAATTACGCAAGCCCGGTCTTGGCAAAGACGTGACCGACAAAAGGCTTAAAGGCTTGCCTGGCGTACAGAAGGAAGGCACGGACGGCATCATTACGGACGCGACTTTTATTTTGCACCCCAAACTCAGGCATGAACGGGTTATTGTGCTGGAGTTTTTCGGCCGCTCCATGCACAACGCCACTCTGGCGATTAACAAAATTATGTCGTTGCGCGACAAATTCCGCCGGGAGGACGGAGTAGTCAAGCTGTCCATGCTGGAAGAATTTAACAGCAAATACGTGCGGGCTATTGAGTACAAAAAAAAATCCTCCGCTTTTGAAGGCGAACCCATTTCGGTTTTGATTATTCAGGTGGATAGCGACGACGAAGCGGCCATTGCCGAAGCGGTGCGGGACATTGTGCGAAACGCCACAGGCTTTGCGGGAGTGGATGCTTTTGTGGCCAAAGATTCCAGGGAGGCCGAACTTTTCTGGGAGGACAGGCACAGGCTTTCAGCCATCGCCAGACGCACTTCCGGCTTCAAGATCAACGAAGACGTGGTCATACCGCTCGCCGCGCTGCCTGAATTTGCCTTGTTTATGGAGCAGCTCAATCTGGAGTGCATGGCCCGCGCTTACCGCCGCGCCATGCAGGAAGTGGGCAGACTTAAAGGCATGGCGGAAGAGGATAAAGATTTTAACCGTGAATTCACCTATGCCTCGCGTCTTATGAAAGGAGCAAAAGATAACGCGCTTGCCGCAGCCTCGGACTCGCCGGAAGTTTCCGGCTTTACTGACGCTCCGGTTTCTGATCAGGAATTGCAGTTGCACGCGGCGCTGTTTTTATCCAGTCTGAAGGACAAATATCCGCATCTTGCGGCGAAAATCGGTAAAATAGAAGAGTATATGCTGAATTCGCAGGTGGTTGTGGCCAGCCATATGCACGCCGGCGACGGCAACTGCCACGTGAATATACCGGTAAACTCCGGCGATGCCGACATGCTGGCCGAAGCCGAGCAGGTAGCCGAAAGGGCAATGCGGAAGGCCAGGGAACTTGGCGGGGAAATCAGCGGCGAACACGGCATAGGCATTACTAAAATTGCCTTGCAGGACGATGGAAAAATCGCGGAAATGCGCGAGTATAAAGAGCTGGTTGACCCGCGCAACATACTTAACCCGGCCAAGCTCACCAGGCGTGAACTGCCGGTCAGCCCGTTCACTTTTTCCTTCAACCGCCTGATCGACGATTTGCGGCAAAGCGGACTGCCCGGCAAAGAAAGCCTGATCGCCCTGCTTACCAAGGTGCAGATCTGCACCCGCTGCGGCAAGTGCAAAGAAGTCTGCCCCATGAATTACCCTGAGTCGGGCATGGGGTTTTACCCGCGTAACCGCAATATTTCTCTGGGCGCCATGGTCGAGGCCGTTTATTATTCGCAGATCAATGAAGGACGGCCGGATGCCGGCCTGTTGCGCCAGTTGTATTCCATGATCGAACATTGCACCGGGTGCGGAAAATGCGCTTCGGTTTGCCCGGTTAAAATAGATTCGGCGGAAGTGGCGTTAAGCTTGCGCGCTTTGCTGACCAAAGAGGGCGCCGGAGGACACGGGTTAAAGAACACGTTGCTGAATTATCTGGCCAAAGACCCGGCCCGGCGTGTGCCCAAGGCCGCTAAAATGGCCGCGCTCGGCCAGAAAATGCAAAACCGCATCCTGCCCTTTGTTCCGGCGGGCATAAGGAAAAATTTTGCCAATCCGCTGTTTTCCGGGCCGGGGCCGGAAGTAGGCTACCGTCAGCTTGCGGAATCCGTCAGATTGGACAAAGGCTGTATTTTTGCGCCCAAAGGCGGGGCAAAAGGCGGCTTGTTTTATTTTCCGGGTTGCGGCGGCAGTCTTTTTTATCGTTCCATCGGGCTGGCCTCCCTGGCGTTGATTCTGAAAGCCGGCTGGGCCGTGGTTCTGCCGCAGGAAGCCCTGTGTTGCGGCTATCCGCTCCTCGCCGCGGGGTTAACTGACTCTTTTGAAGCCAATCTCAAGCATAATACCGGAAAGTTGCTGGAATACGCGCGGAAAGCCGGGGAATCCGGCTACCCGGTCAGCAGGGCGCTTACTTCCTGCGGTTCATGCCGCGACGGGCTGGAGCGCCACTTGTTGCCCGGTATTTTTGGCGCTGCCGGTAATGATGCGTTGCGCCCGGAGGCCAGGCCCTTCAGCAGCCTGGATGTGGCGCAATTTTTGTTGGAGGCTTTACCCGCTTTGGGTTCAGCCGGACGGGGGGCGCCGGTTCTGTACCATGCCGCCTGCCATACGGAGTGGGCCGGGGCAAACAAGAAAAAAGCCGCTTCCATATATGCCGGGGCGATAAACGAGTTTGCCGGGCTGAACCTGAAGATCAGCGCCGGGTGTTGCGGCGAATCCGGCCTTGGCGCCATGAGTTCGCCGGATATTTACAACCGTTTGCGGGAGCGCAAGATTGCGGACTTAAAGCTCAGGCTGGCCGGAACGGAGGCGGGAGCGCCTGTTCTGGTGGGTTGTCCGTCATGTAAAATTGGCATTGGCCGCGCCCTCCTGCAAATGCGTGAAGAGCGCCCGGTACTGCATACAGTGGAGTATATGGCGCAAAGAGTTTTTGGCTCCGCCTGGAAGGCCCGTTGCCGTAAACTTATCCGTAATGCGGCTTCTGACGGGGCAGTACGCATTGTGGACATGGAAAATGCGGCGGTTCCGGGCGCGGCCGAGCATGAACAGGAAGAAGAGGATTAGTTTGCCCAAGCTGCTTTGCCTTGATTACGGCGAAAAACGCGTCGGCGTGGCTGTGGCCGAGCAGGAGGCGCGGCTGGCTTTTCCGCGTGCGGCCTTGTTCAAAACTACACGGAAGAATTTTTTTGCCGGTCTCGCGGCTCTTATACGCGAAGAAGCGCCTTCGGCCATAGTGCTGGGTTTGCCGGTCAGACAGGACGGTGCGGAAAGTCTGACCGCGCGGCGGGTGCGTAATTTTGCGCGCAGCTTGCGGCGGGCCTTTGACCTGCCCCTGTATTTCATGGATGAGACGCTGAGTTCAGCGGAGGCAAAGATGTTGCTGCGCGAGTCGGGGCAAAAGCCGTATATGCGGGACGGCAGGGTGGATAGCCTGGCGGCGGTGAAAATATTGGAATCTTTTTTACGCCTTGCGCCTGAAAAACGCCATGCCGTAGTTGAGGCAAAAGCACAGTAAAAAGGGGGAAGGCTTGCGTAAAAGAACAAAATTGCTGCTTGGATCTTCAGGCCTGTTGCTGGGGATTATTGCCGTTATTTTGTGGGATATGCATAAATTTGTAATTACGCCTGCCAATCAGGTTTTTGGAGAGGAAGGGCGTTATTATTATTTGACTATTGAATCCGGCGCCAGTTTTGACAAAGTGGCGGAAGATATTTTTAATGCGCATGGCATAAGCAGTGTGCGGCGCTTCAAGTTGCTCGGATACTGGAAGCGCCGGACAGCCAACATCAAAGCCGGTGAATTTGAATTCAGCACCGCCTGGAGTCCGGAGCAGGTTCTGGATCAACTGGTCAATGGACGCGCTTTGCTGCATCGTGTTACCATACCGGAAGGTCTGCCCTGGTGGGCGGTGGGTAAAATTCTTGAGAACCAGGGGTTTGTCCGGGCGGAAGATTTCGCGCAACTGGTGAACGATGCGCCGACGATGCGGCGTTACGGCATTCCTTTTGCGAATGCCGAGGGGTTTTTGTACCCGGAAACTTACATGTTGAACAAGGCTTCCGTGCCCACCAGGGCGCATGCCCAAAGCGCCATGCAGACCATGATTCAGACTTTCTGGCTTAAAACAGCTCCGTTTTGGGAAGAACGGGCGAACAGCGCCGGCGCCGCTTTCACTCCAACGCGGGAAGGGGTGGATGTCACAGCTTCCGGGAGGGTTATCGCCTCTTTTGTGCCCGGGTATGCGCGGCTGCACCCGGAGGAAGTGAAACGGATTGTGATTCTGGCTTCACTGGTGGAAAAAGAGAGCGCTGCGGCTGATGAAAGGCCGAGAGTGGCGGGTGTTTATACCAACCGGCTTAATATCAGGATGCCGTTGCAGTGCGATCCGACTGTAATTTACGGTTTGGGCGAATCCTTTGCGGGCGTAATTTTGCGTTCACACCTGCTGGACGCCGGCAATCCTTATAATACCTATAAGTTTTACGGTTTGCCGCCCGGCCCCATTTGTTCCCCCGGACTGGGTTCGCTGCGCGCGGCTTTTTACCCCGAACGGAATAAATATTTTTATTTTGTTGCTTCGGGCAAAGGAGACGGGAGGCATGTGTTCAGCGCTACTTTGGCTGAACATAACGCCGCGGTTTCCAGGTATCGTGAACTTGTCGGGCGGGCGGGGAGGTAAGTCCTTACATTGTGCGAAGCGAAAACAAACCGAAAGCCGCCCTTTGCTTTTGCAACAGCAACCTTGACTGGGGGGGCGGGGAAAAATGGCATCTGGAGAGCGCTGTTTATTTTGCCGGGCAGGGCTATAAGGTATTTTTGGCGGCGAATCCGGAGGGCAGGTTATGGCGGCGGGCGCAGAAAATTTCCGGGCTTGAGCTTTATCCCTGGAAGGTCGGCAATCTTTCTTTTCTCAATCCGTTCAAAAAGGCCGCTTTCAACAAATTTTTGACTGAATCCGGGATTACGCATCTGATTTTAAATCTGCCGGCGGATTTAAAGATTGGAGTACGAACAGTACGCGCCAGGCACGATAATTCGCCCATAAAAGTGTATTACCGCCGGGGCAGCGCCATTCCTGTGCGCGCAAGTTTCGTAAACCGGCATCTTTTTTCCGCTCTTACCGCCGTTATCGCCAATTCCCGGGAAACGGCCGCTTGCGTGCGCGGCGCTGGCGTTATTGCCCCTGAGCGCATCAAGGTAATTTACAACGGCCTGGACGCGGCAAGTTTCAAGGCGGCGGAATATCCGTCCGGCCGCAGGGACGCGGTGTCCGTGGACTGTCCGTTAATCATCGGCAATGCCGGCAGGCTCAGCTTGCAAAAAGCCCAGCGCTACCTTTTGCACATGAGCGCCTTTCTCCGGCGGCAAAGCTTTCCGCACCGCCTGATTATTGCCGGAGACGGAGAACTGCGCGCGGAACTCCTGGCTCTGGCTGAAAATCTGGGACTGGACGTGGTTCCGGGGCGGGAAGCGTTGCCGGAAAAAAAACCGGACAATGCATCCGGGGTGTATTTCACAGGTTTTATGCAGGATTTGTCCTGGTTTTGGCAACGCATTGATTTGTTTGTTTTGAGCTCGGTCTGGGAAGGTTTCGGTTATGTTCTGGCGGAAGCCATGCTGGCCCGCAGGGCTTTACTGGCTTTTGACTGCAACAGCATGCCGGAATTGATCAAAGACGGGTTGAACGGGTGTTTGCTGCCGCCGCCCAGGCCGGAAGAAGCCGCGCATGAGGTAGGTGAACGTCTTGCGCGGCAGGTGATGGCCATGGCCGGAGATATTTCCGAATTGCAGACTATGGGCGAGGCCGGGCGTAAATTCTGCCTGGAACACTTTGACCAGAAAGCTGCCATGCAAAAACTTGAACAGTTGCTGCTTCAACATTGTCAATGTTAAAATGCTCTAAGGCAATTTAACTTTGAGACGCTCCCTCCGGCGCTTTACGGCGAAACATCGCTGCTGTCTTCATCCGTAAGCTGCTGCGCAGCAACGGCTGAAGCAAGTTTCGCCTGCGCCTGCGGGGCGGGCGGCGGTACCCGCCGCCGCAATGACGCAAAAGTACAATCCTTTCTTAAACTTTTGTCCGGCAGGCTCCCGGGGATTTACGTTGCCAAAATTTTAAAATACATCTAAATATATTTTGAAAGCTATGTAGCGCTATATTTTTCCAATAAAAATTTTATACCTTGGGAGTCATCATGAACATTCGTTATGAATTGCTTGAAAAAACCAGACGAAAATCTCCGCCGGAAAAAGTGACCGCTTTCGGAGTCGTGCGCACCAACCATATGTTTGCCGTGGATTACAACGACGGCGCATGGCACGATGCCCGCATAGTGCCTTACGCTCCGCTGAACATTATGCCCGGAGCCGTCTGTCTGCACTATGGCCAGACCATATTTGAAGGCGCCAAAGCCTTTCAACATCCGGACGGCAACATCCATGCCTGGAGGTTCGACCTCAATGCCGAGCGTATGAACGCCTCCGCCAAAATTCTTATGATGCCCCAAATTCCGGAAGATTTGCAGATGGAAGGACTGATGCGCCTTTTGGATATCGAGCGCGACTGGTGTCCGACCGAACCGGAATCTTCCATGTACATCCGCCCGTTTATGCTGGGCACTGAAGACTGTCTGGGCGTGAAAGCGTCTAAAACCTTCAGCTACTATATCATGCTTTCGCCCTCCAGCGCATACTATGCCGGAGGCTTTAACCATGCCGTGACGCTTTTGATCTCCACGAAATACCATCGCGCGGTATCCGGCGGCACCGGGGCGGCCAAAACCGGCGGCAACTATGCCGCATCGCTCGTGCCCGCCGAACATGCTTTTCAGCAGGGGGCGGGGCAGGTTCTGTATCTGGACGCCGGCAACAAATATCTGGAAGAAGCCGGCACCATGAATCATTACCATATTCTTGAAGACGGCACCATTATTATACCACCCTTCAGCGACAGCGTATTGAAATCCACAACCTCCATGTCCATCCTTGACCTGGCGAAAATGGGCAAATGCAAAGCCCGCCTGGATGCAATCGAACTGGAGCAGTTTCTGAAAGACATCAAATCCGGAAAAATTATTGAGGCCGGAGGCTTCGGCACCGCGGCGGTGGTCAGCCCGGTAGGAAAATATATTCTGGAAGACGGAAGCGAATACATTGTGGGCGATGGCGGCATCGGCAAATACAGCCGCCAGATTTACGAATTATACAGCGGCATGCAGGTCGGCGCGATTCCGGCTCCGGAGGGCTGGCTGAAAAAAGTGGAACGATTCGAAGTAAAACAATAAAACAACAACCCTGCCCGCAAAGCCGCAAAAGCCGCTTTGCGGGCAGCACGGCGATACCGCCGCCAAAGCAGCTCAACTTTGAAAATGCTGAACTGCTTTATACATTTTTAATGTTAAAACGCTCTATTTTTTAAACACAGCCTCCAGCTTGGGTATGACATCCTTTTTACGGCTCATTACACCCGGCAGCCAAAGAGGGCTTGACCCCGGCAAGCCGAAAACCTTCTCCGCCAGGTCAGCGTCTTCAGAACATACGACAAGCTCGGAACCTTCCGCCATGATGTCTGTAAGCAAAAGCATGACCGTATGGCGGCCTTCCAGTTTTGCAGCTTCCACCGCCGTAATCAGATCTTTTTTCACGCTGTCCAGCAGTTTGATATCCACTACCTCAAGCTGGCCCACCCCAACCTTTTTCCCAGCCATTTCAAAATCTTTATAATCCCGGAAAAGCAATTCCCGCGCGGGTACGCCTTTTACCGCGGATTTTACCGTGAATATTTCCATGCCCAAAGCGGCATAGTCCCGCACCCCGGCCAAAGCCGCCAAAGCTGCCACCGCTTTCCGGTCTTCGTCCGTGGTGGTCGGAGATTTGAAAATCAGCGTATCGGATAAAATGGCGCACAGCATTATCCCGGCAATGTTTCTGGGAATTTCCACCGAATAAAAATCATACAAATTTTTGATGACCGTACATGAACAGCCCACGGGCAGGGCGTGGAAAAACAAGGGCACGGAGGTGGTAATATCGCCGAGTTTATGGTGATCTATTATACCCAGCAGTTCCGCTTCATCTATATCCGCTGGAGCCTGCGCCCGGTCGGAGTGATCCACCAGTATAACTTTTTTCCTCGCAACCGAAGTTATGCTTTCCGGGGGCATAAAACCAAAACGCTCAAGCACAAAGGCTGTTTCCGGAGCAATTTTTCCCTGGACGAAAGGTTCGGCGGCAAGACCGCGCTTACTCATCAAATCGGCCGCCGCAATGGCCGACGCGCATGAATCCGTATCCGGATTTTTATGACCCACAACGACAGCTGACATGCTTTTTTCCTCCAATATTCGATTTCAAAGCGAACTGCATTCATGCAGTTTTGCTTCGCCGTCAAGCGATAATTTCAAACGCAAAATGCTATAAGAAATTACAACATCAGAACCACAACCCCCAACGCGCCGGCGATAAAACAAATTTTCGCCGGGCGTATGCGCAAGGAAAGCAGACCGCCGATGCTGCCGGCCGCCCAGACCGCTCCCCAATTATTTACCACATCGGTCAAATTGTGCGGATCGTATGCCGCCGGCTCGCATCCGCCGGCAGGCCACGCGCCTGAATAAACGCCTACAAACCAGAGCACGGAAAACAGGACGCCAATACAACATAAATATACAAATACGGCAAGGGCTATTCCACGCGCAAGATACCGCAGAATCCCCGCGGAAAGCGTTCCTTGAATATCCTTTTCCGCGTTTACCGCCTCCAAAAGAGCGTCATAGGTTTTTACGCCATGGCGCATACGGAGCCATACTTCAGCTTTGGCGCCAAGAGCGGGCAGCGGCAGGCACAAGACGAGCAGCACGACAGCTTGCTGCGGCAGGTGTAAATTAAACAAAAGCGTCAGGGGATAGTATACCAGATAACCAAGCATGGCGCTTGGCGGCACATAGGTGCCGACATAAAAAAGATCCAGCCAGGCAAGTTCAAAAAAAATCGCGGGAGGGATGGCGGTTACATCTCCGGTAACCAGCCACCAGATCAACCCCGCAAAGATTGGATGCCGGAAAAATACCAGGGAAAGGCTCGCCCTTCCCACGCCCAAAAGTGTAAAAAAAAAGCCGTGACCGGAATAAGGGACAACACCAGCGTCCAGTCCGGCATTACAAGCTGCATAAACTCACCACTCTTTTACCTGTGGAACATCCGCCGGTATACTGCGAAAATCAAGCGCGACAGCGTGATCTTCAAAATAACGCAAACACCATTCATCATCCGCGGAAAGCGCCACATGCTGGCAGATTTGTTTTTTTTCCGGCGCATAAGGCAAATTGCCTATATTGCACCTTTCAAATTTAAGACCCAAATCAAAAGCTTTTTTGGCATCCCGGCAAGTGGCAAATAAAACCAGCGCCTCGTCTTTGCGAAGAGTATACTCGCCAATGAGCGACGGAAGCTCGCCAAGGCGCACAAATTTTGAATCTACCCGCGAAGGCACCGCAAGCAGGGTAATTTGCTGAAGCAAAACGTTGCCGGCCAGATTTTCGTTGGCCACCACCAGCCTGGTAGCCTTGGTATAAGGCAGCCAGGCTTCAATAATTTGCCCGTGAATAAGACGGTTATCAATACGGTACCAGATCATTATTTTTGCAGCATTGCGGAATTTGCGCTATTGCGGAACTTACGCTTTTTTTACTTTGTTGCGCAGAATTTCTCCGGCAATGGCAATACCTTCGCGACCGGCTTCGCAGGCAATAACCGCCAGTTCGCGCAAAGTTTTTGTACGATTGGCAAAAACTTTGAGCAGCATAGGTAAATTGACCCCGGTAAGAACCTCAATATTTTTTCCGCTGCCCAAAAGTGAAAGGCTCAAATTCGTGGGGGTTCCTCCAAACATATCTGTAAGAATCAACACGCCAAGCCCCGAGTCCAGAATGGAAACAGCGTCGTTAAGCCGTTTTACGCTTTCATTGACATCGCTGTTTATATCTACCTGAATGGAAACACAGTCGTTTATCGGGCCCAGAATATGCTCCGCCGCCCGCAAAAGCGTAGCGCCGCAATTGACGTGCGTCACAAGCGCCACCCCGATATGCATCTGTTGTTCAGCATCATGATTTTCCATCTGTTTACCCCAACTCTAAATGACGGTGCTCTGTACTTACCGCATAATAATATTTTTTAAGCTCGTCCGCAATCGCTTCCGTAACGGCGACCGAACGGTGCCGCCCGCCGGTACAGCCTAAAGCAATCGTCACGCGGTAGCGCCCCTCATTTTCATAAAGCGGCAATAAATACTCCAGAAAAGCGGACAATCTTGCCAAAAACAACTGACTGTCCCCTTGCGCCAAAACATGGTCGGCCACGGCTTTATCTTTGCCGTTCAGCCTGCGCAATTCTTCGACAAAAAACGGATTCGGCAGAAATCTCAGATCAAACATCAAATCAGCTTCCGCCGGGAAGCCGTATTTAAATCCGAAAGAAACCAAGTGTACGTGAAAATTGCGTCTTTTTTCAAACATATCCACGCAGCGTTTCTGGATGAAACGCCGTAAATCGTGGATGGTAAACCCGCTTGTGTCAATAATGGTATCCGCGCTGTCCCGCATGGGCTTGAAGCGCTCTTTCTCCACAAGTATGGCCTGTTCCAGCCCCAGGTTTTCGGCCTCCAGCGGATGCGGACGCCTGGTAGTGGCATAACGGCGCATTATAACTTCAAGCTCGGCTTCCACAAAAACCATCCGGATGGCGTGATTGTCGGAACGTAAATTCAAAACGGGCATTAAATAATTCCGGACAAGATCCTTCTGGCGCAAATCCAGGCCTATCGCCAGCCCATGATAATGCGCGAGCGCTTCCGCCGTAAGCAGGGGGAGCATGTGGGGAGTGAGGTCAATGGGCAAACCGTCAATAGTGAAAAAATTCAAGTCTTCAAGCACATTGATGACGGAGGTTTTGCCGGCTCCCGACAAACCGGAAAGCAGCATCACGGAAAAAGAATCCGCCATAATTCAATTCTCCCAGGCGGCATTGAGTAAATCCCAAATTTCCTCAGCGCTTTTTGCCTGCATAAAATTATCGCGAAAGGCATTACTTTTGAAAATGCGCGCCAAATGCGCCAGAACACCGAACTGGCCGGCGGAAAGCGACTCCGGCGCTAGCAGCAGCGAGAATACATGGCATTTTTTGTCATCGACAGAAGCAAAATCACAGCCGTCAATACTGCGCCCGACGGCAAGCATAACGCCGGGGCAGCTATCCAATTTGCCATGCGGAATGGCTACCCCGTCGCCAATACCCGTAGACCCCAAAGATTCCCGCGCTTGTAATATTTCCAGCACGTTGTTTTTGGCCATACCGGGACATCGTTTATACATGGCCTCCACCAGAACCCCAAGCGCCTCGTTTTTGGTCATGGCAACCATATCAGGCACAATGCTGTCTATAGTGAGATAATCTGCAAGCGGCATAATTTTTCAGCGTTACAGCGCGCTAGAACCCCGGAACAATCAGTCCGAAGGTTCCATTGGCGCGTTTATACAACACATTTACGTTTTCGGTATCCGCATTAAGAAAAACCAGAAATTCGTCGTCGCGCTGCTGCAATTGCATGGCGGCCTCATCCACAAACAAGGGTTTCGGTTCAAAATGATCCACCCCCACAATGTGGCGGTTTTCATCGCTGCCGACAGTATCATAGCTGAAAATTTCCACTTCGGCTTTAACAGGAGCTCTGCCGCCTCCTGCGCTGCGGCGTTTTTGCTTGCTTTTTTCCAGTTGTTTTTTCAACTGGCTTTCCAGCTTGTCCAAAATCATGTCCACGCTTGCGTACATATCCTGTGATTGTTCCACCGCGGAAATATTCAAATTGTCGCCGGTAAATTTTACTTCAACAACATGGCGTATTTTATCCACGCTCATGTTGATGTTTACTTCAACATTATCCGCTTTATTCACCAGGCGGGACAATTTTTCAAACCGCCTGGCCGCGTATTTTTTCAGATGTTCAGAAGGTTCAAAATTCTTGAAAGTATAGGTAATATTCATAAAAACCTCCGAGGATTAAAGGCTTTATCAAAACAATACCAGCCGCAAGGCAACAGCCTTCATAAAACTTCCTTCCGCCTGGTGGAAGAAGCAATGCCCAGAGCCGTGCGGTATTTGGCCACCGTTCTGCGGGCAATATTCAATTTAAGGGCATCTTTCAATAATTCGACAATGCGTTCATCGCTTAAAGGCGCTTTGGGGTCTTCTTCGCTGATATATTTTTTGATGAGCACCTTTACACTTTCCGAACCCACTTCATTGCCATCGGACAAGGCCAGGGAACTGTTGAAAAAAAACTTAAGTTCGTAGACTCCGTAAGGGGTAGCGACGTATTTGTTGGAGGTTACCCGGCTGATGGTGGATTCATGCATACCCACATCTTCAGCTATTTCTTTTAAAATAAGCGGACGCAGGCGCGATGGGCCGTTCTCAAAAAAGGCGCGCTGATGCTTGAGTATGCTTTCCGCAACCTTGTACAGGGTACGCTGGCGCTGATGCAGGCTTTTGATCAGCCAGGACGCGGAGCGTATGCGCTCCTGGAAATATTCCTTGTCCTTGGCGCCGGAAACCGATTCCAGGCTGTCCGAATACAGCGAGGAGAGCTGCAATTGCGGCAATCCTTCATCATTGAGAGCTATAAGAAAATCATTGTCTGACTGATAGACATAGACATCTGGAGTCACATACGCGGGTTCCACAGCGCCAAAGCTTGCTCCGGGCATGGGATTGAGGGATTGAATAATATCCAGATATTCTTTCAGGTCGCCGGAAGAAAGTTTGAACTTGCGCATAACCGGCTTGTATCTGCGCGTTTCCAAATCTTCCAGGTGATCCCGGACAAGGGAAAGCAGAATATGATCCCGGTCATAATGCATAACTTCAATCTGTACAAGCAGACATTCCTGCGGCGTACGCGCCGCGACGCCCACAGGTTCAAAACGCTGAATAATTTTCAGAACAGTTTCAAATTCTTCCCGGCTGCAATCCACCAGAGTTGAAAGTTCTTCAAAATTGGCCTCCAGATAGCCGCTGGAGGATAAATTGCCGATAATGGCTTCGCCGATTTCCTGCTGTTTGGCGTTGAGAGGGGACAGACGCAACTGCCACAGCAGATGGCCTTCCAGAGTGGGATGGGATGAAAAGCGGCTTTCAAAGGCGCTGCTGTCTTCCGGGACTTCAGATTCCCTGGGCGCGGACTGGCGTGAAGTGCTGGCAAAATCGCCGAGGTAATCTTCCCAATCCGCGTTATTGGCGGCTTCACGGGTATAGGCCTCGTCCATTTCAACTGATTTGACCCGTTCTTCGGGTTTCTCGTCGCGTTCCTCAACGACCTCTTCCAAAAAGGGATTTTCCAGGAGTTCCTGCCGCACCATGTCAACCAACTCAATGCGGGAAAGCTGCAAAAGTTTGATCGCCTGCTGCAATTGAGGCGTCATGACCAGTTGCTGGCTGAGTTTAAGCGTTTGCCTGAGTTCTAATCCCATTATGACTCGTATAATAAAACAGGTAAGCGGACGGTGCCACGTTATGCCAAAATCATGCCAGAAATTGCCCGCAATGGCAAGATTACACGCATTATTCCCGGGCATTTTTATTTCCACGCAGATCGCGCCGCCAGATGTACATGTAAATTTATGTGGTTACGCTAAAATATCTGCGCGGCGAAGGAAAACGATATGGATTGGTGTAAGGATTTCCCCAACAATTTTTTTGCGCCCGCATAACCGCATACATAAAGATTCGCAAGATGGCATAAAAAATGGTAAGAGAAAATTGTGAATTGCTCTGATAAGGAATCTAAAATGCAAAATTTTACTCCTATTTTCACGATAACCAACAGCATCACGACCAGCCTTACGCTTATTGAACGGGCGCGAGGTTTTTTGGACGCAGCTACTTTATCCGAAAGCTGGATACGTGAGATGGGGCGTAGAGCGCTCATTTTGGAAGCGCACCATACCACGCACATTGAAGGAACGCGTCTGACCCTGGCGCAATCAGAGCGACTTATAGACGGGCTTAAGGTACAGGAAGCCGATCCGGATGATGTGAAGGAACTTTTGAACTACAGAAACGCCTTTGAATTTGTTTCCTCATATCTTGAAGATGGCGGGCCAATCACAGATGGCCTGATACGTGAAATTCATAAACGCCTTGTGGAAGGAGTGAGAGGCGGTTCCTCCGCTCCTGGAGAATATCGGAAAATTCAGAATTATGTTGTTAATTCCAGTACGAGAGAAGTTGTTTATACACCGCCCGCCGCCTATGACGTACCGGTTATGATGGCCGAACTTGTGGATTGGCTGAACCGGGAACAGGAGATTCATCCCATTTTACTGAGCGGGATTGCACAATTTCAACTCGTCCATATTCATCCATTTTTGGACGGTAACGGACGTACATCACGTCTTCTTTCGACTTTATGCCTTTATCGTGCCGGGTATGACTTCAAGCGTCTGTTCAGCATAAGTGAATACTATGACCGGGATCGCGCGGCTTTTTACAGGGCAATTCAAAGTGTTCGCAATACGGGAATGGATATGACCTGCTGGTTGGAATATTTTGTTGCCGGTCTGAGTACACAACTGATCGAGGTAAGGAAACTTGGACAGCAAGCTATCCGCCGCGATATTCTGGTACAAAAGCATGGTTTGAATGAACGTCAGGGCAAAGCCCTGGCGCACCTCATCCAGTATGGCAAGTTAACTATTCAGGATTTGGAGTCTCTTTGCCCGAACGTCAATCGCCGCAGCTTGCAACGCGATTTCAAGGGAATGCTCGGAAAAGGGCTTATTATGGAGATTGGTTCCGGGGTCACAGACCCGTCACGCCATTATGTTTTAACCGGCTGTGACAAACTGTGACACCTAGCTGTGACACAACTATGACATTTAAGTGCATATTATGAATTCATCAAAAATCTCAATATGTTCCAGCGCAAAATTCTATAGAAAACCGCCTCTTGTCGCGTCAATCGACAAGAGACGCAATCCTGCAAGAGGTGTGCGCCAGAGCAGACGCATCTGAATTCTCAGCGCCTGTAGGAGGAAGTTTTCCCTGAGGCGATCTTGAAGCGCTTGTCTTTCAGGCTTGATTTGCCCGGTATACGAGGTAGCTTTTGCCCCTCTGAGCAAATAACCAGGCCCGGTTCATATTGATGACAGGGGCAAAAGGAATAGCCGTGGCCATCAGAGAACTGGACGTCATCCGCACCACAATGCCGCTGGAAGGCCCGGACGTTTTTGACGACGCGCGCGTTTATCCCCTGCCAGTGGGCTCCAGAGGGACGGTTGTCTATGTATATGGCAACGGCGCAGCCTTTGAGGTGGAATTTTTGGTAGGACATTCTGACAGCTTTGTATCCGTGCAGATCCCGGTGGAGTCCAGCCAGTGCGAATTAGATTGGGTTGCCCCTGAAAATTGATTTTAAGCTCGGTTTTGTGCGGCACGATACTCCCCCTGCCAATTTTCCATAGGGCGTCATGGCGCTGTATGTAGGCGGCGTGCCTTTTTGAAAAAGTCGTTTCCCGACTTTTCAGCATTGACTATGTAAAATATGGAGGAAAAACGTGGTGAAACCGCATATTTTCCGTTTTTCATGGTGTACTTTTTGCCGCAAAAGGTCGGGGCATCCGAAAATGACCTGCGGTGAATATCCCAGGGGTATTCCCGGCACTATTATTGAGAGGGCTTTTGCCGATGAATGCCCTTGCGGGCTTTATGTGCCTCCGGAACGCACGGAAGGCGTATCGGATTACCCATTTGACGAGGCTGACTTTAAGCCGCCCTCTTTCATTGCTTGAAAATTAATTTTAAGACATTGACGGCATGAATGAGGTTACTATGGGTGACGCCTATTATTTTGAGGAAAATGATACAGTGAAGGTTATAAGCGCCGTTAGAGGGATAAACCCATATAAGGAATGGGAAGAATCCGTACCTGAAGGCACGGGCGGCACCATTATTGTGGCCGGGTTTGGCTCCTGTCTGGTGGAGTTTCTGCTGGACGGGGAAACCATAATTCTTAGCGTGAATTATGACAACCTTGAACCCTGGTAGCGCGGGGTCTGGAAACTGGCGGAAAAATGAGATAGTTCAGACCGAAGATGGCGCTTTCCGCTTATCACAAAGATACGGACATCGTTAACATTCCGCTGCTGGTACGCAGCATTCTGCCTGAATATTCGTTTGCTTTGCGGCACAACGCGAACACCAAGTGCAGCACTATTTTATACTGCTATCTCAAGTAACGGTTCTTATCCAAAAAGCCTGTTGTCTTCCGGTTCAAGCCCGTTTATACTCGGCCGTACCGCCCTGTTCCGGCGACGATTCCCGGGCGGCTCCTCAACAGGGGGAAAGTAAACATGCGGGCAAACGGGCTGACCACCACGTCCAAAGGCTGCGCGTACGTATTTGCCGGGGCGGTACTCATAAGTTTTGCCAGCCTTTTTGTAAAGGAAGCGCCGATAGCGCCGGCCATGGTGGGTTTTTACCGCCTGCTGCTCGGCGGCACGGCGCTGGTGGCTTTTGCCTTCCTCCGGGGCGAACGCCGGCTGCCTTCGCGCGGCATGCTCCGGTTGCTCGTCGCGGCGGCCGTCTGCGTCAGCGCCGACCTGATCGCCTGGCACGAAAGCATCATCCGCCTGGGGCCGGGGCTGGCCACCATCATCGCCAACTTTCAGGTTTTTTTCCTGGCGCTCTGGGG
>JAISBT010000038.1 GCA_031266055.1 Deltaproteobacteria bacterium
GCTCTGATAGAGCACATAACCAGTCTGCGTTATTTGAGCGGCCAGCACCCTGAAACCGGGAAAGACGGGGTTTCGCGCTGGGTGGACGGCAACGAGGAGGAAGTAAAGGTAAAAATCAACCAGTTGGTGAAAACCCTGCACGGCGAGCATGCGCAAAGCCTGGTGTACGCGAACAAATACGCCGAAGCGGAAAGCTTTGTGAAGAAGCATGTGCGGGAGTTCGGGGATAAGAGCAATGATACGCTGATGCTGGTGGAGGCAAGGAGGGAGGCGTGGGCGCATAAGGTGGAGAGGGAGCAGGCGGAAGCGCGGCATAAAGCTGTGCTGGCGAAATTTGATGACGACTGGAACGCGGTGAAGGATTTGCCGGATGAGGAAGTCCGGCACTATTTTGTTGAGCTTACTGCGGATATGGACAGAGAGGAGAGGAACAAAACGCTTGCCCTTATGGAAAATGATTTAGAAGTTCGCGCTTATCAAACAGATAAAAGAGATGCGGCAATCGGCCTCAAACTGATTAACGATGCGCGGAAAAACAACTGGAGCCAGGCGCAATTTGAAAAATACGCCATTGATGAGGCGGAAAAGCAGGGAGTGTCCGAAAAAGGCATAGCCCTGCTGCGTAAGCAGGCCGCTGTACTGGACGTTGAAACAAAGGAAAACCGGGCCGCATTTTATAAGACGTTGAACGACATTGACAATAAAATAATCAGTGACCCTACAGCCTTGAGCAATATTATATTTCAAAAAGGTATGACGCAACAGCAATCTGATTATTTACAGAAATACTTTGAAGACGGCGGCAAAAAGGGAAGGCTTTATGCCAAATACAGCGACGTGAAAAGCATAGTCAAGCGTTACGGCGCGGATTTGGACAAGAAGCCGGAACTCTATGATTGGATAGTAAAAAACATGCCTCCGGGCGACATTACAAACGCCAATATTCAGGAAACTGTAATAAAGGCTTTGGAGCCGGTTTATGTGGAAGGCGGAGTATTTTCCAGACTGTCCACTAGCAGAAGATGGGAAGCGAATTGGGAAGTGGGCCAGGAAGCGAATTATAACGGCACGGGCGGCCCGGCCAAACGGTTCGATCCTAACTCGCTGGCCGCGCAATCCGGCAAAATTCAGGGCGGGGGCAAGCTTTTAATCAGTAAAGAGGAGCAAGACACTGCGAAAAGGATTTTGCTTATGGAAGGAGTAGAAAATCCGACTCTGGAGCAGATTTACGGCATGTACAGCAAAATGCACACTCCCCATCCGGTTGTCAACTACAAAGGCAAAAACTGATGTCGCAACTTACAGATGAAATGGAAGTTCCGGATGTAACAATTCCGGAGATGCCGGGGTCTGAAATTCCGATCAAGACGCCTTCTCCTATGCTTACCCTGGACGGGGCCGATAAAATAACCCCGGATAAGGCTTATAACAGCGTCAATCTGGCCGACAGGTTGAAAATACCGGAAAATTTGGCCCTGGACAGTTTGCAGGAATATCAAAAAAGACATTTATCAGACTTCATCAGCCAGAATTATAAATATGCCTCCTGGGTCACGGAAAGCGACATTAACGCCGCTATCGCCAAAGACGACCCTGACAATCTGGCCGCTCTGTTTTCGCGTTTGTCCGGTAGCGAAATTGAAGGGTGGAAAGCCCAATTCCCTGCGCCGCCCGCGCCTTTAAGCGCCATAGAAGCCGGGGCGCTCGCTTTCGACGCCGGAGCCAGACAGATCGCCGCCTCTTTGATTGGCGGCACCTCGCTGTTTTTTTGGGAGGGAGTGCAAAAGTTGTCCCGGCCGTTTCTTGAGGAAGATCTTGAAGACGGCGGCACTGATTACATACAGCAGATAATTGACGCTAATCCGGACATGCGCAAAATGATCACCGGCGATGTGGTTGACGAGTTCAAGGCTTATCGCTCCAGGGTGCAAAGCCCGGTGGGCGGTTTTGCTCTGGACGTAATAAACCAGTCTCCGCAATTTATTGGAGCAGGCGGCTCTTATGCCATGGCAAAAAGCGCTATGGGCGTGGCCGCATTCATGGGGAGCTATATTTTTGGCGATACCTATGTGGATTTGCGCGAAGCCGGAGTACCGCCGGAAAAGGCCGCTTCCTGGTCTTTGTTCAATGCGGCGGCGCAATCCGCGCTTGAAGCTTACGGGATGCACCAGCTTTTTGCCCCGCTGAAGCCGGGGCGGAGCGCGGCGCTTGGGCTTTTCAAAGGCATGGGCACAGAATTCGGAACAGAATTTTTACAGAAGTTCCCGGAAGACTTTTCAAGAGCCATGGCGAAAAACCGCACCCTTACAGGCGGGTTAAACCAGTTCAGCGCTGGCATAGGTGAAACATTCAAAGAAGGTTTATACGAAGCCCTGCTCTCCGTGCCTTTTGCCATATTGGGCGGCGCCGGGAAAATGGCCTACGACTACAAGCGCATCAAAGCCGCCGATGCCTGGGTACAGCGTCAGATGGAAATCAGCGAAGCCTTGGAGAAAACCAAGCTTAAACAATCTTCTCCATCAAAAACGGTGCAGCTTCTGGAAAGCGGCAACATGACGCAAGAGGTTGTGTTGGACGCTGCCGAGCTCAAAAAAACCATGTATGAAACGGCCTTTTCCATTGAAAAGCTTGACTTGACGGCCGCGCAGATAAATGAAGCGGCGGCCATGGGCCAGGGCGTAACGGTTAAATTGAGTCATGTGCAAGGGCTTTTGACCAAAGAAGAAAAGGCGAAAATTTTTGACATCATCAAGCGCAATCCCCTGGAATTCACGCTTAAAGAAGCCAAAGCCGCCAAAGAAGCCATAAACGAAGAGCTTGGAGAGCTTTCCAAGGCTTACGACCGGCATAAGGCGCAAGATTCAAAATTCAAGAAGGCTTTGTTGGATCTCAAAAACCAGATGATTAAAGCCGTTAATGATAATCCGGGAGCGAAAGCCCAGACTGAAGCCGAACACGGGAGCGTGGAAAACTATGTGAATGGGGCCATAAAACTGTGGGAAAGATTTGCTGAAACGAACGCCGGCGAAGCGGAAAAAATAAAGGTTTTGCAGCGGGTAGCTGTGCAAAGCGGTTTATTAAGAAGATTGAGCAGTGTTCCGCAGACTGAACCCGTTCCACTGGAGGAAAACCCGGACATGCCGGAAACCGGCAATGCTCCGCTGCCGGATTTGCAAACCTTGGAAACTCATACGGAGCAGGAATATGCAAAACTTCTCGCTGATGAGGCGAATGAAGAATATGAAACGGCAAAGCGGGCGCAGCAGGCCGCTGTAATACAAAGCTTGAAGGGTAAAATTGCCGGGGCCTCGCTCAAGAAAACGTGGCCGCAGGCATATAATGAAATCAAAGGGAACTTTGGCGTTAAGTTTTTCAAGTCCAAAAAGAAGGGTGGCCAGTCCGTTGATGTGGTTGTGCAGGAATTGCAGGCTGCCGGGCAGTTGGGAGAAGAGGTCACGGCTGATGATGTCGTGGAGATGTTGAAGGCTGGAAAGCAAAACCAGGTGTTTTTTCAGGTAAACGAAGACGGTAACGCCGTTGCGCCGGGGGAGCAGAATCCGAGAATCGCCAAAGTTGTTGTAGTTGATCCGGCGAAGATTGTGGATGAGAACGGGAAGCCGGTGGATTTGAAGAACACGGCGGCGTTGCGGAAGTGGGCGATAAAACAGTATCAAGGCCGTACTATCCGCATTGAGGATGACGGAAAGCTGGTTTTATTTGGCCGTGACGGCATTGAAGCGTCTGCAAAAAAACGCGGAAATAAACAGAGACAGGCATATGCCGATATTGATACGGCTATCGAAAACGCCATTCATGATTCTTTTATGGAAACGGATGTCCGGCACCCTCGCGTCGAAGGCCAGGAAGTTTATTATGGTGCGGCGCAAATAGGCGGTAAATATTACGGCATTCGCTTCAAACTGGACAAGGTAAAAGCGGATAAAAAACTGCACTACAAAGATCACAAGGTTTCAAAAATAGAAATAGCGCCTGCTCTGTCCGCGGCGCAATCCATACAAGATGGAGGACAGCCACCAGCAGCAAACGCTATTCATGGAATAAGTCTATCCGTACTTAAGGGGGAAGTCAACCCCTCACGAATTGAAAATGGCATCTTGTATCAGACCGGTCGCGATCCGATTGCAGAACGGGCGGATGTCATTTTAGCGGATGAAGCCTTGCGGCGGGATGTGGAGGCTTGGGGGGAAAGCGTTGATGCTCTGGAAAAGGCGGCGAAGTCTCTCCAGCGGGAAAATGACCCGTTCATGCGTCAAAATATGACCATGTTACAACAAACGCCGCTGGTCATGCAGATGGTTGGCGCAAAAAATTTACCTGTGGAGATTTCCCCCGGTAAATTGGAAAAAGCGCGAAAAGATCATGATTTGTCGTATGAGTTGATAAAACAGATCCCGCGCGCCATGGCTGATCCGATAATGATTTTTCAATCAGCCTCACAGGGCGGCGATATTGTTTTGATGCTGAATTTAAAAGACCAACATGGCGGAACGATTGTTGTCCCTGTTGGTTTAGAGCTTTTAGGCACTTCCGGTTATATGGCGAATATCGCCACAAGCGTCTATGGAAAAACCAATGACAAGACTTTAAAGCCGAACAATGCATGGTTTGGCGAGCAGATACGCAATGGGGATTTGCGCTATCAGAACAAAAAGAAAAGCCGGGATTGGGCGCGCACTTCCAGGCTCCAATTGCCTGGGGCGAACTCACGCACAAACTCGGCAAAACAAAAGATATACACCGAGGATGATCTTGTCAAGCTGCGTGAACAAAATCCTACGATGTATCACGGGCGGCAGACCGGCCCGCGCGGTTCCCTGACTATCCGTCCGAATGGCTCAGGCTATGACATCACCATCAATGAAAACGCGAACCTTTCCACACTGCTGCACGAATCCGGACATGTGTTTCTGGAGGAACTGCGCCGCCTGGTGAATGAAGGGAAAGCGGACGAACGCACCATAGGCATACTGGCCGATGCTGAAAAATGGATGGGCCAAGGTTTAATCGACATAAAAGAAATCAAAACCCAGTACAACAAATATCTGCGCAATACCCCGCTGTTTGCCGGTGTGACTTATAACCGCCTCAGCGCGGAACAAAAACTTGATGCCATTGAAAAGCTTAAGCACGAGCGTTTCGCCCGCGCCTTTGAAGCATACTTGCGCGAAGGTAAGGCGCCGGTGCCTGAACTCAAAAGCATTTTCGCCAGATTCGCCGCGTGGCTGAAAAAAATCTACACGGAAACCCTGAAGCTTGGAGTTGAGCTTAATCCGGAAATAAGCAGCGTGTTTGATCGGATGCTGGCTACCGACTTGGAGCTTGAACAGGCAGCCGCTTATAACGAGCTTTACGAGTTTACCGAACAAATGCTTGATAACCTTGGCGTTACGGATTCTGACCGGGTTTACATCAATGGCCTGCTTGCGGCGGGCAAGGAAAAGGCCGCTGATGAAATAAACCGTGATGCCACAAAGGAAAAAGATGTACTTGTCCGGCAATGGGCGAAGGAAGCGGAAAAAATCATTGCCGATGATCCGGTTTATCAGATCAGGGACAAACTGCACTCAAGGGGCAAAACCGGGAAACACAGTTTGAATTACGCTCTTCTGGAAGAAGCCGTAGGCGAAAAACAGGCGAAGGCGTTAAGCAGGGCGTTGCCCGGCTCGGTCACAGCGGAGGGTAAACTTGATCCCAATATTTTCGCCAATGAAAACAGTTACAAGAACGCGGCGGAAATGGTTGAGGCATTGGCCAAAGCCGAACCCAAAAAGAAGCCGATCGACCGGTATGTGCAGGCTCAAAGCCTGGAGCATGAAAAAAGCCGGGATGTCAGCACAAAGCTTTTGGAGCAATCCGCCATAAAGGAACGCCTGGAGTTTACCGGCAAATATATTGCGGCGGCGCTAAAGCGCAAGCCTGTGGGCCAGAAAGTTATTGAAGATGTGGCGAGTTCCAGAATTGTAACGATGCCGCTCAAAGAAGCCATGCTGCCAAAGCATTTTGAGGCGGATATGCGCCGGGCCTTGGCAAGAGAGCGCCGGGCCATAGCCGTTGGTGATTTTAAGGCGGCTTTTGAGGCGAACCAGCAGGCGCGGTTAAACCTGGAATTTGCGAGCCAGGCGCGGGTGCTTGCCAAAGATGTAAACAGCATAATCAAAAAAGCCAACGCCTTTGTGGGCATGAAAAAAGCCGATCCGAACGCTCGTTACCTTGTTATGGAAACAGGATCCAGATACGGATTTATTAAGCCCGATCCTCGGCTTGCGGACGGGAAAAACCTTGAAACCGCCGAACATTGGGTGAATGACAGGATAGCCGAAGGCGCAATACTTTATCTTAATCCTGCCGTGCTGGCCGGGAGCATACACTATACACAATTATCCTGGAAAAAATTCTGGGAAGTTTCCAGCAACATCAACCAGATCATAGCCACAGAGCGCAACCTGCGCAAGCTTCTGACCGAACAGGGCAAGATGGATTATGACGCGGCCATAAATAAATCCGTGGAAGTTATCCATGCCAACAACAAAATTGCTCCGCACAAAAAAGTTGAAAAACCCGGCATTTTGAAACGTGCCTTTGACAGTATCACGGCTGCGCATCAAAAGGTTGAATTCATGCTTGAAAAACTGGACGGCGGGCCGGTGGGCTTTATTCACAGCCTTGTATACATGCCGCTGAACAGCGCGGAAAACAAACGCGGCGCCATGTGGAAGGCTTTGAATGAGCGGCTTAACGGGGCGGATGTATTCGGCCTGTACACGGAAAAAGAACTGAAACTGATGGGGCAGCAAAAAATATTCGTCAAGGAAATAGGCGAAAGTTTGACCAAAGAACAATTAATCATGTTTGGGCTAAACTCCGGCAATGAAGGGAACTATGACCGGCTCCAGGCGGGTTTTGATTATACTGATGAGCAAATACAAGCAGTGCTTGCCCATTTGGACAGCCGGGACTGGAAATTTATTCAGGCCATCTGGGACACCTTTGCCGGGTATAAAGACGAGGCTTTCAAACTTGAAGAAGAAATGGCCGGCTTAAAACCCTTCGGCGTGGAAGCAAGGCCGTTCGAGATAAAAACCGCTGACGGCCAGACCATTACCGTTAAAGGCGGATATTTTCCGATAGCTTACGACAATGAAAAAGCCAGGCCGGATTTTGCGGATAAAATCATGCAAGGCCGGGGGCCTATTTATTCCATGACCACACCGGGGCATTTGCAGGATCGTCAAGCTCAGGGCGCGGGAACGCCGCTGCTTTTGCGAATGTCGGTTATCCCTGGAAGCCTGCGGGATCTGGTTACGGATATTGCCTTCAGAAAGCCGTACAATAACGTCGCGAAGGTGGTCAGAAGCAACAGGTTCAGAACTGCGGTGGAAGGCGCTTTAGGCGCGGCGAGCTATCAAAGCATGGTTAAGTGGCTTAAAGACGCTCCGGGCGAAAGGGGAGCCACAGAGCAGTTCGGCACTTTGATGCGGTGGGCCAGAACCGGCGCTACACAAATGAGCATGGGCTACAAGCTGACAACTCTGCTGAATCAGCCGCTTGGCCTTTTGCAGGCTATGGATGTCATAGGCTTGAAGTACACAGCCATTGGAATGCAGGAGATGTACGGCAAGGGCATGGGGAAAATGCTGGAAAACATGCGATGGATACGCGAAATATCGCAGGAAATGGATCAGCGCATGAACAACTATGACCGGGATGCCACAGACGCCATTCGGCAGATGGAAAAAAGCGCCGTCACTCCCGGCAACATATTGGATGCGGTTACGCCGGCAGCACTGCTATCGGTTGAAAAGAAATTCCAGAAATACGGTCTGCGCTGCATTGGCGGCATGCAATATTATACGGTGGATCTGCCGGTCTTTCTGGGCGCGTATCATAAGGGCCTTGCGGACTTCAAGGGCGATACGGAAAAGGCGCGGGATTACGCCGAATCTGTTGTGCGAATGACGCAAGGGGGTGGGCGTAACCTTGAGCCTGCCGGGGTGCAAATAGGCGGTGAATTCGCGCGGCTTTTAACCATGTTTTATTCATACTTCAATGTTTTGTATACCCTCACCTCCAAGCGCACTCACGATGTAAATATGAACCGCGATTTGCCTTCGGTTATGCGCGCGGCCAACAGTTTTCTGTTTTTGTTCATCATTCCGGCCATAGCCGGCGAACTGATTGCAATGCGCGGGCCGGATGATGATGACGAATGGTGGAAATGGTCTGCGCGTAAAATTATCTCTTACCCCATGCAAACCATGGCCGGAGTGAGAACTCTCGCGTCAACCATTGAAGGGTATGGCTACAAGGTAACACCGGCAAGCGATACCCCGGCATACATAGTCAAATTCGTAACTTCCGCCTGGAAATTTCTTTTTGACGAAAACACCAAAATTACAGGTACGCAAGTGGCCCGGCGCTTATTTCAGGCTTACGGGTATGCCAAGGGGTTGCTTCTGGGCCAGGCTGAAATATCCGCATTTAACGTCGCGGATTATCTGAGCGGCACGGATGAAGATATGGAACTGCTGGATTTGTTTTACAGGAAGAGGAAATAGGGCGGGCCGCTTGCTACGCTGTTGGGAAAACCCTTGAAAGACGGGAGACAATAAAACATGACCCTGGAAAACACGCAGATCAAACAGATTTACCTCGGCAACGGGGCGGCTACGGAATTTCCCGTGCCTTTCAAATACGACCGGGTGGAGGATTTATATCTGCTTCTGACCGATGACAAGGAAATGGAAACGCCGCTTGCGGAAAACTTCCGGGTAGCGGTCACTCCGGCCGGGGATACCTCGGTTATTTACCCGGTTTCCGGGCTGCCCCTGCCGCCCGGCTGGAAATTCACAATTTTCAGAGACACGCCGGAAACGCAGATTGTGGACTTGATCCACGGTGGAGCCTTTAATCCGGATGTGCTGGAGCATGACGCCCTGGATCGCATAGTCATGATGATTCAGGAAATAGAGGAAGCCATCGAGCGCGCCCTGAAAGTGCCGCTATCCAGCGACAAAACGCCTGAACAGGTCATGGCCGAAATCATGTTCGCTCTGGAAATCGTGCGGATGGCCAAAGAATACCTGGATCAGATGGAAAGGCTGCTGAGCCTGGAATACCTGGAAAGCGGCGTGTACAACGTCCGGCGCGTTTTTGTCGCGCAGCAGGACATACCCGTGGGCGGAACCCTGACCTTGCCCGTCTATTATTACCCCACGCGCAACGTGCTTTTTCTGACCTATGAAGACACGCCCTGCGTGCCCAAAATCGCCGACGTGGATAACGCCGGGGTCTACCAGTACCGCGAAGTCGGCACGGAACCCAATGTGCCGAGCAATCAGGTGACTCTGGATTTCAGCGTCAAAGCCGGGGAGAAGTTTGACGTCTGGATAGTGACCAGCGCCTTCGGGAAAAATTTGGACGCGCAAGAGGCTCTGGTGGATCAGGCGGCCGGATACGTCGGGGACGCGGCGGAATCTGCCGCCAGTATCGGAAACAGCGTCGCAAAGGCGGCCCAAAGCGCGGCAAGCGCCAAGGATAGCGCGGACAGGGCGGAAGCCGCCCTGAATACCACAACGGTTGTGGTCGCCGACCGGAATGAACGGACAAGCTGGATCTGTTCAGCCGCGATCCCCTCCGGAACCGTCATTACCATCCCGGACAATGTTACCTATTTCCCCGGAACGCACATGCTGCACCTGGCGTATAACGGCGCGGAATGCAACCCCGCGCAGCCGGGCCTTACGGAGAAACAGTATGAAGAGGTGGGAGAAGAGGGCGAACCTTCCGGGCAGTTGAAACTCCTGTTCGACGCGGAGGCGGGTGCCGTTTTTTCCGTGTGGGTTCTTGCCTTCAACGCCTGGATAGTGAGACAGGATGCCCTGGAGGCGGCGGAAGCGGCGGACACCTCGGCGAACGCTGCGGCAGGGAGTAAGGATGCAGCGGCCGCAAGCGCCCAACGCGCGGAGGATTTTGCGGATAATGCCTATGGTTATATGAATAATGCGGCGGATTCGGCAGCAGCGGCGGAAACCACAGTTGCCGATTTCATTGATGCCGTTGGCGGGTATGTTCAGGTCGGAGACAGTTTCAGCGTAAAAAATAATGCTGTGGTGGAAACCATAGCGATCCGAGACATCGCCTCCGGCACGGACAGTGAAGTGGACGTGTATTTGCCCATAGCCTCAGAGGAAGCGCCGGGCGTCATGTCCAAGGAAAGTTACGCGCAAATCCAGCAAAATACGGCGGATATCGCCTCTCTGGCCGGACGCTCCACCAGGTATGTCGTGCATATGGGCACAGCGCAGGTCACCAATGGAACCGTGATTCAAGCGGCGTATGAAGCAGCCGCTGGCGTCGATGCGGACACGGAAGCGCCGGATGCCACAACGCTGGTGAACCTCGATGAATATGACGGCAACGGAGCCGAATATACATGGTATGAATCAAATTCAAGCTGGCAGTATCGCGGAGGCACAACCCTCACTATTGCCACGGAAAGCACCTTGGGCGGTGTTAAAAGTTCTTCCGGCATAGCCGCAAATAACGGCAAGATCCTGGTCGAGTCTGACGGAACCATGTCTCTGCTGGGCTATGACGCGCTTGCCGGTAAAACCGGCATCATGACATCCGCCTCCAACGGCATAGGCCGTCCGGACGGCACAACTTTGCAGGTGGATGCGGGCGGCAAGCTTTCCGCGTCCATGCCTGTAACAACCCTTACGGATGCTACCGCGGCAAGCACCTTGCCCGCCACCACGTCGTCCACCCTGGCCGCGTTATTACAGACAGTACGCAACTGCCTCAAGTGGCTGACGGCGCGTTTTGATTCCTCCGGAAACGCCAATGCCGCCGTCAAGCTCACCACGGCCCGGACAATAGGCGGCGTATCTTTCGACGGATCGGCCAACATCAATCTGCCGGGAGTCAACGCCGCAGGGAATCAGGCCACGAGCGGCAACGCCGGGACAGCAACCAAACTGGCCACGGCCCGCAGTCTCAAAACCAAACTGGACAGCACCACAGCCGTTACTTTTGACGGATCGGCGGCGCAGGACGCCATACCGGTAACCGGCACATTATCCATAGGCAACGGCGGAACGGCAGCGACCACGGCAGCGGCGGCGCTCACGTCTCTCGGCGCGGCCCCGGCCAATGCCACCCTGACCGATGCGACAGCGGCGGACACCTTGCCCGCTACCACGTCATCCACCCTGGCCGCATTATTACAGACGGTGCGCAATTGTCTCAAAAGCTTATACAGCAAGGCTTTCGGGGTTAATCAGAAATGGGCGGTCAAGACCAGTGACCGAACAGCCGGGGTGGCCTACACCAATACCCAAGGCAAAATGATGCAGGTTACAGTGACGCTTATGGCCCTGACTACGATACCGGGCGGACATGCCGGCGTTACGTTATATTCCAGTACGGCTTTGGGCGGCGGATGGAACTCCTTCAGTCAATGGAATTTAGGCACTGGAAGTGTGAATGGAGCGCGCATTTCGCCTTCCATACTGGTTGAACCCGGTAAAATATATGCGCTCCAGTTGAACGAGCTTGGTACTTATTGGGAAATCATAAGCTGGCATGAACTTGTGGCCGTATAAGGAGGTAAATTAAATGAGTCTGCCGAGAATTTTACAACAACTGCGCGATCATATCGCCGCTTTCAATGCGCACGGAGCCGCCAGCGCGGCCGCGGCGGGCAGGCTGATCCTGCGCGACGCCAACGGCCGGGCCAAAGTCAGCGCGCCGGCGGAAGATTATGACCTTGCCGTGAAAAAGACGGTTACGGACGGAGACGCGGCTACTCTGGCCGCCGCGAACGTCAATATCGCCAACGGGATAAACACGCTGGCAGGCAAGACCTTCGGACAAGGCCAGCACATGGAATATATCAGCGGAATCAACGCCGTCACAAAGACCAGGGACTTCAACACCGTCTATTTCAACGCGCAGAACAAACACATGTTTGTCCAGGTGGTGATGCGTACTCCGAGTCCCCTGACCGGCGACGAGTATTCCGGGGGACTCGCGGGGTCATTCTCTCTGTCAAGCGACCCCGATTCCATTGGGCAAATGGGCGGCTGGTACAGCGCGCAGCAATTCGGGTTTTCAGCCGCCATACTGAAATCATTTCGTTTCAGCCTGAGCTTGCTGGTGGAGCCTTTATCCTACTATGAACTTTTTTTGTGGCCTTTGTCGAGCCGGCCGGAAATCTTTTTCTGGTATGAGCTTGTGGCTGATTAACGACTGAAGCAAGGAGTGTGCTATGTATTTCAAGGCAACTGAAATCAACCCGAACACCGGGAAAAATTTTGTGCTGTTTTTTGACAATGCGGCTGATGCGGCAAAATACGCGCCGCCGGGAGCAACGGTAATATCCGCTGACGAGGCGCGAACTTTGCTTGTTCCTCCGCCGCCCACGCCGGAACAGTTGGAAGCCGCGTTTGAAGCCGCCGTGAGCGCCCGCCTGGACGTTTTCGCGCAGGAAAAGGGCTACGACAACATGGACAAGGCCAGGCTCGCGGCCTTGACTTCGGATTACGCGGCGGACGGGCAGGCGGCCAACGCGGCCTATAATGCAACCTGGGTGGCGGCCAATGTTCTCAAGCCGCAGGTGCGGTCAGGCACGCTTACGGCGGAGCAGGCGCTGAGCCTGCTCCCGACCCTGGCCTGGAGCTGACATGCCAGCCAGCGCTTTACAATCGGATTTCACGGGCGGGGAGCTTTCCCCTGCTTTATCGGCCAGGGTGGAGTTTGCCAAATACGGCAAAGGCTGCCGCACGCTCAAGAATTTTATCGTGCAGTCGCAGGGAGGGGCCGTCAAGCGGCCCGGCTTTGAACTGCTGGACAGATTGCCCGGCCCGGCCTGCCTTATCCCTTTTGCCTTCAACAACGAGCAGGCTTATTGCCTGGTTCTGGGCGAAAACTGGCTGGCTGTGGCCACGCACGAGGGGTTTATCCTGGAAAACGGGGTGCGTTATCAGATACGCAGCTCGTATACTTTGGAGCAGGCCGAACGGCTTTCTTACGTGCAGAGCGGAGACGTGCTCTTTCTGGCCTGCCACGGAGTTCCGCCGTATAAACTCATGCGTTACGGCCATGCGGACTGGCGGTTTGAGGCGATGGTGTTCACGCCGCCCTTGCCGCCGCCGGAGTGGGATACGCGCGTGGATACCGCTTACTCCTACGCTTTGGACTATCCCAGGCCGAATACCGGCCCTTTCAATCCGCCTCCGGATTACGCCTATGCCCGTTCCGCAAGCACCGATGAAAACGGAGCGACAAGCTATGCCTATGCCGCGATAAATTATGATTTGTATAAACAATCCTCATCCGCCGAAGTCACGGTCGCCGCGGTCGCCTTTGTCAACGGAGCCAAAAAATCGGACGACTCCGACTCCCCGGCGCAACTGGTCACGCCCTATACCTACTATGTAACCGCCGTGGACAGCCGGGGCCGGGAGAGCGAGCTTTCCGAAGGAGCAAGCATCACCGGGCCTTCCTCCAACAACTGGCAGGCCGGGGATTACATGACCCTGGCCTGGAAGGGCGTGCCGGGAGCGGAGGAATACCGCGTTTACAAATCCTCTTTTTCCGGCCGGCCGGGCTATCTGGCCACGGTGAAAACTCTGGTCTACCAGGATTACAACGCCTCTCCGCTCCTTTCCGAAGGAGCGCCCAAGTATGAAGATCCCTTCCCGGACGGGGATTACCCCGGCTGCGTGTGTCTGTTCGAGCAGCGGCTGGTCTTCGCTTCTTCCCTCAAGCGCCCGCAAACCATCTGGATGAGCAAGAGCGGGGATTACAACAATTTCGCCGTATACACTCCCGTAACCGATGACGCGCCCATAGAGCTTACCCTGGCCGGGCAGGAAGTGAGCGAAGCCCGCTGGATGGCGGCGTTGCGTTCGCTGATTATGGGTTTCAGCGGTCTGGAATGGGAAATAACCGGACGCGGGGACGCGGCTTTTTCGGCCAAAAACGCCAAGGCCAGCCCGCAAAGCTATTGGGGAAGCAGCCTCAAACAGGCCATGATCATCGGCAACATCATTCTGCACGTATCCAGTTCCGGCAGCCAGGTGCGCAGCCTGCAATACGACTTTGGCTCGGATTCATACGGCGGGCTGGATTTATCCGTCATTGCCGCGCATCTTTTGGAAAAGCACCGGATTACCGGCTGGGCCTATCAGAAGAATCCGGATTCCATAGTCTGGTGTGTGCGCTCGGACGGCGCTCTGCTCGGCCTGACCTTTCAGGCTGAACATCAGATCGCGGCCTGGCACCGGCACGAAACGCAGGGGCGATTCAAGGCGGTCTGCGCCGTTCCGCACGGCTTCGAGCATTCGCTGTTCGCGGTGGTGGAGCGGGAAAGCGCGTTATACCTGGAGCGTATGGCCGAACGCTACACCGGCGGAGAGGTTTCCGGCTCCGTGTTCATGGATTGCAGCCTGACCCACACCGGAGCGCCGGTACAGACAATCTACGGTCTGGAACATCTGGAAGGCCGGGAGGTGGGCATACTCGCGGACGGGGCGGTCATGGCTCCGCGCAAGGTGGAAAACGGGCGCATAAATCTGGATTATCCGGCAAGCCTTGTGACCGTGGGGCTTTTATATACGGCGGATCTGGAAACTATGCCCGTGGAATTCATCGGCGCGAGCGGAAGCAGCGTGGCCTTGAAAAAGCAGATCAACGCCGTGGATCTGTTCTTCCGGGACAGCTTGGGGGTGCAGGCCGGGCTGTGCGTGACTCCGGGCAAGCTGGAAAAGATAAGGTGGCAGGAAGTGAAGTGGCGGACGAATGAACCTTACGGCAAGCCGCCCGCGCCTTTTAACGGCATCAAGCAGATAACCACGGCCAATCTCGCGGATAACAGCCTTACCGTGTGTGTGCGTTCGGAATCTCCCACGCCGGTTACTGTACTGGCCTTGGTCAGTCGTATGCAGGTGAATCAGTAAATGGGAGGTTTTTGCCGTGATACTGCGTCAGACTTGTTTTTTACTTCGGTCATGGACGGAAGAGTCCATTCCCTGCGTAAAAAACTTCGTCTTCCTTGTCTGACGGCAAAATCCTCCCATTTCCAGTAGCGGAACCCCGCCTATTTCGTGGAAAAACTCGCCGGTTCATGGAGAAACCCGCCGGACGCCGTCTGCGGCGGCCGGCTCATCAGGGGTGCAGGGGAAATGATTTCCCCTGCCCGCCGGAGGCATTAAAATGTTTTGGAAGATAATCCCGGCTCTGCCGGAGCATATTCCGTCCATCCGCTATGATGCGTCAGATATTCTGGATCTATGCCTCGGGATAAGGTATGGAATTCCGGGCTGGATGCCGATTGGCTGGCCAACATGTCCAGGCAGGACAATATTGATAGAGATGCCTTGCGGCGGCAAAAGGTGAGCCAATCCCGACTTGAGCGCGCAAACAATTAAACCGCTGCGGCCTGTTTTCGTTGCGGTTTTTTGTTTGTAAATCTTTTTTGTTCGCAGTAGTATGTTCACTTCAATTTTAATCGGTCAGGGCGTTTTAACAGCGATCATTTCAAGCGCAAAAGGCCATAGGAGTCTGAATATGGGCAAGCAACGCTCCAAGCTCACTGTCGCAGTTGTCGGCGCCACCGGCGCCGTAGGCCGTTCCATGCTTTCCACTCTGGAGGCGCGCGATTTTCCGGCAACCGAGGTTATAGCCTTTGCTTCTTCCCGTTCCGCCGGTAACGCCCTGCCTTATAAAGGCGGCGAGCTTATTGTGCGTGAACTGAAAAAAGATTCCTTCGCCGGGATGGATTTGGCCCTTTTTTCCGCCGGCGGGGAAAGATCTGAACAGTTTGCGCCCTATGCCGCGGCATCCGGATGTGTGGTAATAGATAACTCCAATGCCTGGCGCATGGACAAGCGCTGCCCGCTGGTTGTGCCGGAGGTGAACCCTCAGGATGTGGACGGCCATAACGGCATCATAGCCAACCCCAACTGTTCCACCATTCAGATGGTGGTGGCCCTGAAGCCTTTGCATGATGCCGCGGTGATCAGGCGGGTGGTTGTATCCACCTATCAGTCCGTGTCGGGCACCGGGCAAAAAGCCATTGAAGAGCTGGACAAGCAGGTGCGGCAGATCTTCAATATGCAACAGCCGGAAGTTAAAGTTTACCCGTATCGGATTGCCTTTAACTGTTTGCCGCAGATAGACGTGTTCATGCCCAATGATTACACCAAAGAAGAAATTAAAATGGTCAACGAAACCAGGAAAATTTTGGGTGATGAATCCATAAGAGTCACGGCCACCTGTGTGCGGGTGCCGGTCTTTTACAGTCATTCCGAGGCCGTGAATATAGAAACGGAAAAAAAACTCACTCCGGCGGAAGCCCGCGCCCTTTTAAGCCGGGCCAAAGGCGTGCGGGTGGTTGATAATCCCGCCGCGAAGCTTTATCCCATGGCCATAGACGCTACGGGTGAAGATGAGGTTTTTGTCGGGCGCATTCGCGAGGATGAAAGCATTGCCAACGGCCTCAATATGTGGGTGGTTGCCGATAACGTGCTTAAGGGCGCCGCTCTTAATGCCGTGCAGATAGCCGAGCTTTTGCTGGAAAAAGATTTGTTGCGGGTCAAAAATCCGCGCTTGTTTTTGGGTGAGTAGAGCATTAGCATTAACATTATGGAGTCTTGTTATGCCAAGTATAAAAATACGTGGAATGCACTGCGATAATTGTAAAAATTCAGTGTTCAAAGCCTTGAGCGCCATACCCGGCGTAAGTGACGTGCGGGTCGATCTGGCAAGCGGCAGCGCAAGCTTTGCCTGCGCGGGCCCGGAAGCCTGCCTGGAAAAAATTAAGGAAACTGTGCGGGATTTGGGGTTTGAGGTAGATGCGTAGCGTATAGCGGTTGTATTTACCTTACGGATTGGACACGTTTATTGGGGTCAACGTGCGCTGACACTTCGACCCCCGGCGCGGGAGAGTTTCGGGCCTCCCCTCCGGCTAAGGCAATTTAACTTTGAGACGCTCCCTCCGGCGCTTTACGGCGAAACATCGCTGCTGTCTTCATCCGTAAGCTGCTGTGCAGCAACGGCTGAAGCAAGTTTCGCCTACGCCTGCGGGGCGGGCGGCGGAGCCCGCCGCCAGAGCATTTCAACATTTTCAATGTTAAAATGCTCTAATGCCGGTTAGACATTTCCCGATGGAAAGACCCCCAACGGTGTGGCTACTGTTGGGGGCCGCTTTTTATCCATCGGGACAGCCTTTACTCCCGACGCCATTCTTGCGGACTCTCGGAGTGGAGGCCCCGTTTTTGTCCCTTGCGGGACATTCAGAACATATCCGTACCCTGCACAAAAATCAAGCTGCATATGCCGACTGCAGCAGTTCTGATCCTTTCCGGTTTATTTTGATGCGAGTTGTCAGGGCAGTCAGTTTGAGGTATATACTGACAGACAGTAAGGAGGCAAAACGTGTCCGATCCTTATGCGATCCCCAAGCATTTTAACATAGCAGGCCCCTGCATTCCGGCAGAACACTATATGCTGGATGCCATCGCCAGGCTGCCCGAAGCGCGTACCCTGGCCGAGAACAAGCATTATTTCGTTATTCACGCTCCCCGCCAGTCCGGTAAGACCACGCTGCTGAAAAGTCTGACCAGGGAAATTGGGGCCGAGGGTAAATTCTACGCTCTGTACTGCTCGTTGGAAGCCTTACAGGGCGTGGCTGATGCCGCGGAAGGCGCAAACGGCATTTCAGCGGTTCTGCGCTTGTCGGTACAACGGGCAAAGTCCTCTGTGCCCGCTCTCAGCGCCGCTTGGCCGGACGCCGTCTTTCCGTCCGCAAGTACCCTGATTGGCGAAACCCTCTTGCGCCTGTGCGCCGCTCTGGACAAACCGCTTATCCTTTTCTTTGATGAAGCGGATTGTCTTTCCGGGCAAGTACTCATCAGCTTCCTGCGTCAACTGCGTGACGGCTATGTAAACAGGGATACTGCCCCCTTCCCCTGGTCGATTTCCCTCATCGGTATGCGGGACATCCGGGATTTCAAATCGCAAGTGCGTCCTGACAGGGATACTCTGGGGTCGGCCAG
>JAISBT010000053.1 GCA_031266055.1 Deltaproteobacteria bacterium
CGGAGCCTGTCTCCCTGAGCCGACAGGATCGGGTCGCGCTGGGCAACCGGCGTATACTTGAAATAGCGTGTGGACGTGACATCCGCAAGTACCAGCAGCCCCCTTGCCAGGGCCTGTGGATACGCAGCGAAGCCCCGGAAAAAACTGGGGTTTGGGTCGATGCCCGTGGGCGTCAGCGCCGGCGCCAGGGCCAGCGCCAAGTTCCCATCGGTCAACAGTGACGGATAAGTAAAGGTTCTCATGGAATTGCCCATTTATGCACTGGGGTACATGAATTGATCTATCATCAATATAAAAAAACTATTTTCTAATAACTTTTATTAACAGGGTAATTATTTCCACAATTGTATCTTGTACATCGTTATGAAGCGGTTTCAAAAGTTCCGCTATAGTGGATGCTCTATCGGAAGATCGAACATCTGCTCCCCGAAACAAATCTGCCACACTGCAATTCAAAGCTCCAGCTATATCGGGCAATCTCCCCATCTTGGGAGAGAAATGTCCTTTTTCCATTCTGGAAAGCGTTTCAGGATTGATGCCCAAAATCGTCGCAAAATTTTCCTGAGTGATGCCGGCGGACTTCCTCCTGCAAGCTATGGATTCGCCCAAAATTTTGGCAAGGGTGTTTTCGCGCATGGGGTTTTCTCGTAAAATTGTCCTACTCTTATTAATCTCAGAAAATTTTTCTCGCGGCAATGTAGAAAAACTAAAAGTTCTTGACTTTTTACGTCGAATATATTATGAAATCGAAACCAACTGGAAATTTCAGGCATAACTTTTGTGATAGGGGTGCCGATTCAAATGAACAGCAGTCAGGTAATAAGAAGTTATATTAATACATTTACTTCATTAGAAGGAAAAACTGTATTAGATGCCCCATGTGGTAGAGGAGCTACATCTGCATTAGTACGTAAAAAGGGTGCAAAAGTTTTATCATTTGACCTTTTTCCTGAATTTTTTAATGTTGACGGGCAGAAATCCAATTTTGCAGACCTTTCCGAATCACTCCCGTTACCAGATGAATCTGTTGACATAATTATCTGTCAAGAAGGAATAGAACATTTACCTAATCAATTATTTGCCATCCAACAGTTTTATAGAGTTTTAAAGAAAGGTGGTGAATTGCTGATAATAACGCCAAACATATCAAACTTTGCAGGCCGTTTAGCACAATTTATATTTGAATCACAACTTATACGCTGTAGTCCTGAATCATATAATGAGACTATATGGACTATAAATGGAAGTAATACGAATAATATTTCACGAGATAGATATTATTATGGGCATATATTTTTAATTGGTATGCAAAAGCTAAGAACTTTGCTGCAATTATCTGGATTTACAAAAATAAAATCAATGAAAACAGGGATAAGTAGTACATCGTTATTTTTATCATTAACATTGTATCCTGTAATATTTTTAATGAGTTGCAACATTTTTATCCGTGATTATATAAAATATAAAAACAATAAAAGCTTATTGAGAGAAAAATTTTACCAATTTTATGAAAATATTGCAGCCAGGACATTATTAAATAGAAAGCTATTCTTGATAAGTAAAAAAATGTAAAAATATTATAGTGCAGCTTTATATACGATTTTGTATACAGCTGCTTAACTTGGGAATTTCCACCCCAAGAACTTGTTGAAGGAATTTTACAAGTACAGTATAGAGCGATCTGGCTTTAGAGCGTTTTAACCTTGAAAATATATAAAGCGCTCTGCAAATCCTTGCCGCGAGATTGTCGCGAGGCGAACTTGCTTCAGCCGTTGCTGCGCAGCAGCTTACGGATGAAGACAGCAACGATGCTTCGCCGTTAAGCGACAATCTCAAGCGTAAAATGCCATAGATGAATTCCGGGAACTTATCCAGGCCCGAGTGCGGATGAAGGCTCCCGGAACACGGCGGAATATTAAGAAATGTCCCGCCGGAGTATTTCAACATTATCCGTCATAATAAGTGCGCAAAGACTGGCTGCGCACCGGGTGGCGCAGCTTGCGCAGAGCCTTGGCTTCAATCTGGCGGATCCGTTCGCGGGTTACGTTAAACAGTTTTCCCACTTCCTCCAGTGTATGGTCGCTTTTTTCGCCAATGCCGAAACGCTTGCGCAGCACCTGTTCCTCGCGCGGCGTAAGGTCGGCCAGAACGCTGGCGATTTGCTCGGAAAGTTTGGTATTGACCACTTCTTCCGCCGGAGCCACAGCTTTTTTATCTTCAATAAAATCGCCCAGACTGGAATCTTCCTCGTCTCCAATGGGCGTTTCCAATGAAATAGGCTCTTTGGCTATTTTAAGCACTTTTTTAACTTTATCCACCGGGTAATCCATACGCTCGGCTATCTCTTCCGGAACAGGGTCACGCCCGAGTTCCTGCACCAGATAGCGGGAAGTGCGGATAAGCTTGTTGATGGTTTCGATCATATGCACGGGGATGCGGATGGTTCTGGCCTGATCCGCTATAGCGCGGGTAATGGCCTGGCGTATCCACCAGGTGGCATAGGTGGAAAATTTATATCCGCGCTGATATTCAAACTTGTCCACGGCTTTCATCAAACCGATATTGCCTTCCTGAATCAAATCCAAAAACTGCAAGCCCCGGTTGGTGTATTTTTTCGCAATGGAAACGACCAGGCGCAAATTGGAGCGGATAAGTTCCTGCTTGGCCCTGGAAGCGGCGTTGTTGCCCCGTTTGATGCGCCAGAGCACTTCTTCCAGGTCGGTCACATTATGACTGCATTTTTCCTGCAAGCGTTCCAGAATTTCCATTTTCCCCATAATCATTTCTTTAAATGGAAAAATTTCCTCCAGCGTAAGATTCAACGCTTTGGCTGTTTCTTTGGGGGTAAGCTCACGGGCGTCCATCCGGGTGAAAAGTTCCAGAAGTTCAGCCTGGGTTTTACCGGTGGAAAGTATATAGCTGGAAAGATCGCGGTGGCAGCTGTGCATCTGGCGCACATAGCTCTCCACCGTTTCGATGATGTGGTCGATAAGGGTTTTTTCCAGCTTGATGTCGCGCAAGTGCCCGACAATATCTTCCTTAAAAGCCACTATTTCTTTTTGCAGCCCGGCCCCGCGGCGATCCAGGGTGCAGCATTCGTCAAATTTGGAGTATATTTTCCTTTTCTTCCTGAAGGTATTTTTAATTTCATCCAGAAGCAGGATAACCCGTTGGCGCTGGTTCATTTCATCTTCGCTGGGATCGTCTTCCTCAATGGTTTTAACTACGTCTTTAAGCTTGATGCGGTTCTGCTTCAGCTCTTCTCCAATATTAATCAGCTCTTCAACGGCAACCGGAACTTCCACCAAAGCATACAGTACATCCTGTTCGCCGCTTTCAATTTTTTTGGCTATAACCACTTCACCGTCGCGATCCAGCAGCGGAACGGCGCCCATTTCACGTAAATACATACGCACAGGGTCAGTACTGCGCGAAGAATAATCCGCTACATCCTCATCTTCGACCAAATCCAGCGGGCCGTCCACAGCAACGTCGTCTTCCGGCTCTGCAGCGGAAACATTGAGCTTTTTGCCCTCTTTTTCAAAATCCACAATCACAATGTCCAATTTCTCAAAAATCCCGAGTACTTCATCCATTTTATCCGGAGTGCTGGCCTCCGCGGGCAGAGCTTTGTTCACCTCGTCAAAAGTTAAAAACCCTATGCTTTTGCCTTTATTTATAAGAGCGTTTATTTGCTGGATATCTTTAATATTACTCATTTCTGTGCTCCACGTTCATTTTCCCGCAAGTTTGTCCCGCTTGGCGATTAAAATTTCATTCTCGGCGATTAAAATTTCATTCATGGATGGTTCATCATCCGTTTCCCGCAAAAGCCGCCGCCGGGAATTGTTGTGTTTTTCTCCGATCATACGCTGGATGCCCGCGCATAATTGTTGCAGTTGCAGCGTCTCTTTCTCTTCGTCCGCAGGAGGCATGTTCAGCCGGGAACGAACACAAAACGCCTTTTGCTTATCGTCCAAATCCGGCAAAATATCATATCCGGCAAAAAACGGTTCAAAGGCGACTATTTTATCCCAAAAAACACAGGCCCTGGAAGAAGAAAAAATAAATTCCGCCCCTACGCCTTTCAACTGTTTGATGTGGCGGGGGTAACACAGGGCGAAGGCTAAAATTTGTTCTTCAATATTCGGCCCCTGCACCTTGCGCGGCGGTAAAGCTTTCGGAGCTGAAGCGCCGGTTTCCCGCGAAGCGATTCCGGAATTTTGACGGATAATTCTTTCTTCGATATTCAGGCCCCTGGATAATTCCGAAACATACGCGGAAACAAGTTCCGGCTGCTCCAGACCGCCTAAAAACTGTTTCACCCAGGCCACAATATCTTTCGGCGCAAACTCCCGGTTTAAAACACGCATACAAAAATTTAATCCATCCGGCGCCTTCTGACGCAGTTCTTCAAAAGCGCTCTTGCCCAGACCGCTGTCCGGCGACCCCTTCAACAGACTATCAATGTCTTCGCCCTCCGGGAGCAGCACCACTTTGCAACGCAGCCCCCGCGCAAGCAACATTTCCGCGCTGCGCAAGGCCGCTTTGCGGCCCGGAACGTCACCGTCAAAAATGAGTTCAAAATCAGAACAAAAACCCGCCAGACGTTTGATTTGTTCAGGGGTCAACGCTGTCCCCAGTACGCCGCAGGCATTTTGATAGCCGAACTGGTGCAGCGTCAGCACATCCATGTAACCTTCAGTAAGCATTACCGATTTTTCTATGGCTATGGAGCGTCTGGCCTGAAACAGGCCGTACAGGTTGTCGCCTTTTTTATATATAGGAGTATCACTGGTGTTGATGTATTTGGCCGCATCGGAATCGTCAATAATTCTGCCGCCGAAGGCGATTACCTGTCCGCCGAGATTTTTTATGGGAAACATCAGCCGCGAACGAAAACGATCATATACGCCGCGCTCCCCTCTGGTCAAAAGCCCCGCCTGGACAGCCTGGTCTTTGCTGAAACCGTTGTTTTCCAGGTGCTGCTCCAGAGCATGCCACTCCGGCAAACTCCAGCCCAGTTCAAAGGCCTGCATTATTTTTTCATCCAGTGCGCGACCGGCGAGATATTCACGGCAAGCCGCGTTTTTATTTGAATTTAGATTTTTACTAAAAAAATTCTTGGCCAGCTCATGCATTTTAAAGGCGTTTTTACGCACGTCAATGGCCTGTTTCGCCTTTGGATCAAAGTCTTGACTTTTTAGAGCAACACCGGCCTCCAGAGCCAATTGTTCCAGAGCTTCTTTAAACTCCAGGCCATTGATGCGCTGGTAAAAGGCAAATATATCTCCGGCGGCCTGGCAGCCAAAACAATAAAAATATCCCTGCGCTTCATCCACAGAAAATGAAGGTTTGGTTTCCTGATGGAAAGGACAAGGCGCCATCCATCTGTTGCCCACACGGCGCAGATTCACATAGCGGCGCACAACATCCACAATATTCAGACGGTCTTTTATGGCCTGCACGGCAAGGTTGCGCGGCACGTTTTTATATTCTTTTTTGACTGCCATGATAATCAACAGAAGAGCGTTTTAACATTGAAAATGTTGAAATGCTCCGGCAGCGGACGCCGCCGACCGACCCGCAGGCAAAACTTGTTTCAGCCGTTGCGACGAAGGAAGCTACGGATGAAGACAGCAACGATGTTTCGCCGTCAAGCGCCGGAGGGAACGTCTCAAAATTGAACTGCTCCGGAGCATTTTACGCTTGAACTGCTCTATTTCAATTCAATACGGGTAACTCCGTCGCCGCCCTGGTCTTCCCGGGCCAGGGCCCATGCTTTCACCGCCGGATTATTCTTGAGATAATTATGAATTTCACGGCGTAAAGCCCCGGTGCCGCGCCCGTGTATAACCTCAATGGCTTCGCTCCCCCGGAGCAGAGCTGAATCAAGAAAACGTTCGAGTTCCACCAATGCTACATCAGCACGTTTTCCCCTTAAGTCAAGACGTTGATGGCTGTTTATCTCGACAGAAATATTTATATGCCCTGATTCAACCTCCGGCCCTTGCGCCGCGGACAAATCCGCGCGTTCGGCCCACATGGTGACGCCGGAAAAATCAACCCGGACGCGCTTGCGCCTTTCATCAATGTCAAGCGCCAGGCCTTTTTTGTTCCAAGGGCGGTAAAAAACCGTCTGCCCGGGCCTGAAACAGGCGGTTTCGGCAGGCGCGGCTGTTTGCGCGGCGTCCGCTCCATTTTGCAAAACATTCGCGCGTAAACGGGATAAAGTTTTCAAGGCCTGTTTATGTGAAATCTTGGAGGATTTCCAATCACGCAAAATATTTTGCGCCTCGCCCTGGATTTCCTCAAACAGTTTTTTGCGCTCCGCAGCGAATTTTTCTTCCAGTTTTGCGCGCTTCTGCGCATAAGCGGCGCTTTGTTCTCGCAGCGCTCCGATTTCCGCTTCGCGTTCAACGGCCAGCCGGTTCAATCTTTCAAGCAGGATCCCTGTATCTTCACCATCCAGAAGCAAATATTGCTGCGCTCTTTTCAAAACGGTTTCCGGCAAGCCGTGCTCATGCGCGACCGCCAAAGCCCGGCTTGCGCCAACCTGCTCGTAAACCAACTTATACAACGGTTTTTTATTCAGCGGATCAAACAGTACGGAAGCGGCTCTGACCTTGTCTTTGGACAGAGCATAGGCCTTCAAGGCCGGAAAGTGCGTGGCGGCGAAAACGCGCGCGCCTTTTTCCAGAAGCTCGTCAATCACGGCCTGAGCAAGCGCCGCGCCTTGCGACGGGTCTGTGCCGGCGCCGAATTCATCCAGAATAACCAGGGTATCCCGGTCAATGTCGCTCCAATGTTCAGCCAGCTGGGTAATTTGCGCCGTGAAAGTCGACACATGATCTTCCAGGCTTTGATCATCGCCGATAAACGGCAAAACAAACCGCCAAACCGGCAGGACGCTGCCTTTATCCACAGGCACGGGCATGGCGCACATGCCCATAAGCGTGATCAGGCCGAGAGTTTTAAGACATACTGTTTTGCCGCCCGCATTGCCGCCGCTGATAATCAAAACCCGCTGGCCTTCCTTAAGAACAATATCCGTCGGAACAGGAGCCGGGGGCGATACGCCGGGCACGTCATTCCTCCCCGCTTCACCCGGATTATGCGTGGCGGCGCCCTGCTTCCGCCTGTCCACGGCGCGGGCATAGGCCAAGGCCAGCAGGGGGTGACGCGCGTTTTTCAAATCCACCGTAAAATCCGCGGAAAAATCAACCATGCTTCCGGCATAGACCAGGCCCAGACGGTGTTTGGCCTGCAATACATCCAGGCGAACCAGCAGCTTATATGTACCCAGCAGACAAGGACGCTCGGAACTTAACAAGCTGCTGAGGCAGGCTAAAACCTTGCGTTCTTCTTCCCTTTCTTCTTTCTTTAAATCTTGCAGACGGTTGTTTAATTCCACCAGAAACATAGGCTCGAAATAGCAGGTTTCGCCGGTTTGTGAATAATCGTGAATTATGCCTTGCAGACGCCCTTTAAAATCGCTTTTAAGCGGCAATACGTAGCGGTCTGAAGCCAGGGTAATAAACTCGTCCTGCAAATACCGGCCGATGTTATACTGCCGCGCAAAATCTCCGGCTTTGCGGGCGCATTGCTGATGTATGCTCCGGATCTCCCGGCGCGCCAGCAGCAGTTCAGGAGAGGCTTCATCTTTGATATAGCCGTCGTCACTTATGCTGCGGTTCAATGCGCTCAAAGACTTTTCCGGCAACGGAGAAGCCGCGCAACATTCAAGCAGGCGTGGCCAGAGGTCTGTCAGGTTACCCGCCGGATTATCTTCCTGCGTAATGGATTTGGCCAAAAGAGCGCTATCCCGCAAAACCCGGCGTAAAGTCCACAAGGCATCCAGATCCAGCGTCTTGTTGGGTTTGTCCAACTCCGCAAGAACCGCATCCAGGCTTGGGAAGCTGCTCAGCTTGAAGCCGGTGGATTCCAGCCAGATCCGGCCTTGGAGGAAAAAATCCGCTTCTTCCGTCAGGTCGACAATATGCGCGCAGGGCCGCAAGGCAAGACAGGCTGCGGAACCGGCTTCGGAAACGGCGCAGCTTGCCAACGCGCTCAAAAGCTTTGGGAATTCCAATATGTTAAGAGTGCGTGAATCCATTATATGCGCCTGTCGTCCTGTTAGAGCATTTCAATCTTTTCAATGTTAAAATGCTCTATAAAAAGTTAAGGCGGGAGATGGGTAAACCATCCCCGCGCCTCTGGAACACCTTTCGCCGCGCTTTTCACGTCGCGGTGACAAATCAGTTGGAATTAATTTTCCTCATTTTTTTAATCAAACGTTTACGTGCGGCAGCTTTTTTCTTTTTGCGCATTACGCTCGGTTTTTCATAGTGCTGACGCTTTTTCAATTCTGAAAGAATGCCTGCCTTCTCCACTTGTTTTTTAAACCGCCGCAAAGCTATGTCAAAATTGAAATCGTCATCGTTAAGATATACACCCGGCAATAAAATCACCCCCCTGTACACAAATTTCAGCCTTTAAACTCACCCGGAGGCCAAAACGGAGTGGCATAAAAATACACATCCGCTCGGCAAGAGTTTATCTGCAAACCCTTACCGCAAAACCGCCGCATAGCGAATATATTACGCCGCCTTTTCGGCAATGGCAAATGAAACATGCTTCAAGGCAACGTAGTATTACTGATAATAAAAGGAAAGATGACCATATTCTTCTTTCCCCTTAAAAGCAAGTTATAAAATATCTGAATGCAAAAACCTGCTTTATCAACAATCCCAATAATCTCGCTCTCTGTAATCCGCCGCTGTTTCATGCAGAGATTTCAAGACCACTATTATAATGCTGAAAACCAGAACAATTAACACCAAAAATAAAATCCCGAAAAAAACCGCGTATTCCGGCATCCACCATGGTATGTTCCAAGGCAGAATATTGGGCAAGGCATCCGCGTACAGCACCGGATAAACCTGTTATCAGTTGATGGCGTCTTTCAGATGCTTGCCGGGGTGAAACTTGACCACTTTGGAAGCCGGAATTTTAATGGCGGCACCTGTCCGGGGGTTACGCCCCTTACGTTCCTTGCGCGCTTCAACAGAAAAAGTGCCAAACCCGGTAAGGGTAAGCTTCCCGTCTTTTACCAAAATATCCTGAACGGCTTCAAGAAAGGTGTTCAGAGCACGCTCGGAACCGGCCTTTGTAATGGATGCCTTGCCGGCAATGTCCGCAACCAAATCTGCCTTGGTCATACTTTTTTCCTCCTAGCTGGTAGCTTTGTTTTCCCTGGTAAAGGGAGATAACGACTGCCCTGCAGTCTTCTCCATCATAACCAACACAATTATCGCTTTTAAGTCAAGTGAATAGTGAATTTTTTAAAAAAATACCCTTTAACCAAGCCGTAACCCGGCAAAGAAAATCCATTTTTTTAGCCCAAATTCTTATGTGGCCTCCTGTCAAGCCTCCGAAAATCTTTTCCCGTTCCCGATTTGCCTGATAATTTTTTTCCAAACCCATAAATCTTCCAAAAAAATGAAAAATAAAAAAGAGCGTTATGACATAGGGTTACTGTCATAACGCCCTTAAAGAGGAATAATTCCGTTTTGGTGTCCCCGCCGCGAATCGAACGCGGGGCCTACAGCTTAGGAGGCTGTCGCTCTATCCGGCTGAGCTACGAGGACACAAGTGTTGTTTGCGGTACATAGGGTAAAACAGCCCGGCTGTCAATCTGTATACAGAATACCCAGTAATCAATGGCGTGTGGTAAATTTCCGGAAGGTTGCGCGAAATGGACTTTACGCCTCATTGCGGAGAAGTGCGTTGAGTTGAATTATGTTGATTCATTATTGCAAATGAGCGTCTCTCGCTTTTTAAAAAACTCAACTTAAAGTGCGTAGTTCAGACTTGAACTGACAGTTACCCCTTGCAAGAAGACAGGTTGAGGCACACCGGATCAATTTCCCTGCTCCGGCGGCTTGCGCCTGCCGCTTGATCCGCGTCTCCTGCCCTGGCCCGACACAGCCCTTTTCGGCCGTTTTTGACCGGCGGAACCAGACGCAGGATGTTTTTCCCTGTTCCCGGAGTTATCTTCAGGATCCAGACCGGGAATTCTGGCGTGGAGGTTTGCGTGATACTGCTCATCCAGAAGCATGGCTAAAAGGGTAATGGAGTCTTCTTCCCGGGTAAGCTGCCTCGCAAGAGGCACAAAACGCCGCAATCTCTCTTTTTGCAAAACAGTCAGCTTGCGCAGACGCCCTTCCAGAAGGGCGACAAGGCGCTCCCCGACAACTTGCGCGATAAGTTCATCGCCGGGAACGGATTTTTCTTTCAGGTCTATTTTGTAATATTTCCCGATGCGCTGCAACTCCATTTTTTCCATTACATCCACCAGTGAAATCACCGTGCCGCCGGCCCCTGCCCGACCGGTGCGTCCGGCCCGGTGGATGTATGATTCCTGGTCTTCCGGCGGCTCATACAGGATTACGTGTGAAAGTTCAGGTATATCAATACCTCTGGCCGCGACATCCGTAGCCACCAGAAAGCGTATATCTCCCCGGCGCATGGCGTTGAGCACCTGTTCGCGCCCGCTTTGCGAAAGATCCGCTGAAATTTCATCGGCATTATAGCCAAAGCCTTGCAATACAGCGGCAACATAGTGAACATTGGCCTTGGTGTTACAAAAAATAATGGCCGCGCTCGGGCTTTCCAGCTCAATGATGCGGGTCAGGGCGCGATCCTTTTCCATTGGTCTGACCGTATAAAAATTATGTTCCATGCCGGCAATATGCACCTCTTTGTGGCTGAGGCTCAACACGGCCGGATTCACCATAAATTCTTCAGCCACCCGGAGTACCTGGGAAGGATAAGTGGCCGAAAAAAAATGCACGGGCACACGCTTTTTCGGTAAATAGCTCTGAACGTCCTTCATGTCCGGGTAAAAACCAATGGACAGCATCCGGTCAGCTTCATCCAAAATAAGCATGCGCAAGGCTTCAAGATTGAAATTGCGGCTTTGCAGATGATCCAGGATGCGCCCGGGCGTACCTACTATGACTTGGACGCCGCCATGCAGAGCGTCTATCTGCTTGGCGTAACCGACTCCTCCGTAAACGGCGACAGCGCGCAAGCCGGAATCCCTGAAAATTACCCCGGCTTCATGTTCAATCTGTAGGGCCAGTTCGCGGGTGGGAGTCAGGATCATGGCCTGGCATTCCTTACGTTCCGGATCCAGACGTTCCAGAGCCGGCAGCAGAAAAGCCCCGGTTTTACCGCTGCCGGTACGGGATTGTACCATAATATCGCGGCCGACCATAAGGTAAGGCAGGGCCAGCGACTGCACGGGCATCAGAGCTGTCCAGCCGGCTCTGTCCACGGCCGCGCGCAGTTTGGGCGGAAGGGTTTCCAGGCTTACGGGGGCAAGAGCGTTTTCCGGTTCTTCTATGCTGGTCAGGGTCGGGTCGGGGTGGGCAAAAGCGTCAGGGCGTATATTGTTATTGTTCATAGCTTCAGTATTTAACAGAACGGCCACCAGGACACAAGAGGGAGCTTCCAAAAATCAAATTGCTTTGGAGCATTTTGACATTGAAAAGGTTGAAAGGTTATATGCTTTTCATGGATGGACGCGGCATGGACAAAATTGCACAGGCGCAAAGTTATTTTCCCCGTGGGCTTTACCAGCCGCCCGGATCTTTTCGCTTCTCTTCAGATGCTTTGCTGCTGGCGAGTTTTTCCGGACAAATGTATTTTCCGGCCAAAGAGCGCGATCCCCTGCATTTGCTGGACTTGGGCTGCGGCTGTGGAGTGGCGGCCTTTGCGCTGCTGTTGCATAACCCGCGTTTATCGGCTATCGGGCTGGATATACAAGAAAAACTTGTGCAGGCGTCCTTGAACAATGCTGACAGACTTGGATTATCAAAAAAATATCAAGCTGTTACTGTAAATCTGGAGGAAGTGCGAACTAAAGAAGATTATTTACAGATTTGCCCAAGCCGAAAGCAGGATCTGGTGACGGCAAATCCTCCGTACCGCCTGGAAGGAAGCGGGCGGCTACCCAAAAACTTTTCCAGACGCCAAGCCCTTTTCGGCACAAAACACAGTCTTTCCGCTTTTGTGCATGTCGCTTCCCTGGCTCTCTCCGCCACAGGGTTTTTCTGTCTTATTTTTCCTTTCGCCCGGCGTGAAGAACTGTTTTTGTGCCTGGAGGCACACGGCCTCTGCCCGGTGAAAGAACTGCGCATATACAGCAAGCCTGATGCAAAGGCTCCGGCCTTTGTACTGACCGCAAGCCAAAAGACCCCGCGCGTCCGGCTGAACGTTGAGACGCTGACTTTATACCAAGGCCGCGGAACTGATACTGTTTTAACCAACCAGGCGCTGGACTTTTGCCCTTTCCTGGCCTGCAAGATTTAGCCCGTCTTTGACAAAGCCAAGAGTGAATACTCCACCGACTAAAGCCGGTGGCTTCGGGTAACAGCTAAGGAACCAATTGAAAATAAAGTTTACAATATATTTCCGTTGTGCTGGATCAGCAATTCTAATTTTGGCAGATGTCGAGAGCAAATGATATAACCGATTTAGGTAGCACATGAACTGACCGATGAGGAGCCAAAAGGAGGCTCCCATGCGTCCAACGGCACAAATTCATGAGGTAGCTGCCATGCGTTTTTTGGAGGGTCAATGAGCGTTTCAGCCAGCACGAGCTCACCTGCGAGCAGGCTGCGGAAGTGATGGGTGTTTCCGTCAGCACTTTTTACCGTAAGCGGCGGTGCTTTGCCGAGGAAGGGGTAGGCGGCCTGGTTGACCGACGCATCGGGGAAATCTCCGCCCGCCGTGTACCGGTTGATGAAGCCATGCGGGTGATCGCTTTGTTTGAAACGCAGTACTACGATTTCACCGTCAAGCATTTCCATGAGAAGCTGGTGGAGCAAGGATATCAGCACAGTTACACCTTGCTGAAAAATACGCTCCAGGAAGCCGGCGTAGTCAAAAGGGCCAAGAAGCGAGGGCAGCATCGGCGCAAGCGACCACGGCGCCCTTTACCAGGCATGATGCTTCATCAGGACGGTTCGACCCATGAGTGGGTACCGGGGAAACAATGGGATCTTATCGTCACCATGGATGATGCCACGAATGAAACTTATTCCATGTTTTTCTGTGAGGAAGAAGGCACCATGAGTTCATTTCAAGGATTGTCGGAAACCATGAAAAAACACGGCCTGCCTTGCTCCTTGTATGTTGATCGCGGTTCGCACTACTTTTTTACGCCCAAGGCGGGCGAAAAGGTGGACAAGGAACGTTTGACCCAGGTTGGCCGAGCTATGCGGCAACTCGGCATTGAAATGATTCCCGCCTATTCTCCGGAAGCCAGAGGGCGTTCCGAGCGCATGTTCGGCACCCTGCAAAAACGCTTGCCACAAGAACTGCGGCTCCATGGAATAACAGACATGGCACAAGCAAACCGTTTTTTACGCGAGTCTTTCCTGACCGCGCATAACGCCTGCTTCGCAAAACCGGCGGAAGTCGACGGCAGCGCGTTTACGCCCCTTTACGGTTTCGTCCTGGACAATGTGCTCTGCATTCAGGACGAGCGCGTGGTAAGTAATGACAACACAGTGCAATATAAAAACTCCACCTTGCAGATTACCTCCGGAAACGGTCGCCTGCACTATGCCAAGTGTAAGGTCAGAGTACACGAATATTCTGACGGGAGTCTGGCGGTTTTCCACGGCCCCCGGAAACTTGAAACCCTGCTGCTGAAGGCAAAAGACAATAAGGAAGGGAACAATCGGATGCGTTTACCGCATTTGTCCCAAGCTCGGGCTGGGAAAATGCGGAAGGGGAAGATAGCACTTCCCCTTCGCCCGATCTCGGGAACCATCTCGGTGCTCGGGTCACTCGCCAGTGTTGCCCTGTCCTCCGGACGGCACAAAACCTATCGGCGAGACAGCTGATGTGCTACATACACCGGTCAACTTGATTTGCTATCGACAAAATCTGGAAAATATTCTTGGCAATGTCCAAACCAACATAGTATGCTCTCTTCATGACCCGTCTCCTTATTTTGCGCTCCCGTACGGGATGACGCCGGTTTTGGTGAGTTCATTGACA
>JAISBT010000109.1 GCA_031266055.1 Deltaproteobacteria bacterium
TTGTTTGGTGATGACCAAACCTAACCGACTTGGCGGGCTACTTCCATTTTTTCAATGTGCGAAAAATACCGTACGTTATCGGGGTTTACCGTTGAACGTCGGTAATTATTTTTAAACGATCCAATTTATTATCACTATTGGCAATTAGCCCTGCGATACGGTTGCGGATTTCCGCGGACCGGCCTGCCGGATAACCGGCTCTCCCCGGAGTTCACTTTTCCGGGTGATAGCCTGGTTCCGTGGGCCACCACTCCAGGCCCATATCCGCCGGAGTGGGCACGCGCACTTCAGGCCAGTCAAAGGGCTGCTCGCTCCGGGTGATGTCCGGACTGAACTTGCCTTCTTTTTTCCAGGGATCGCCTTCCGGAAATTCCAGGTTGTAGGCCTGGATGTTTTTCAATGTGGTTTCGTCCACTCGAACGCTCGGCTCAATGGCCACATTTTCCCACTGGCCTCCATCTATCAGCAATAAATGCCAAAATCCGCCCACAATCCGTACGTTGCGCAAATTCAGTCTGAGCGGAGGTTTACGATCTACGGCCTGATTAACCATCGTGGGATCCTGCAGGGTGATGTCGGCGGCGCTGACCCTGCCCGCGTTAAATCCGAGCCGGGCCGGGGCCGCGTCCTGATGCGCGACATAGACAGGTGAATGGTCGTATCCGGTGACACGGTTTCCTTCTTTCAGCTCCTCCTTGACCTCACTGGAGTCCGTGTACCGGTTGTGGACGTAATAGCAGGATTTATATGAATACATTGAGGTGTGATCCAGAAGACTGTCGCTTACCAGCGTAATATCTTCAGCTGAAATTTCTGTGTCACGCAGACGGCATTGTTCAATCCGGGTTTTTCCGGACAGAAGAGAAACTTTGGAAAAATTGCTGTTTCTGGCGTAAAAGCTGGCATTATTGTTGCCGTAAATAAAAAAATCGACTTGGGCGAAATCGGAATCAAGCACTCTGCAGTGCAGATCCGTGCCCGACAATATATTCCCATTCCAGCCACTGGCCTTGATCTCCCGCATATTGCGGAAGTAGACGTAGCCGCCCTCGCCGGAGATGAGGTCGGCAACGACGTTATTCATTTTACTGTTTTCAAAGAGTACGTCCTTGAAAACACTGTGACGGAAGATGGTGCTGCTGTCTCTATCTTTGACATAGCCTCTGCCCCGGAGCAGGCAGTCTTTAAAAGCCACGTTTTCAAAACGGCAATCCTGGAATTTGACTCTGGTAAAAACGCACTTTTCAAAGGTGACGTTCCGGAAGCTGGAATGCTCGACCTGGATGTCGTCCAGCACCAGTTCTTTGATGCGGACGTCTTGTACGTCTATTCCTTCCAGGCTGCCTTTATAAAAATTCAATCCGCTCAATATTCGCGGATCGGCGTTGATCTCGTCCACGCTTTTCGGCATTGACGGCAACGCTCGATAGACCATGAACATACCGCCAATGACCAGCGCCGCGATGACCAGATGGCGGAGCCGTATGCTTTTACCAGGAAGCTGCGTACTCAGCTTGTTGTAAATTTTTGAAAGTTTTTCATTACCAAACAGAAATTTAACATTGCCGGTGTCCGCCTTTCCCGTGCCTGTCGAGTGCGGCTGCAGTGGAAAGCTCGTTTCTTCGAAAGGGAAGCGTCGCAACTGGGGGCGTATGCTTAATAAAAGTTTCGGATAAAAAGGAAAGCACAAATAGCGCCAGACAACGTCTTTGATGAGTTCGGCCCGGCTTGAAAATTCCCGGTCAGGCCGGAACGGCTCTGAAGGGCGCAAGAGGGTTACTCCGCAAGGAAGCTTTCTCTCTTCAATGACATAGTTATTTGCGTAAGCTGCTTTGTTAGGCCGGAACGGCGCTGAGGGGCGCAAAAGGGTTATTCCGCAAGAAAGCTTTCTCTCTTTAATGACATCGTCACTTGCGTAAGCCACTTTCAAGTCATCAAGGCCGTGTTCCATATAGTAGTTAACGAAGTTGTAAACGCCTTCCAGGCGTTGAAAAATAATTTTTTCCGGCGCAAAGTGGATGGGCTGAAAAACCGGATTCAGAAAGTTATGGAATACGGTTGATGACTGATTAACTATGGAACAATTGATCGAATAAATATCTGTTACATGCCCGGTAAAGCTGGGCATGTGCGTGATTTTTATATACCATTTGGCATCTTTCCATGGAATTTGGTGTACGTTGCCCTGATAGTCCACCGCGAACACGGCATTATCCTTGCGGGAAAAACAGATTCTCGGCTCAAAATCCAGTCTATATTTATAAAATGCAGAGATATTTATGAGTTCAAAAAAAATAACAAAAATAAAGAAAATAAGAAATATAGGGTGCTCATATCGCATGGTTAAAGCAATGAAGGAAACAGACATGAAGATGCTTAGCAACCTGATTAAGATACCACCTAAAGTATGTGCCCTCAATTGAGAGCGCTGGTAATCGGAATTGCTGGGAATCATATACTCTTCATCAAGTCTTTCGTAACAGCCGGAAAACAAAACCGCATTATCAGGATTGGCGGGAACAGGAGCCTTAAGAGCCCAAAAACTGTCCTCCCCTCTGCGCAGAGCGCGGACCAGGAAAGGGCGAAGATGTTCGGGAAACTCTTCAAGCGAATGGGCATATCCCATACACAAACCTCAAAACGTCACACAGGACTATAATTCCATCTTTGGCTGATATCGGCACGGCCTTCGGCAGCGCCATCCTTTGAAAGGGGCAAATACCAATGTCCATTGTAAAGATAAATCCATCGGATCGTTGTTGTGGACTCGGGCACATTTTCCAGAGTGAAGCTCAGCGTGGCAATGCCGTTGTCATCTATAGAGAGTTCAGGATTATCTCTATAAATAAATTCTTTCTTGGATATTACGCTAGTATTTTCGTTCAGGAATTGGTAATATAAAACACTCTCAGAGTTGACCCCGGGAAACTTGAAGACAACTTTCGGATAGCTTGAAATTGATTGATACTCCGGACGGGAATAAGCCGTTTTTTCTCCTTTCACTACGGAAGTATACGGCGTCAGCAAGGCAGCTTGAGCTTCTTCACACTCAAAATTCATTCGCCAGGTGGCGTCAATTTTCCCCCGCACATATCGGTCACAAAGTTGCAAGACGGGGCCGCCTTTGAATTCCTCGCCCCAGAGGCATGTTTTCATCCAAAAATCAAAATCTCTCCCTTTGAAATACCAATATAAGCCGTCAAAGATAAGCACCGCAATCGTGAGCGCTATTAGAACGGAACCCTCAGCGAGAAAAGCGAGACAAGTAAAAAATCGGGCCAGCCCGGTCGATTTTAATGCACGCAAAATGGTGCCGGCGCCGAGAGCAGACGTTGTCACCCCGCGCGCGGCAAGTATACTCCGTCCATAGAAGTCATCCTTGTCATTGGTGAATGCGTCGACAATGTCAATAACCCCCATAAGCACTGTCGCCAAGCCCATTGAAACGTTGGCGCGCGTTCCCAATTTTTCGATGGCGCCGCTGACGTCAAGCCCGGCCGGGTATTCCGCCAATCGTCCAATTTTATTGAGCGCCAGCTTATCGCCAAACGCTAAATCAGATCTTCTGAATATGGATTCCGCAGCAGCCCGGAAGGCGTTTTCCTCCGAGGCTTCCGCCAGCATACGGACGTTTTTGACGAGATCCGGGCGGGAAGTTTCCAACAGTTTCACTATGGTATTCCGTTGCTCCACATAGCGGCTCCGCAAAAGTTTCTGCTCCACATTCATAATCTTTTCATCGAATTCTGCAAGCTTGGAAATAAGTTTCGCCAGTTGATTTTCACGCTGCTTGAGCATGGTTTGATATAGATCGTCAGCTATTTCCCCTCCCTTAAAAAATGCGGCCGTTGTGCTGAGACAGACCACGCCCGAAAGAAGAATGTTTCGACAGGAAGAAGGATCCGAAGCGATCGCGCGGGCATATTGCCCGGCATTGTAGAGCATGGAAAGGCCCACAAGGGGCTTGAGGCATAATGGAACGCCGCTTTTTGATTTATCTGAAGCTATCTCCAGCGAGTACACAAAGCTCATAAGAACCTTCGCGGCAGCTTCAGATTCCGCGTCTTCAAAATTCAGCTCGGGCGTTGTCAGTTTGGCGCCTTCAAGGCGTTTGCCAAGGGGCAACGAAAGCATCTCTTTTTTAATTTTTTGTACCTGCTCTACAATATCGGCTTTTTTTTGTTCAAGTTCCTTCTTGTATTTCAATTCTTCCGCGTCAAGTTCACCCGTGCCGCTTTTGTCCGCGGCGCCGCTGTCCTGAGCCAGGGCATCATATTGGTTGACTATGGCTTTCAGAGCTTGATGTCTCTCTTTACCGCCAAGGTATTTTCTTGAAAGGACAACTTTATCGCGCGCCGCTACGCTGGAAATAAAAAACAGGACGTCTTCATCTGAAATATTGTAAAAAAGATGTTCGGTAGCTTCCAGAATAGCAACCGTCCATTTCGTTGTTTTTCTGTTGAAAATTTCCTGAACAACGGCGGCATCATTTCTCCATTGCAACGGAGTGATGTTGCTTTCAGAAACCAGAACTTTCCAGTACCAGTTTTCAAGTGACGGCAAATTTTGCGCATAGAGTTTGTCAAAAACCTCTCTGGCCGGTTCCGAGCAGCCTATTGTCGCTATACACCGCGCGAAAATCGCTTCCCGGTAATTAAGATACGTTCCATTCTTTGTCCGAGAATAATCCTTCATTACCTCATCAAAGGAACCGACCACATTGCCGCCTTGGCTCTCATACTTGCCGGACAGGCAACTGTTCCAGTCCTCAGCGATGGCCTTGAAAAACTTGCCGATACCCGCCTCGTCCTTTGAGTATTTATTGTTGAAATTCATTCTCTCTCTTGATCGTATATGCCGAATAGAGCCTTTCTTCGCCCTAAGCAAGATATCAATCGTTTCTGATATTGCGAGAGGGTATTTATGAAAAACCTCAAAGGATTGTTTGTCGGAAAACGCCAGACTGTGGAGCTTCGCAATTTCTTCAGTAACGCCTGTAATGTCCGTTACTATTCCAATGAGCGCTTTTGGTTCGTTTGCACAGATTTTCCGGATTTTTTCATGGTCATCTTGCGGAGCAAATTCTGTTATGCTCCAGCGCAAGGGAGAAAGATTCTCCGGCTTTGATCCGGTTGGTTCCGGGAGGTAATTACACTCGCCTTCTCTTTGTAATATTTCACTTAGTTCTAAATAAGACTTGCATTCCGCAACATAGTTCTCTTCTTCATATTGCTCGCAAAGCCGTTTAAGCGTCAAAGCGCCATCCTGGGGCTTATACTCTTCAATTTCTTTGTCAAACAAATTCAATGCGATTGTGTGCTTGTGATCGGTTGCGCAGGTTACCATTCTTTTTTTCCGGAACTCGGCGCCGTTTTTGGATTTAACCAGAGCGACCGTTTCCTCGGGCCATTTTTCTTCAGAATACGCCAGCATAACCGGATCACCCTCGGGAACATTCAAAAACCGCCCATCCCGGATGAGTCTGGTTCCCGGACAGAGCATCGCGTCTTTATTCTCAAGGATTCCGCCATCTTTTACCATTACCTCAAAGCAGCCGATTTTTTCTAAATAGACGTAGAGATAGCCCCCCGGCCGCAAGAGACGCTTTATGTATCTGAACCTGGAAAGTGCCGGTAATTCTTCCGGTGTGGGGGATTTTTTGGCACTATCCACTTTTGCTTCAAGTGTCTCATCCGCTATGGCATAGCGAACAGGCATCAAAGGTATGGCTTTCGGGCAGCTTGGTATTGTCGCAGGCATAAGATTCCCTCAACTATAGCTGATATTTCAGGATTTAATTTGGCTCAATTTCATGGAAGCGTTCATGTCTTTTTGACGCAAAATCGCAACAAAGCTACATTGCATATTTCCATGTAACCACCCGATTTTTGAGACCTTATCCACATAGTCGCATATCTGTTGCGGATATACAAACCCGCACTCCATACCCTCATCGACCGCTTTATCCAGAACTGTTAAAAACTCGCTCTCAGATCCATCGAATGAACTCTTATACTTCTGAACCAATTGATCCAGAAGCCGGTTATGGCAGTCTTCGCTCAGCTCCTCAAGTTGGTCCGCGGACAGGATGAACGGCGAGGTTACAGCTTTCTCGCGTATTTCCGCATTGTCTGGCGCATGCCAAGAGTGGAAGGTGTGCTCTTGCACGCAGAGCAAATATTCTTCCACGCCGGGAGGCCAGATAAACGGGATCTGGGGCGGTGAAAGCGAGTTTAGCAAAACATTCAAGATTCTGGAATCCTGAAAGCGCAATACCCCAACCCGTCCGCCCGGCAGTTTGGCATGCGCCATATTTTGAAAACGCTCAGTTATGGACTCGTCATCGCCATGATATCGAAGAAAACTCGCGCGATGTTCCTTAACAGTATCAAGCACGCCATTGAAGAAGCCGCCGGTAGTGGATGCCAACTTCACAAGATATGGGGCGATGCGCCTGTACTCATAGGGCAAATCCGCACTGAAAAGACAATAGTAGGGGATATCCGCTTCAGCAAGCTTTGCGGGCAGGTCTTCAATCAGAACACCGTCAAGAAGGGCATACCAATTGTCGGTGGACAGGTAGTCCACAAGGGCGTCTGGAGACAGCAGTTTTTTGGTGAACAAGTGAACCATCCTTATTCTTGAAGATCCGGGCATACCAGCGGCCCGCCATATGGCGCCACCATGTAAAAGCAACTAAGAGGCGGCATTCTGAAGCCGGGAACGGGTATGCTCCCGGTCGGCAGCAACGGCTCCGCCGGCGTGCCCGTTCCAGGGCTGCCGCCGGAATTCAGCCGGATCATGGCCCCATTGGCATACACCCCTTCGTTACTGAAGGTTATATAAGATCCGCCTGCCTTTAATGTCAGCTCGGCTCCGGCTTCAATAACCACCTTGACGCCCGCTTCGTAATGGAATTCATCCCCGACCAGGATCAAATGCTTGCCGTCATTCGCAAAATGCTTGTCCCCATGCACCGTCAGGTTGTCGTTGGCGAAGAGTTCCGTCTTGCGCGCGCCGTGCAGTTTTTCGTGCGTTTCTTTCTTCGTCCCGGTGTACGCGCTGTGTTCCGTTGTCCGGTGCTTGTCGTGCAAGATATGCTCTTTCCAGTCATTCTTGACATGGATGTTCACGTCCTTTTCCGCCTGGCCGTAAATTTCTTCCTGGTTCCTTTTATCTTCAATCCGAAGCTCGTTATAGCCGCGGCCGGTTCCCTCTTCCCCTGGCGTGGACATGGACTTGAAGACGGATCTGGTCTTGTGCTCGGGCAGGGCATACGGAGGCCGGTTCAACTCGTGGTAAACCCGGCCGGTGATGATCGGCCGATCCGGGTTGCCTTCCAGGAAATCCACAAGCACTTCATGGCCGATCCGAGGGATGGTCATGGCGCCGTATAAACTGCCAGCCCAGCCCTGGGAGACCCGGATCCAGCAGGAGGCGTTCTCGTTCCACTGGTCGGCGCGATCCCAGAAAAACTGCACTTTTACCCGGCCGTATTGGTCGGCATAGATTTCTTCCCCCTCGGGGCCGGTCACAATCGCTGTCTGCGCGCCGTTGATGACCGGCCGCGGATGGTCGAGCGCCGGGATAAACCGGGTCATTTGGGGGATGGCCGTTACCTCGCTTTTATAAACCAGAACCGCCTCTTCCGGCGCCTCGTGTTCGAGTACGCCCGGCTGCTCCCCGGTGTGCGATACCGAAGTAACCCACCAGCCGGCGTTTATGTCTTCCCGGGGATGGGAATTGACGGAAAACGTGTAGCTGGGCACAAACCCGGCCACGTCGGATTCGCAGACAATGCTGCGCCGGAAGGTCAGTTGCCGGAGAAGCTGTAGCTTCGCATAGCGCTTGCCGGGTTTTGTCAGGTCATATAGATGGGGATATTGGTATTGCTCAAGCAGCATGCCTTTCGGTACAGGAGCTTCTTCACGGCCAGGCTCGCTTTCGCCCACACTCAGGGAAAGCCGGGGTTTCTCAAAGTTCCATTCGCGGTATGCGGCCGCATTGCTGTTCACGGCATGTTCCAGGCGGATCGCGCTGATTACGGCCGTATCCTGGCGCTGTCCGGAGCCGGGAGCGAACCGGATATCCGACTCGCCCGCGATGCCCGGGCCGCCTTCGCGGTCGCAGAAGCACAGCGTATGGCTGTCCGGGGTATGCTCAAAGTAGAAGTAGATCCCTTCTTCCTCGCAAAGCCGCGAGATAAAGCCAAGGTCCGTTTCCCCGTACTGGACGCAGTATTCCCGCGGCTCGTACTTGTAGAACAGCTTGTAGGAAACATCCGTAAAGCCCTGCTCGGAGAGGATCGTACGGATGATTTCCACGACCGACAACTGCTGGAAAATGCGATGATCCACAATCCGGTCGAGATACCAGAGCCTGGGAACCAGTGAGCAGGAATAACTGGTGAAGGCGTTGCCGCTCGCTCCTTGCTGCACTTTCCGGATAAGCCCGTGGACATGGCGCACGCCGCCGCTTTTGTCGCGGATGGCAAGAGCGGCTTCCGTCCCCAGAAGCGCGGTGGTATCTTCGTCGTCCGAGAGCGAAACCAGGTTGATGGTGAATTCATACGGCTTATTGACCGCTTCCGTGCCGGTGAACGAACGCACGGAAAAATTTCCCGACTGGGATGTAAACGTGAACCAGGTGGTGTTGGCGTCA
>JAISBT010000132.1 GCA_031266055.1 Deltaproteobacteria bacterium
CCTTTTAACATTGAAAATGTTGAAAGGCTCCGGCTTTGCAATCAACTAAATAAAGGATTTTTGATGACATTGACGTCAGTTACTTTTGCCGGCGTTGGATGCGTGGTTGAATTGATGCAGTCGGGCCGTCCGCTGTTGGCCTGGATTTTGGAAGAAGAATCCGCGCAGCTCAGACTTGTGACCATAAATAAACGCGAAATGAAGCTGGCGGCCAACCGCCTGTTGCCCTGGCTCGGCCCGCAGTATTCCGGCAGCGCGAGCAGGCAGGAAATTCAGGAGCGCCTTGGGCAGCATAAGCGCGTACGTGAGGAATATGCGGCTCAAATGGACGTGCCGCAGCTTTGGGAACTGGCGCAGGGAGAAATCAGCCGGGCCGATGCGCAGTGGTTTGCTTCGCTCATCTGGTCGGAACCGGATGTGGATCAAGTGGCGGCGATGGGTCAGACGCTTTTGAACCATAAAACGCATTTCAAATTTTCCCCGCCTTTTTTTGAAGTATATCCCGCGGAACTGGTGGAGCAGCGAGAATCCAGGCAAAAGGCTGAAGAAGCCCGCATGGAGCTTGTGACCAAAGGTTCGGAGTTTTTCCGCCACTTATATGAGGCGTCAAGAAAACGTAAAGCGCCGCAAGAGGTTGAAGGCCTTCCCGGAGACGCGGAAAGCGGTGAAATTGCCTTGGCGTTGCGCAAGATATTAAAAGAACGGGTGGCTGACCCGGATGCGCATGATCCTGAAGGCCTCTGGAAAATGCTGGTCAAGGCGCTGCCGCTGAAAAATCCCGGCGATGACGAAAGTTTGCCGCTGATCTTGGCCACCGCCTGGGGGATATTTCCGGAACATTATAATTTTTGGATGGATAGGGCCGGGTATGACCCTTCTCCGGGCTGGTTTGAGCCTTGGCAGAGAGATCTGGATAACGTGGAAGCACTTGTCGACAATTTTTATTTAACCGCAAAAAGCGTTGCTACGGAAGACTTTGTGAGTATTGATCCGGACAGCACGCGAGACTGGGATGATGCCGTTGCCGTTACGCGCCTGGATGCGGAGGACGCGGATGCCCCGGGAGGCTATGGGGCGGGTATTGCGCTTGCCTGCCCGGCCTTGGGCTGGATTTTTGGCTCGGATTTGGATAAAGCTGTTCTGCACCGCGGTAGCAGCCTGTATTTGCCGGAGGCTGAATACTACATGATGCCGGAACCTCTGGCTTTAAAGCTTTTTAGTCTGAAAGCCGGGCAAAGCAGGCCGGCACTGCTTTTACGCCTGAAGTTCGATCCGGAGGCCCGTCTGGTCAAAGCCTCTCCTGAGCTTGTGGCGCTTACAATCAGGGCCAATTTAACCCAGAAGCAGTGTGAAAGCGTTTTAAGCGCGGCGGAGGAACAAGAAGGGCTCCCGGCGCAGAACCCTGCCGTTCCGTTTGCGCCAATGCTTAAAACAGCGCTGGAACTGGCGGGAAAACTCCAGGCCCGGCGTGTCGCGGCCGGGGCGGTGGTTACGGAAAGGCCGGATGTGGAGATCTTTCTCCAGGACAAGGACAGAGTATGCATTGCGCAGCGTGAGCTGTTGCCGCTGGTGCAGACCTTGGTGGGCGAGCTGATGATCGCGGCTACCTTTGCTCTTTCCGGGTGGTGCAGAGAGCGGGAGTTGCCGTTAATTTACCGCAGCCAGGATGTTGCGCTGCCCAAAGAGTTTGCCGGAGTGTGGAGGAGGGAGGAAGATATTGCCCGGGTTCTGAAAACCTTACCGCCGTCAATTTTGGGACTGGAGGCCAAACCCCACGCCGGGCTTGGCCTCAAATATTATTCCAGTTTTACCGCGCCTATGCGCCGCTATCAGGATCTGCTCAATGAAGCGCAGGTGGTGGGTTTTTTGCGCGGGCGCGCGGCTCGTTTCAGTAAAGAAGAACTTGCCGCCCTGCTGCCGCAGGTAAGTTCCCGCCTGGAGTTGACCGGGCAAATTCAACGCCACCGCCCCAGGTATTGGAAATTGCTGTTTTTTCAACAGCAGGAACAGCTTGCTCCGGGGAGCAATGGCGGCCTTAAATACTGGGACGCCACCATAACAGATGAAAACAATTATTTTGTCCAGCTTATGCTTGACATTGCGCAGATAAATTTGCGCGCCCCCCGTGAGCTGTGCGGAGAACGGATCATGCCCGGCGCACGCGTCAAGGTGCGCCTGGGCAAAATAGACCCTTTACGTAACGATATTCAGGTGATGGAGATTTTGGATGCATAAAAAATATACAATTACCGCGGATCAACTACGCGCAAGCATGAAAGCCCCGCATATACCCTATGCCAGCAGCAAGGAAATTCCATTGCCGCAAAGCCTTGTGCCTCCGCAGCCCAGAACTCTGGAAGCCTTGAATTTGGCGCTGCATATAGCTGACCCCGGCTACAACATTTATCTGGCCGGAGAAACCAATCTCGGTCGCTCGTATATGCTGGATAATTTTTTGCAGCCCAGAGCGAAAAAAGATCCTGTGCCTCCGGATCTGGTCTATATCCACAATTTTGACAACCCGGATACCCCGCTGCTGATAAAAATGCCGGCAGGGCAGGGCGACAAGTTGAAAAGCTCCCTGAACAAGGCCATTGTCCGTTTTCGTAAAGAACTTCCGGCCTTCATGGAGCGGGATAGCCATACAAAACGGCGCAATTCCCTGCAGGTGTCTTTTTTTGACGAAAAAAGCAAAATTTTTGACCATATGGATAAAGTGGCCGCGGATAAAGGGTTCAAGCTGGATGTGGATGAAAACGGGGCTATGTCCCTATACCCGGTGCTGGACGGTAAGCGCCTGAATGAACAGGAGTTTGAAAATATGGCCGAAGATCAGCGCGATAATATACGGCAGAAAGGCGATAATCTGGCGCGCACCATGCACGGTTATTTGCGCAAACTGGGGCGGGCGGAACAGGAATTTGCGGAAGATGAGCGGACTTTTGAAAAAAAGCTGGCTGAAGCGCTGTTGCGGGATATTTTGGATCCGGTGGTTGAACGCTTTAAAAACCGGGGATTGGAATGCCTGCCGGCAAATTATTTTAATCAGATCAAAGAAGATATTTTGGAGAACCTGGATTATTTCCTGCCGCAGGAAAGCCAGCACAATGCCGCCGGGCCGGGGTTTTCCGGCAGCCTTGCTTCCGGATATGAGCTTCCGCCGTTCGACCTCACCCGCCGTTACGAGGTCAATGTTTTTGTGAACAACAGCAAGTTGCAGGGCGCCCCGGTTATCTTTGAAGATCATCCCACCGTTCCGAATCTTTTGGGCTGCATTGAGCGTGAATCGGAAATGGGCGCCCTGGTTACCAACTTCACCCTGATCAAGGCGGGAAGCATACACAAGGCTAACGGGGGATTTCTGATCATGCAGATTGAAGACCTGCTCCAGTACCCCCAGGCCTGGGACGGTTTGCTGCGCGCCTTACGTTCCGGCCAGGCCCGGCTGGATGACAGCGCGGATATGGATATGCCCAAAGCGAAAGGAATTAAGCCGGAAGCTTTAAAGTTGAACCTTAAAGTTATCCTTATCGGCGACGAAGAAATTTATGATGCCTTATATATGAACGATAGCCGCTTTAACAAGCTGTTCCGCATCAAGGCGCAAATGTCGCGGCGCATGCCCCGCAACGCCGCGGGGGTTAAACTTTATCTCAAAAAGTTCCGGCGCATCATCGCGGAAGCGGATCTTTTGCATTTTGACCGGGAAGCCATGTCTGATCTGGTTGATTACGGTTCTTTGCTTCTGGAAGACAAACAGTACCTTTCGCTGGAAATTCCTCTGCTGCGCCAGATTATGCTTGAAGCCTCGGCCCAGGCGGACATGGACGGAGCAAGCATGGTTACGGCGGGATACCTGCGCAAAGCCTTGCAGGCGCGTGAATTCAGGGCCAATCTGGTGGAAGAGGCTTTTATGGAAGAATATGACCGCAACCTGATCAAGGTCAAAACCAGCGGACACGGTATTGGAATAGTCAACGGGCTTTCGGTCACCAGTTACGGCGATTTTGAATTCGGCCTGCCCCACCAGATATCCTGCGCCGTGGGCGTGGGACATGACGGCATTATTGATTTGGAAAGAGAGGCCGAGCTTGGCGGGCCGATACATACCAAGGCGATTATGATTCTTAAAAGCTACCTGGTTTCACAATTTGCGCGGAAAAAGCCTTTGTATCTCAGCGGAAGCATCTGCTTTGAGCAAAGTTACGCCGGCATTGAGGGAGATTCCGCTTCCGGGGCGGAACTGGCGGCGTTGCTTTCAGCCATTGCGCAGGTAAACATAGATTTGGGTCTGGCTTTTACCGGAGCGCTTGGCCAATCCGGGCAGATTATGGCTGTGGGCGGCGTACGGCGCAAAGTGGAGGGCTTTTTTGAAGTGTGCCGCCGGCACGGACTTTCGGGCAGCCAGGGCGTGATTTTGCCCAAGGATAATTTTGGACATCTCATTCTTAAGCCGCAAGTTCTCGAAGCGGTGGAGAAGGGGCAATTTCACATTTATCTGGTGACGCATATCAGCGAAGCCATGGAAATACTCACCGGCTGTCCCTGCGGCAAGCTGCGTAAAGACGGTTTTTTCACCCCGGGCTCCCTTTTCGCCAAAGTAGATAAACGCCTGACCGAGCTGACAAAACTGGCTATTAAAGCCGGGCATGAAAAATAATATGGCCAGCCAAGGCTTGAAATATAGAGCGGCGCATGACCCCAGAGTAGCGGCGCTGCTTGTTTTTAAGGAAGTTTTGCAGACCGGGGCGGACACGCAGGCGGCTTTGGACAGGCAGCTCAAAGAAGCAGTTATGCCGCCATCGGACAAGGCTTTATGCACAGAGCTTCTTTACGGGGTTTTGCGCCTGCATTTGCGGTTGAACTGGTTTTTGCGCCAAAAGCTGCCGCACCCGGAGAAGCTTCCGGCGGAAATGCGGCTGCTTCTTGAACTGGCCGCTTATGAGATAGCGTATCTTCGTATTCCGGCTCACGCCAGCGTAAATTTTGCCGCAGGGTTTTTGCGCAACCGGTTCGGGGAGCGGCTGGCTGGCGTGGGCAACGGCGTTTTGCGATCTTTTCAGCGCAATTTGGCGGCGGAATACGAAAACCGCGATTTTTATCTCACGCGTCTGGCCGGTTCCACAAGGGCGCTGTCCGCGCCCAGCCCGGAATTTTTGGCGGTTTTTTACTCCATGCCTGAATGGATTGTGCGGCTTTGGATTTCTTCGTACGGAGAGGAAGCCGCGCTGCGTTTCCTTGAAGCCGGTCTCCGGGAACCGCCCGTGGGCGTGCGGGTAAATCCGTTCCGCTCCGGATGCGAATCCTTGTTAAACGGGCTTAAACAAACGCCCGGGGCTGTCTTTATCGGCCCCGCCGCCCTTGCTTTGCCGGCGGGCGTCCGTTTGGCCTGGAGAACTTTACTGGACTCCGGGCGCATCAGCCGCCAGTCCGCCGCTGCCTATGAAGCCCTGATGGCAATGCAGCCGGAAACTTGGGAACCTCCGGTCTGGGACGCTTGCGCGGGCAGAGGCGGCAAAAGCATGGCCCTGCTGGAACAGGGCGTGGCCGTTACCCTGGCCGGCGATGCGAGCGAAGTGCGGCTTGACGGTTTCCGCCGGGAGTTTAAACGTTTGTTTCAGCCTGCTTTTCCGGATGCTCCGACTAATTCCATTTCTACATCAAAACTGCATCCATGCAGTTTTGATGTATCGGCTGCGGAGGAAGCGCGGTTCCGCCTTGCCTCCGAAATGCCTTGCATTTCGCCGCGACATCCTGTCGCGGATTCCGTTTCTCAATCAAAGGAGGCTCGAACTTTGCCGCCTTGTCCTGCCGTGCTCAGGGCAAAGGCGCAAAACGCCCGGGCCGGCGGAGCGGGCTTTGGTTCCGTTCTGCTGGATGTGCCGTGTTCAGGCCTTGGAACCCTGGCGCGCAGGCCGGAAATACGTTGGAGGCGTTCCCCGGAGGATATAAAGCAGCTTTGCGCGGAGCAGGATGAACTTCTGGAGGCGGCGGAAGCCGGGTTAAAGGCTGGAGGCAGCATCATTTATTTGACCTGTACATTAAATCCTGAAGAAAATCAGAGGCGGGTGGAGTGTTTCGTGCAGAGGCACGCGGAGTTCGAAGTGGTAAAAACCTGGCAAACGCCGCCGGATTCGCCGTTGAATGAATTTTTTTGGGCGGCGCGTTTACGTAGCCGATGCTGAAAAAGCCGGAAACGGCTTTTTCAGCAAGGCACGCCGGTTCCTGAAAGTGGGCATGGCGCCCGGCCGCTTTCGACAGGAAGCGGCCGGGCAGCATCCGATTATAACCCTCTGTAGTGCTTCCACTTGCCGTCATGTCTGGAGCCGTGCCCCCACCCGTACGGGCGGTCGTAATTATTTCTGCATCCGCCGCCCCAGCCGGAGCCTCTGTGATCGTTTCTATTGCGCTCATTACCCCAGCGCCCGTGGTATTCTCCCGGAAAATGCACGCCCGGCCGGTAAGCGATGCCAAGTTGTTTTTGGATTTTGTCCTCGGTAGCCAGCTCCAAGTCCTGTACCTTGTTTTGGATCTTGTTTATCTCATCCAGAAGTTTGGTTATGTCCTTAACTTCAGCTTGCTGCAGACGGGATACATATTCCAGTTCCATAAATTTTTGTTTGAGTTCACGGTGTAAGGGCCGCGCCAGATCCGCGTGTTCATCAAGCATTTTATCAAAAAGCTGCGCTTTTTCAGGCGGCAGATCGGCATACCGGCCTTGTTCGGAACTGTTCCGCGCAGGATCGGACGCCGCATTGAGGGCAAGTGGAACCGCAAGAGCCAGAGCCACAACCGTTACAACAAAAATACTTTTTTTCATTTTAAACTCCTGATGTTTATTGCGTATATGTGTAAAATTGCCGGGTTTGCGCACGTTCATATGGATTATGAAGTGGCTTCAAAGCAAGAGCTGTGCCAGTGTAACTTGTTAGCACGTAACTATGCTGAATAGTTGATATAGTTTATGTTGAAAAAGTCGTTTGCTCTGGGACGCGTACAGGGAGGGTTTGTTCAAAAGGCTATAGTTGCAGTGGCAAGGCGGATCGCGAAGATGAGCAATATTTTGCACATATGTGCAGAATATGACTCATCTCAATTTCGCAGCCTGTTCGCAGGTAAGATCGTATCGGTTGAAACGCTCATTGATCTTCAAAAAACGCATGGCAGCTACCCCATGACCCTTATTCCTCGCGCGCAAAGATTTTGAAACCCGCTTCCAGGCAAACTCTGTCGCGCAGGGCTATGCTCAGGTCTTCGCGCACCATTTCCGCCACCATGTCCGCAAAGGAGGTAGAGGGTTTCCAGCCGAGCTTCGCGGCGGCTCTGGAGGGATCGCCCAGCAGGGTTTCCACTTCCGTCGGCCTGAAGTAGCGCTTGTCCACCCGGACGATGGTCTGCCCCAAGCGCAGGGGCTTGCCGGAGTTCCCGTTTGCCGGGAATCCGGACGCGTCAATGGCGGCGATTTTTCCTGTTTCCAGCGCGCCTTCGCCGGCCCAGTCCAGAGTCAGGCCGATCTCCTTCGCGGCAGCGTTGACAAATTCGCGCACGGAAAACTGACGGCCGGTGGCAATGACGAAATCTTCCGGTTCGCTTTGCTGCAACATCAGCCACTGCATTTCCACATAATCTCTGGCATGTCCCCAATCACGCAAGGCATTCAGGTTGCCCAGGTACAGGCAATCGGCCAGGCCGAGGGCAATGCGGGCCAGAGAGCGCGTTATTTTGCGGGTTACGAAGGTTTCGCCGCGCCTGGGCGACTCGTGGTTGAAAAGAATGCCGTTACAGGCATACATATGGTAGGCTTCGCGGTAATTAACAGTAATCCAGTAGGCATAGAGCTTGGCGCAGGCATAAGGCGAACGGGGATAAAAGGGCGTTTGCTCCGTCTGCGGCGTCTCCCGCACCTTGCCGAAAAGTTCGGAGGTGGAAGCCTGATAAAAACGAATTTTCTTTTCCAGCCTCAACATGCGGATGGCTTCCAGCAGGCGCAGAGTCCCCAGCCCGTCCACATCGGCGGTGTACTCGGGCAGTTCAAAAGAAACTTGCACATGGCTCTGCGCGGCAAGATTGTAAATTTCATCAGGCTGCACCTCCTGCACTATGCGGAGGAGATTGGCCGCATCACTCATGTCGCCGTAATGCAGAACAAACTTGCGGGCGGACTGGTGCGGATCCTGGTAAATGTGGTCAACGCGGTCAGTGTTGAAAAGAGAGGAACGCCGTTTAATTCCGTGAACCTCATAACCTTTTTCCAGCAGGAATTCCGCAAGATAGGCTCCGTCCTGCCCGGTAACCCCTGTAATTAAAGCACGTTTCATTGCTGTCCTATATGCGTTTTTTTCGACAATGGCAAAATATTCAGCCGGCCCTTGCCGGGATATACCCCGGATTATGGAAATGAACGGGAGCTTGCCTCCGCAATAGTGATAACCCCCGCCTTGCGGGAAACCACCGCCTTTTACCCGGCGGTAATCCGCCGCAGAATTTCCAGAAAATTCCGCTGCGCCGTTGCAAGGCTGCCGGAATTATCCACGGTTATGAGGCCGGGCGCCGGCCCGATTTCTCTGGCGGCAGCGGAGTCAAGCCGCTCTTCAATACTCCCGGCGTCCTCCCGCCCGCGTTTTTCCAGGCGCGAGCGCAAAATATCCGCCCGGGCGGTAATCAGCAGCGGAACAAGATTGGAGTAGCGCTTGCGGGCTTCCGGCAGATGGAGGCGTGAACCGCTGACCACGGCGGCCGCGCCGGAGGCCAGAATATCGTCCAGTTCCCTGCCTATGCCGTAGGAAAGGCCGTGGCTTTCCCAACACAAAGCGAAAAAACCCGCTGCCCGGCGAAGACGGAATTCTTCCCGGCTCAACGGAAGGTGCCTTTCCCCGTCCGGATCCGCCGGGCGGGTGATGTAGCGTTGCGTGAAAATAACCGGCGGCCCGACGGCAAGGCCCATGTTCCGGCGGGCATATTCCAGAAGGCTGTCCTTTCCGGCGCCGGAAGGCCCCATAACATACACCAGAATACCGGTCACCGCGGCGCTCCGATTTTTTGCGTTTTGTCGCGTTTACTTTTGCAGGCAGGCGCCTGTGGAATTTTTAACCGGAAACGCTTGTCTTTTGCGCAACTGCCGGGTAAGTATTGCTGTTAAATATTCCGCCGGAGCAGTTCAACATTTTCAATATTGAGTAATTTTATGTTTAAAAATTTAAGTCTGCAAACAAAAATATTCGTTTTGGTTTCAACCGCGGTCATCGTGTCTTTTTTGATCCTTACCATGATCGTTTCCAACAAAACCTTTGAAATGGCGAAAAAAGACGCCTTTAACCTGGCGCAGGAAACCGCCGACAAATACAACAACCAGATCAAGGCGGAATTGCAGGGGGCCAGAATAACCTCGGAAACGCTCGCGACGGTGTTTGAAACGCTGAAGGATCACGGCCTCACCGACAGAAAAATGATGAATGACATTCTGCGGAATACCCTGGCGAAAAAGGAATACATAACCGCCTTTTGTATAGCGTACGACCCGGACGCCCTGGACGGGAAGGACGCGCAGTTCGCCGGGCAAAAACCGGCCTATGACGAAACGGGAAGATATGCCCCGTATTGGAATAAGCTTGGCGGCAATATTGCCGTGGAGCCTTTATACGATATTGACGTTGCGGACTGGTATATTGTTCCCAAAACCACCTTGCAGGAATATATCACCGATCCGTACCCGTATGAAGTCCAGGGAAACCAGGTAATGCTGGCCAGCATGGTCTTTCCGGTCATTCACAAAGGCAGGTTTATCGGCATCATCTCTTCCGATTTTGTCCTGGATAAATTGCAGGAAATGATTTCCAGAGTGAACCCGCACGGACAGGAAGGATACACGGAGATTTTTTCCAATGCCGGAGCCATTGTGGCGCATCCAGACAAACCCTATTTAGGAAAAGAGCTGGCGGAAACCCTGGTATATGAAATGCTGCTGGCGGATCGCTCCAGGCTCAATGAAGCCATCAGATATGCGAGCGGGTATCTGGCGGATAACCCTGTACAGGATCAGGCGGATGAAGAGCAGATCAAGGCATACGACAATATAAAGCAATTTGTGGGCAATTTGAAAGAATACGCGGCAACTTTTGATAAAACCAGACTGGATTTGTCCGCGTTGAATCCCGGACTGGCCTGGGCGGTGCTTAAAGCGGATCCGGCCCGGTTGCAATACGCGAACGAAGCGAAAGAGGCCATCCGGAACGGTAAAATGTATATTTCAAGCCGGGAGGATTTCTATACCGTATATATCCCGATTCAATTCAGCAGCGTCACCAAGCCGTGGTCGGTCGCGGTCAGCATTCCCATGACCAAGATTCTGGACAATGCCGACAGTATCCGCAATTACGTCATCCTGGTGTCCATAATCGCCGTATGCGTCATTGCGTGCATACTGTACATAATCGCCAAAAACGTCACCCGGCCCATACTGACGCTGTCGCATACCGCTAAAATTCTCGGCGAAGGAAATTTTGACGTAGAAGTGCCGCTGATTCAAAGCAATGACGAAATAGGCGCGCTGTCCGGAGCCTTCAAATTTATGGCTGAAAAGATCAACAATCTGATCCGGGAAATGCAGAAGTATGCCAAGGCTCTGGAAGAAAAAAACATATATTTGAACCGTTTGAATGAATTAAAAGATGAATTTCTGGCCAACACCTCCCATGAGTTGCGAACGCCGATCAACGGCATTATCGGCATTGTCGAATCCATGATCGACGGGGCGACCGGCGCGCTCACCAACGAGCAGAAATACAACCTGGCGGTGGTGTCCAACAGCGGCAAGCGTCTTTCAAATATGATCAATGATATATTGGATTTTACCAAACTGAAGAACAAGGAAATTGTCTTGCAGATCAAGCCGGTGGATCTGAAAACAATTGTCGATGCGGTCATGATTCTGTCAAAACCTTTGGTCAAAGGGAAAGATTTGGCCCTGATCAACGATATTGACGGCTCTTTGGCGGCGATCGGCGCGGATGAAAACAGGCTTCAGCAAATTTTGTATAACCTGATCGGCAATGCGATCAAGTTTACCGAAAAAGGAAAGATCCGCGTATCCGCCGAAGTTTCCGGCTCTTTGGCGGCCATTTCGGTCGCGGATACGGGCATTGGCATCCCGGAGGACAAATTTGACAGGATTTTTGAGTCGTTTGAACAGGCTGACGGTTCCACCGCCAGAGAATACGGCGGAACAGGCCTGGGTTTGTCCATAACCAAAAAGATTGTCGAATTGCATGGCGGAACCATAAGCGTCAAGTCCAAGCCGGGAGAAGGCTCCGTCTTTACCTTCACCATCCCGGTATCCAGCGTCAAAAACGTAGATATGGCCCTGAGCGGAAAGCCGAAATCCGTTATCGATATGGAGGATTTTTCCGGCCAGGATAAAACGGCGCAATACGGGCGGGATGCCGCATATACGGGAGAAGCGGGCAAGATACTGGTTGTTGACGATGAACCTGTCAATATTCAGGTGTTGAAAAATTTTCTGCACATACGCAATTATTCCGTGTCCATAGCGTATAACGGGCAGGAAGCCCTTGCCCGCATTGAGAACGAGGAGAAATTCGATTTGGTTCTGCTGGACGTCATGATGCCCAAAATGTCCGGGTATGAGGTCTGCAGGAAAATAAGGGAGCGGTATTCGCTGTTTGACTTGCCCGTATTGATGCTGACGGCGAAAAACCAGATTCAGGATATGATTTTGGGGTTCCAGTCCGGCGCCAACGATTATATTCAGAAACCCTTTGATAAAGACGAATTGTTGGCCCGGATAAAAACGCTTCTGGAATTGAAGAGCGCGGTGGCGGCTTCCCTGGTGGCGAGCAAAGCCAGAAGCGCCTTTCTGGCCAATATGAGCCATGAGATCCGTACCCCGCTGAACGCCGTTATCGGACTGACCCATCTGATGCTCAATACCCACATGGATGACCGGCAGCGGGACTATACGGAAAAAATGCAGCGCGCCGCTTCGACCTTGCTCGGCATTGTCAACGACATCCTGGATTTTTCCAAGGTTGAGGACGGCAAGCTCAAGCTGGAGCTTATCTCCTTTGACATACGCCGGTTCTTTGACGATATGGCGGTGTTTTTTCAGGAACAGAGCGTGGAATCCGGCATAGCTCTCCGTTTTGACCTGGATCCTTCCCTGCCCGGCGCCATTATGGGCGACCCGCTGCGCCTGAACCAGGTCTTCATCAACCTGATCAACAACGCTTTCAAGTTTACCGAACAAGGCGCAATCACCATCCGCGCCGCCGTCTCCAGCCTCGGCAGCCGGGAGGCGGTGCTGGAGTTTGCCGTGCAGGATACGGGCATAGGCATGAGCCAGGAGCAGATGGGCAATATCTTCGCGGCCTTCACCCAGGCGGACAACTCCTTTACCCGCAAATACGGCGGCGCCGGTCTTGGCCTGACCATAACCCGGCAGATGGTGGAATTGATGGGCGGGAAAATTTCCGTCTCCAGCGAAGAGGGCAAAGGCACTGTCTTCAGCTTTTCCTGCCCCTTCGCGCTTGTCGAAGCGCCTTCCGCGCCGGAAATATCTCCGGCAGAGGAGCCCGCGGCAGAGGGCGATGAAAACGCCGTCTTGCGCGGCATGCGTGTTCTGCTGGTGGAAGACAACGAAATCAACACCATGATTGCCGAAGAATTGCTCAGCGCCTTTGGCATTGAGGTTACCACGGCGGAAAACGGCCTGGAAGCCATGGAGAAACTTGCGGCGACGCCCAAGGCCAGCGGCAGGCCGCCCTTTGATCTGGTGCTGATGGATTTGCAAATGCCGGTTATGGACGGCTATACGGCGACCAAAAACATCATGGAAAACCCGGAATACCGGAATATGCCGATCTTCGCCATGACGGCCCACGCCTTTGACGAAGAAAAAGAGCGTTGCCGCGCCCTGGGCATGCAAGGCCATTTGAGTAAACCCATTGATGTGGAAGAACTCCGCCGGGCGCTGCTGGAAGCGGCCGCTTTAAAGACGCCTGTGTAGCGCGGGCAGGCGCAAGCAAAAAAGACCCTGGTACGCTGTAACACTTAAAAGTTCGTATAGAACAGCGTACTGACGCTGGGCGAACAAGCCCGGCGCGCCGCCTTAAGGCGGCGGAGCAAAGCAAAAACCACGTTTTTTGCTTTGCGATCTT
>JAISBT010000195.1 GCA_031266055.1 Deltaproteobacteria bacterium
GATATGTTCGGCTGCCTGCTGGTCAAGCCCAATCATCCCGAAGCCGATTTCGGCATGATTTTCACGGACTGCGGCGGCTATCTCAATATGTGCGGCCACGGCACCATCGGCGTCTCGACCATGCTGGTTGAAATGGGCTATGTGAAAAAAGTGGAACCCTACACCCAGATCACGCTGGAAGCCCCGGCTGGTCTGATTCGCGCCAAGGTGAAGGTGACGAACGACAGAGTCGAATCGGTCAGTTTTGTCAACGTTCCCGCTTTTCTGTACAAGCAGGACTGCAAAATCTCCATGCCCGGCATAGGCGACGTCACTTTCGACATCGCCTTTGGCGGCAGCTTCTTTGCTCTGCTCAAAGCGACGGAACTGAAGATGGACCCGGTTCCGGCCAATGTGAGCCGTCTGATTCCCATCGCCATGAAAATGCGTGACATCATCAACAAAGAATTTGAAATCGAACATCCCACGTTGCCGATTCATGAGGTGGACCTGATCGAAATCTACGGGCCGCCCGCGGACAAAGCCAATAACGCCAGAAACATCGTCATCTTCGGCGACGGCAACGTGGACCGTTCCCCCTGCGGCACCGGCACCAGCGCCAAGCTGGCTACCCTGCACGCCAAGGGACAGATCGGCAAAGGGGTTCCCTTCCGCTATGAAAGCGTTCTCGGCACTATCTTTACCGGTGAAATTCTGGAAGAAACCACTGTCGGTCCCTTCAAGGCCGTTGTGCCGCAAATTACCGGTTCGGCCTATATTACCGGCTTCAACCAGTTTGTGATTGATGAAAATGACCCGCTGAAAGACGGCTTCCAACTGGGCCGCTAGGGAAGCACTGATGTATTCTCTTGAGGGGGCTTTGCCCCCTCAAACTCCCCCGGCAAAAGTAGGATATCAGACGTGTTGTTTGATAACCTTATTCAGAGCCGTAACCATCCAGTTATTCAGACTGCTTCCTTCCATTTCAGCCTGTACCGCCAGCTTGGCATGAAGTTCCGGGGGAATGCGCAAGGTAACACGCCCGGAATAAGGCTTGTTTGGTTTGTGATTCATCTTGGCACAACTGTCCAGGTAAAAGTCCACAGACTCTGCAAAAGCCTTACGCATTTCCTCAACGGAATCACCGTGAAATCCTACAATGTCGTTAATGCCCGCGATGTGGCCCACAAGGCATTCATCTTCGGCGCTGTAATGCACAATGGCCGAATACCCTTTGTATTGCATGGTGTTATTCATGGTTCAACCCCTATTTTGAGAAGAAAGGCTTTGGCATCCCGCACTTGGTACGATTTCAGTTCGTTGCCGGGATGCGGCCTATGGAAATCAACTTTTTGGTTTTTACGCCTGAAAGCGAAATGGGAACCGCCGTCTTTTTCCATGTCACAGCCAAGCGCGAGCAACAGAGACACAAGATCATCCCAAGCCAGTGTTTTGGGTGTGGGATTGGAAAAAATCGCGGCAAGCGTCTTCCGTTGTTTGTTGTTCATACCAAATAGTGTCATTTTTTAGTGTCATTGTCAATTGGCAACGCGCCCAAATCAATAATATAATATATTGAAATAATTACAAACCAGTTAAACCACCGCATCCGGCGGTGTGACTATAAACAGAAACCTTCATAATGCCGCGCCGTGAATGAGTTGCAACTGCCTGGGCAGAAGCGTGTTGACGTTGTAGTTGTCCAAAACGCTTTGCCGGGCCGCCAGACGCACGTGATTCAAGTTTTCGCGTGTTTCCAGAAGTTCAATAATCCCGGCCGACAGTGCTTGAACATCCGGAAAAGGCGTCAAAAATCCATTCAGCCCATCGCGCACTGCCTCGCGTACCGGCGGGGTATCCGAAGCCAGCACCAGACAACCGCAGCTCATAGCTTCCAGCAGGGACCAGGAGAGAACATACGGCGTGGTAAGGTACACGTGCAGGCTTGAGCTTTGCAGCAACTTCTTGTAGCGCGGGTAAGGCTGGAACCCCAGGATATGCACCCGGCTTTCATCCACCGCTGCCTCCGCCCGCATGGCCTGGAGCCAGGTGCGCCTGTCCGGGCGGGGAGCGTCGTACACATGGCGGTCAGCACCCGCGATGATCACATGGCAGTCAGGCCGGGCCTGTAATACGGCGGGCAGACCGCGAAAAAATTCCGGAAACCCCCTGGAAGGCTCAAATCCCCTGGCAACGTAGGTGACAAGCTCTGTAACCCCGAACAGGCCGGAATCCCGCGTCTCCTGCAACAAAGGCTCGCCTTCCGCGGCCGGCGAGAAAAAAGCCGGATCAATACCATCGTGCAGCACCCGGATTTTGGGCTGAAGCTCCGCCGGATACTGGGATTTCTGCCATTCGGTCGGGCAGATCGCCATATCGCAATCCACCAGGGCATCCAACTGGCACTGGTTGCGCAGCCGTTGCGGCGCGAACAGCGCCGGCGAAAGCTCCCGGTTGCCCGCGCTCAAATCCTGCGGATACAGCTTGTTGAAATACCATTCAAAATAGCTGACCCTTCGAGCTTGCGGAAAAATATCTTTGACGAACAAACTGCATCCCCAGCCGCAATGGTCGAACACGATGTCCGGCGTAAAACCCTGGCGCCGCAGTTCCAGCATCGCATTGCCGAAGGCTTCCCCGCGCCTCAGGGTGAGCAGGGTTTCGTATTCCGCCTGATTGTCCGTACTCTTTGGCTGCGGAACGGGAACAATGCCCTGCCGCACGCCGGTCAGCGTGACGTCGCCGCGCTGATGCTCCGTCAGAAACACCACCCTGTTCTCCGGGTGTCCCGCCAGAGCCGCGGCCGTGAAACGGAATTGCGCCGGATAGTTGTGATGCAGAAAGAGGTAGTTCATCAGCGTTCGCGCAAAGCGGTCTGTTTCGCTTTGAGAATAGGCTTGAGGATATAATCCAGCACGGTTTTTTTGCCGGTAAGGATATCCACGGTCGCCATCATGCCGGGCAATATGGGCAGGCTTTGACCGTGATGTTCCAGAGCGGTGGCCAGAGTGCGCAGTTTGACCAGATAATACACCTCGCCCTGCCTTCCTTCCAGGGTATCCGCGCTGATGGTTTCCAGCCGGGCGTCCAGAGAGCCGTAGATGGTGAAGTCATAGGCCGTCAGCCGGATTTTGGCCGTCTGCCCCACAAAGAGAAAAGCGATGTCCTGCGGGCTGACCCTGGCTTCCACGATCAGGGAGTCGTCCAGGGGGACGATTTCCATGATCACCTGACCGGGCATGATCACCCCGCCCTCGGGGGTGATCTTGACGCTCTTGACCACGCCCCGGACAGGT
>JAISBT010000068.1 GCA_031266055.1 Deltaproteobacteria bacterium
TCCCAATAATATTGAAAAGGTGGTTCTTTGTATAACTTTATGTCCCCACCCGCATAGCGGGTGGCCCATTGTTTCACTCGCTTCGCTCGCTCAACTGGCTAAAGCCTTTGGCCGATACACCAAAACTGCATGGATGCAGTTTTGGTGTAGAAATGGTATTATCTGTCAAGAGCATGCAGCTTGAGCAGCAAATTTTGCAGCAGGCTGACCTCTTCCGACGTCAGCATCCCGCCTATGCGGGTTTGCGCGCGTTCCCACAGGGGGCGGGCGGCGTTCAACCTGATTTCTCCTTTGTCCGTAAGGCAGACGCTGTGCGCCCGGGGAGGCTGTTCATGGATGATCCGCACCAGATCCTGTTTGACCAGCACGTCAAGATTGCGAATCAGGGTTGTCCGTTCCAGGCGGGTGCTTTCAGACAGGGCATGGAGCGATGCCTGCCCCAGGCGGGACAGGGTATTGAGCAGCGCGTACTGGGTGATGCGCAGGCCGGCCGGTTCCACGGCGTTGTCATACAGCCTGGTCACGGAGCGCGCCGCTTTACGCAGGGTGGTACAGTAGCAGGGCATTGTGTAGGCCGGAGGTTTGGGCACGCTGACCTCACTTTTCTTCCTTGATCGGCAAATTGACAAAAGCCGCGAACAGAGCCAGAAGCATATCGGCATACCACAGATAAAGCAAATTTCCGCTCTGTTCCACGGCAACGCCTCCCAGCCACGCGCCCAGAAAGGCCCCCACCTGGTGGGACAGCAGGGCGAGCCCGAACAGAGTGGCCAGATAGCGCGTGCCGAAAAGCTTGCCGACCAGACCGGCGGTCGGAGGGACTGTTGCCAGCCAGGTAATGCCGGTCAGCACGGCGAAGACGTAAAAAACCGCCTCGGTTTTGGGCGCGAGGAGGTACAAGGCGATGGTGACGGCACGGCTGCCGTACATGGCGGCCAGAATATACTTCATGCGAAAATACTTGCCCAGAATGCCGGACATTATGCTTCCGCCGATATTGAAAAAGCCGATCAGCGCTATACTGGTGGCGGAAACGGAAGCGGAATGCCCGCACAAGCTGATTTCTCCGGGCAAATGCGTGGTCAGAAAAGCAACGTGGAACCCGCAGGTAAAGAATCCGGCGTGCAGCAGCAGGTAGCTTGGCGTGCGCAGAGCGGTTGCAAGCTGCTCGCGCAGCCCGGCGCGGCTGAGGGCGTCCGCGCCTGTCACAGGAAGAGCGGAGGCAGGCGCGGCTTTATGCGGCGCGGGTTTTGCGCACAGGAAGCGGGCGGGGAGAATCGTGGCCAGCGCTGTTCCAGCCAGAAAGATCAGGCTGGCGGAATAGTCGCGCAAATACATGATGTATTGCACCACCGGCGCGAAAAGGCATTGCCCGGCCGAGCCGCCGGCGTTGATCAGCCCGCCGGCCACCGAACGTTTGTCCGAAGGCAGCCGGGCCGCGACAATGCCGAACAGCACGGAAAAACTGCCTGCCGCCGCTCCCGCCGGGGACAGTATACCCTGAGCCAGAGTGAGTCCAAACAGGCCGGAAGCCCGCAGCGTGAGCAGTTGTCCGGCAGCCAGCAGCAAAGCCCCGGCCCAGAGCACGGTAAAGGCGCTCCGCTTGTCCGCCCAGATGCCGCAAAGAGGCTGAAACACCCCCCAGAGCAACTGCCCGACGGCCAGAGCCATGCTGATTTCGGCAATGCTCATGGTTTTGTCCGCTGCCAGCGGATGCACGAACAACCCTACGGTCTGGCGTATGCCCATGGTGATCATGAGAATAACGCCGGCCAGGGCGATTACGCCCCAGGCCTCCGGACGGGCGGGCTGCGCGGCCGGCCGCGCGCTTCGAGTATCTTTCATCAAAGCTTCCTTGGTAAAAAACATTATCTGCCTGGATAATCCCGGTCTTTGCCGGCGCAGGCTGCTTGACGCCGTATGTGTATATACACATACACGAGGAAATAAATCCTCGTCAAGGATTTTTTAGCGCAAAAATATCCTTATTCCTTGCTAAAGCGTTTCCGCCTGATATATGCTTATAACATGTATATCCGTTCAACATCCGCACTTGGTTTGACTCATCCTCCGCGCCATGAAGCAGTCTTTGTTCCCGCATTGAAAGCATCCTCGCAGGAAGCAGCCCGCTTGTTCATTTTCCGGTAAAATTGAATCACTCGCCAAGAATTTGCAGATCGGATCACTGCCGGGTCTTCCGCCGTTCCCCTCCAGTACGTTGTAACGCTTAAAACCGTACATGGAACAGCGTACGGATCGCCGGGCGGGAAAGCCCGGCGCGCCGCCTTAAGGCGGCGGAGCAAAGCAAAAACCACGTTTTTTGCTTTGCGATCTTCACACTTCAAACGTAGCGAAGCGAAGTTTTAAGTGTGACATGGTACTAGCAGGTTAATTTTGAGACGCTCCCTCCGGCGCCTGACGGCGAAAAATTGACGTTTCCCCGGGGGTTTGCTGTGCCCCCGGTGTGCCGGAATGAAAACAGGAGGCGTTCAGCCAAAAAAAAGGAGCTTTTAATGAAACAAGACACCCTCACGTTTGTTCAAAAATTGGGCCTGCCGCTGGCGCTTGCGGCGCTCGGCATCATTGTGTTTCTGCCCCAGCCCGAGGGTTTGCCGGTCGCGGGGCAGCGCATGCTCGGCCTGCTGGTGTTTTCCGTCATTCTCTGGATGACGGAGTCCGTATCCTACCCCGTCAGCGCGGGGGTCATCCTGGCCATGATGACCCTTCTTCTCGGGTTTTCTCCGTCCATTGCCGATCCGGCGGTGAATTTCACCATGCCTCAGGCGCTCGGCATGGGCCTGCGCGGCTTTTCCAACAGCGCCTGGGCCATGGTGGCGGCCGCGTTGTTCCTGGCGGCAGCCATGCAGATGACCGGGTTTGACCGGCGAATTGCGCTGCGCATCATGGCGCTCGTGGGCGCGAAAAGCAACCGCATCTTCATCGGCGTCATCGGCACCGGGTTTGTCCTGAGCTTTTTCGTGCCTTCCACCACGGCCCGCGTGGCCTGCATCGTACCCATCGTCATGGGGATCATCCAGGCGTTCAAGGTGGACAAACGCGGCCCGTTCGCCAGCCTTCTGCTTATCGCCTGCGCGCAGGTGGACAGCATCTGGAACGTGGGCATCAAGACGGCCGCGGCCCAGAACATGGTAGCCGTGGGCTTCATCCGCGAGCAGTTGGGCGTCGAGATAAGCTGGATCGAGTGGTTTGCGGCTGCCGCGCCGTTTGCGGCCATCATGTCCGTGGCCATGTATTTTCTCCTGCTCAAAATGATGCCGCCGGAAGTGGACGAGATACCCGGCGGGGAAGAAGCTATCAAAAAGGAATTGCAGGCCCTCGGCCCCATAAAGGCCGGGGAACTCCGGCTGATGATCGTTGCCGTCGCCCTCCTCTGTTTCTGGGTGCTTGAAGGCAGAACCTGGGGCATGTTCGGCATTGGCGGCACAATGGGAACGACGAAAATCCATCCCTTCGATACCGCTTCCATCACCGTCGTCGCGGTGTCGCTCCTGATGATTCCGCGCATCGGCGTCATGAGCTGGAAGGAAGCGCAAAGCAAGATCAACTGGGGTACGATTGTCCTGTTCGGCGTGGGCATCAGCCTCGGCTCGGCCATCATTTCCACCAAGGCCGGCCCGTGGCTCGCGCGGAACATCGTTCCCGCATTCGGGCTGACCGCCAGCACGCCTTTTATGATCCTGGCCATCATGGCGCTGTTCCTCATCATCATCCATATGGGCTTCGCCTCGGCCACAGCGCTCGCCTCCGCGCTGATTCCCATCATCATCTCGGTGCTGAGCGAGGTTGCCAAGGTGCAGAGCGGGATTAACGTGCTCGGGCTCACCATGATCCTGCAGTACGTGGTCAGTTTCGGTTTTATCCTTCCGGCCAACGCGCCCCAGAACATGATCGCCTATGGCACGGACACGTTTACGGTGCGGCAGTTCATCAAAACCGGCATACCGTTGACGCTCATCGCTTACGGGTGCATAATGCTGCTGGCGGCAACCTACTGGAAGTGGCTGGGATACGTGTAATTACCCGGCAGGGATTTGTTCGCAAATCCTTGCCGCGAAATGTTTGCAGGCGGGCGAAAGCTCGCCGTCAGGCAAGAGCGCCCGCAGGATTCAAAAATTGTAGCTGAAGGCCAGATTCAGCCGGTGTCTGTCGTATTCCCTGCTCCAGATATTGGATTCGCGCTTGATGTAGGTGTATTGCAGCACCGGAGTGATACCGTATTTTTCAAACAGATTGCTGGAAAGAGCGGCGTAAAACTGCCAGGTCTTGTCCTGGCGCGTTGTCGAGTCAATGCGGTAGTGGCGGGTAACGTACCATTGCTCGCCGTGGTATTGCGCGTCGATCCGGCTCAGTTCGGCGAACAGGGAAAACCCGTACGGAAAAACCCGGTAGGCGCCCAGGGAATAGCGCCAGTTATCGCTTCCATAGGCCGCGGCCCTGGTCTTCTCCCGCTGGAAAGCCAGACCGGCCTGCACAAAGG
>JAISBT010000139.1 GCA_031266055.1 Deltaproteobacteria bacterium
CGCAAAGCAAAAAACGTGGTTTTTGCTTTGCTCCGCCGCCTTAAGGCGGCGCGCCGGGCTTGTTCGCCCGGCGTCAGTACGCTGTTCTATACGAACTTTTAAGTGTTACAGCGTACTAATACCATGTCACACTTTTAAGTGGGACAGCGTACTAATAATGGTTCGGATTACGGCTGTCGACTATGATAGTTTTTTTTGTATTGTCGGGGAACCGCGCTACCCAATGCAGCAGGGTTCCCTTTTGCCGCGCCTGCAATCTGGCTCCGTTGCCGCCGCTTTCCGGGGGCAGGTACAGTGAAATTGCCTGCCTGGGGCATTTTTTCACGCAGGCGGCGCAATTCCAGCATTCGTCCGGGTAACGGATTTGCGCGTAAACCGCTTGGGATTCTTTTTTTATCAGCCGCAGGAGCGAACCGGGGCAGATTTTGCAGCAGGCGTCGCAGCCTATACAGCGGTTTGTGTCAATTACAATGCTCATCAAAAGTTCCTTTATGGTTTGAAACCTCTCCTTTCAAGGAGATTCCCGCTTGACGTCCGACGTATCGTTGAAACATCGGAGCCGCCGGTAAATAATTTTGATTTCATTATCGACCATTTGCGAATTGACGTAACATTGCCCGTCTTTTGTACATTCCGGGTAATCCAGATAGCGCGAGAATCCCGGCCAGCGCGTTTCCCGGCGCGCTTTCAGGTGGGCGATGAGGCTGCGGCAGAGCACCAGACGCTCGCGCAATTCGTATATCTTCAAAAGCCCGCGCATATCCTCGGCCCGCAGTTCTTCAGACAGCGCGGAAAGCTCCAGGATGCGGCCAAGGGCAAGATCCAGGCCCGCGGAATTATAGCTGTACCGGCTGCTTATTCCCCCGGCATACGCATCCATGGTCGTCTGCATGGACAGTTCAAGCTGATCCGCTGTAAAGAGGAGAGAACTCCCGGTATTCAGAAACTTTGCCTCTTTTTCCAGCCGCGCCAGCGCAACCCGGTTCAGAGTGGCGAGGCCGGCGCATTTATTGCGGGTTGCCGCCGCCCGCTTGAGATAATCCAGGGCGGAGCCGGCGGCTATGCTGCCTTCCGCCATAGCTCCGCTGACATATTTTTGCGGGCAGCCTCCGGCGACATCCCCGGCGGCAAAAAGCCCGTTGATGGTTGTCCGGCGCCGGGTATCCACCCAATATCCGCAAGCCGCGTGTCCACCGACAATGTAAGGCTCCGTGCCTTCTATTTCAGCGCTGAGAGAGGAAGACTCCGGAGCGGAAGCGTTCCGGCTTTCTTCAAGCCATTTCAGGGTTTGGGCCGGGGCCATGTTCAGATAGGCTTTATGAATGTTTTCAATGCCCGCACGGGTCATATTTGCGGCCACCAGGCGGCAGGGGCCGCGGCCGGCCAGATTTTCCGCAAGTGTTCCATAGGCCCGCCGGGAGGTGCTCGAACCGTATTGTTTATCGTATTGTTCTCCCAGGCTGTTCACCTGTCTGGCGCCGGCTCCCTGGGCCAGAGTGCCGGTAGGGGCGCTGGTGCCTTTGCAGCGCAGGGCGACAAAGCGCATTTCCAGGCTGGTCATTTCCGCCCCGGCCAGAATGCCCATGGCGTAGCCCGCGCCGGTGTTGAAAGGCGGATACCACAGGGTATGTTTGGCCATACCCTGGTTGTTCGGGAGGTACAGTCCGGCGGCTCCGCCGCTGGCGCAAATAACCGCTGCCGCCCGGAAAATGTACCGGACGCCCTCTTCCACGCTGAAACCGACCGCTCCCAGGATGGTGTTGTTTTCAACCAGATAGGAAGTCACGTTCACTTTATTGAGCACGCTGACGCCCGGTTCGCTGCAAACGGCGGAAGCCAGCAGAGGTTTGATGTTTTCGCCGTTTATTTTGACGTTGCGCCAGCCCCGTTCGGCAAAGCGTCCTTGGGCGTCTTTTTGGATAACCAGTCCCATGCCCTCCAGAGCGGTGACCGTGCCGTTAAACAGCCCGGCTATGGAAAGCAGCAGATCCGGACGCGCAATGCCTTCAGCATCGTCAACGGCATACCGCACATAGTCTTCCGGGCTGCGCCCCTCGCCGATATAGGCGTTTATGGCGTTTATCCCGGCTGCCAGACACCCGCTGCGTTCAATATGGGCTTTTTCCACCAGTAAAATTCTGGCCCTGGAAGCGCGGGCGGCGCATAAAGCGGCATAGCATCCGGCGGCGCCGGCCCCGATAATCAGAATATCCGTATCCAATTCCTGTGTGCGCATTTAATGACCTTATTCCATTTCCACATCAAAACCGCATCCATGCGGTTTTCGGCAAAGCCGGCAGTCTGTTTGGTTTGGAATTGGAATTAAATTACATAGTCATAGCCATTGCCGTGTTCCATGACATATTGATTGGTTACAAGTTTGACCTGATTGCCGGAAAAAGAATAAAGCCGGTAAATCAGCACCTTGACTTGATCGCCCACAGCGATGGGGGCGTCCTCAAAAGAGTGGTGCGCTGTCAGCAACATGTTCTTGAGGCGCAGCCCGGCTTCTATGAAGGAACCCCGGAAAGCGAGGCTTTCAACGACAGCGTCTTCAGTGCCGTTTTCGTGGCGGAGAGACCCTTTATCAGTAAAGATGCGGATAAATTCGGGCCGTATCGCGCCGCTTGCGCTGTGGCCTTGTCCGGCGTTGGCCGCCGGGGAGAAGCCTTTCAGCAGTCCGTAATCATCGACGATCACGGATTCTCCGATAAAGCGGGCCACAAAAGAGGTTTTGGGGCTTTTATACAGTTGCAGGGGCTTGCCGCTTTGCTCCACCTGCCCGTGGTTGGTAAGGATTATTTCACCGGCTACTTCCAGCGCTTCATCCTGGTCATGCGTGACAAAGATGCTGGTTATGCCCAGGCGGGCGATCATGTCGCGCAGCCAGCAGCGCAATTCACGGCGCACTTTGGCGTCAATGGCGGCAAAGGGTTCATCCAGCAGCAGGAGCCTGGGGTTTGGCGCAAGCGCCCGCGCAAAGGCGACTCTTTGTTTTTGCCCGCCGGAGAGCTGCGCCGGGTAGCGTTTTTCCAGATCTTCCATGCCGATCAAAGCGAGCAGTTCCATAACCCTCTCCCGGATACCGGATTTTTTTTCCTTTTTGATTTCCAATCCAAAGGCGATATTTTCAAAAACGGTCATATACCTGAACAGGGCATAATTTTGGAAAACAAAGCCTATTCCCCGCTTACTAGGATCAAGGTCGTTGACCCTGACATGATCGATAAAAATATTGCCGGAATCCGGGGTTTCCAACCCGGCGATCATGCGCAGAATAGTGGTTTTTCCGCTGCCGCTCGGCCCCAGCAGCGCCGCCAGAATCCCTTGCGCAATGCCGAAGCTGACGTTTTTTGAAGCCTGAAAGCCGGCAAAATGCTTATTGATGTTACGTAATTCAACGTACATTTGTATCCTCATCTTTTTTGGCCGTGTACTCCACTATATTGCGGGCAATCAAAATGATTATCGCCGCCGCGACCAGGATGGAAGAAACCGCAAAAGCCGCGGTAAACTGATGCTCGTCATATAAATTTTCTATATACAGCGGCAGTGTATTGGTCTTGCCGCGCAGGCGTCCGGACACAACCGAAACCGCTCCGAATTCGCCCATGGCTCTGGCCGTGCAGAGGATAACGCCGTATAGAAGAGCCCACTTGATGTGCGGGAAGGTAATGCGGCGAAAGATGGTCAGAAACCCCGCGCCCATGAGGGAAGCGGCCTGCTCCTCTTCCGTGCCCCTGGCTTCAAGCACGGGAATTATTTCTCTGGCTACAAAGGGGAAGGTTACAAATACCGTGGCGATAATAATGCCGGGCACGGCAAAAACAACTTTCAGATCATACGCGCTTAAAAAGGGGTGCAGCCAGCTTATGCGCCCGAAAGTCAGGATGAAGATCAACCCGGCAATAACCGGCGACACCGCAAAGGGGATGTCAATAAAGGTTGTGAGCAATCCCTTGCCGGGAAAGGAAAAGCGGGTGATGGCCCAGGCCGCGGCCAGGCCGAACAGGGTATTTAACCCTACCGAGGATACCGTCGCTATGCCGGTGAGCTGCAGCGCCTTGAGGGCATAAGGGTCGCTGATTGCCGCCGCGAAGAAATCCAGACCGGCTCTGAAGGATTCCACCAGTATGAGCAGGAGCGGCAGCGCCAGCATCAGGAAGATGAAGGCAGCGCTTGCCAGGATAAGTATCAAGGGGATGACGGAGCGTTCTTTACGCATGGCATGTCCTGTGCGGGGCGGGCGGCGCTACCCGTAGCTAGCGCGTGAAACCGGCCGCTTTGGTCTGAATCAGGTTTATGGCGAACATGATAATGAAGGAAACCGCCAGCATCACCAGAGCCACCGCTGTTGCCTGGCCGTACTGAAACTGCTCGAGCTTGCTCACGATCAGCAGAGGGGCTATTTCTGTCTTAAACGGCATGTTTCCGGCGATGAAGATAACGCTGCCGTATTCGCCCAAGGCTCTTGCGAAGGCCAGGCCAAAGCCGGTAAGCAGGGCGGGCATTAATTCCGGCATAATGATGCGCCGGAAAATGGTTATTTTTGACGCGCCCAGAATATACCCGGCCTCTTCATAGGTTTTATCGAGCTGTTCCAGCACCGGCTGCACCGAGCGCACAATGAAAGGCAGGGTGATGAACACCAGGGTGATGACAATACCGTAAGGCGTGTAGGCGATTTTTATCCCAAATGGCGCAAACAGGGCGCCCAGCCAGCCTTTATCCGTATACAGGGCGGTCAGGGCAATGCCCGCGACGGCAGTGGGCAGGGCGAAAGGCAGTTCAATCAGCCCGTCCAGAATGCGTCTGCCGGGAAAACGATATCTGGTGAAAACCCAAGCCAGCATGACCCCGAAAAAGCAGTTGATCAAGGCTGCCGTAAAAGCGCAGGCAAAACTGATCCTGTATCCGGCAAGCACCCTGGCGTCGCTCACTGTCCGCCAGAAGCCATCCCAACCGAGCGAGCAGGTCATAAGCACGAGGGTGAACATGGGTATAAGCACAATAAGGCTCACAAAACTCATAGTCAGGCCCAGAGAAAGGCCAAAGCCAGGAAGCGGGCGTTTGACGGCATGCATGGCGCGGAACCTCGTTAAAATGCTCTAAAGCAATTTAATTTTGAGACGCTCCCTCCGGCGCTTTACGGCGAAACATCACTGCTGTCTTCATCCGTAAGCTGCTGCGCAGCAACGGCTGAAGCAAGTTTCGCCTACGCCTGCGGGGCGGGCGGCGGTATCCGCCGCCAGAGCATTTCAACATTTTCAATGTTAAAATG